>JBIKZT010000169.1:0-2679 GCA_044354565.1 Ilumatobacteraceae bacterium
CAGAATCAGTCGCGTTGTCTGAAGCGAATCGAGCACTATGTACGCCAGGTGCTCCATGTAACGCATCAACTTCTAGCCCTGTGTCATCAGCCAGCGCCCATTCGGAACAGAAGTTAGCTACTTCGACAGCCTTAATGATTGCGTTCCCCTCGAGGGTGGGTGCTGTTTCGTCAATCTCACTTAAGTCCAGAGGCCGCGGCAACAACTCCACCCCATTGGGCATCATCCGTTTCATTTCCGCAACTTTGTGTGCATTGGCACTCGCACACACAATGCGCAACATGGTTTACCGATTCATCGGGCGCGCAGGCGGCGCTTCAGACAACAGCCCGGACTGAAGATCAAAAATTCGATGAAGGCCAGAGTCCGCCAATTGAAGCAATTGATCAAGTTCGTTACGCGAGAACGCTACGCCTTCTGCAGTTCCCTGTACTTCTACGAAACGTGATTCTCCTCCACCTACTGGACGTAGCATCACAACGTTCATGTCTACTTCTGCTGTTGAATCCTCAACATATGGAAGGTCGAGAACAGGAACTCCGTTACAAACACCAACTGAGATGGCCGCAACATACGAGTGCAGTGGGTTTTCTTTGATTGCACCACTTTGCACTAACCGTGTGAGTGCATCGTGCAGCGCCAAAAAACCGCCGCAGATACTTGCAGTGCGTGTGCCGCCATCTGCTTGCAATACATCACAGTCAACAACTACTTGACGCTCTCCCAGTGCACGCATGTCGCATGCCACACGAAGTGAGCGACCGATGAGGCGTTGAATTTCAACTGTGCGACCACTTTGTTTACCTTTTGCAGCTTCACGGTCTACTCGCTCAGGCGACGAACCAGGAAGCATGGAGTATTCAGCAGTCACCCACCCTTTACCAGAGCCCTTCATCCAGCGCGGCACATCTTCATCAATAGAGGCAGTACACAACACTCGGGTGCGGCCAACAGTGACAAGCACGGAGCCGGCAGACATCTCTGTGAAATCTCGTTGAAAAGACATAGGACGCAATTGGTCTGGTGTTCTTCCGTCTGGACGTGTCATGTGTTCCTCCATGAAATGTAAGCAACGAGCAGGTTACGCCTGTTTGCCACTCGAACGTTGCCATTGACTGGCACTTGAGAGTTCAGGGCCTAGAAGTCGTCGCCCAAAATCTGCAAACCATTCCACATCACCAGATGACAAGAATGTGCGTGAACCTTCTTGTTCAGATTCAGACAACAAACTCTCGTGCTTCAGCATCTCAGCCAAGGCGAATGCTGTTTCGTCTGCGCTTGACACCAATGTGACGCCGGCGCCCATCACTTCACTGATCACTCGCGACAAATAGGGATAATGCGTGCACCCCAAGAGCAGCGCATCTATCCCTGCATTAATGACTGGTGCCAAGAGTCTTTCGGCGAGCAGCACCACTTCGTCACCATGTGTTTGGCCACGTTCGACAAACTCAACAAACCCAGGACATGCAGTAGCTGTGAGATCTAGCGACGCATCAACATCGGCAAGCGCGCGCTGATACGCACCAGAAGAAATGGTGCCAACAGTTCCGATGACACCAACCCGCCTCACAGTGGTTGCAACAGCAAGTGCACGCGCACCTGGTTCAACCACACTGACAACTGGTACGGGCAACACCTCTGCTAACTCGTTGAATGCGGCAGCCGACGCTGTATTGCATGCCACAACGATGGCCTTGGCATTGTGGTCGTTCACCAAACTCCATGCGATCTCAAGGGCAAACTCACGCACTTCACTCGCAGGACGCGGCCCGTAGGGGTATCTGCCGGTATCGCCGATGTATACAAGACTCTCTTTAGGCAAAACGTCGATGACGGCTCGAGCCACAGTGAGTCCACCAAATCCGGAATCAAACATCCCAATGGGTCGGTTGTTGGTCCCGGTCATTTCTTTAGGCTAGGCGTATCCTCGGTATCAATGCTGACTGCCACACTTCTCGCCCTTGCAGCAGCAGTACTTCACGCTGCATGGAACCTCTGGGTCAAGCAGAGTGGCGACCGATGGATCGCCCTCTGGGGACAAATGACCATGGCCGGCATCGGCGGCATCATCATCACCGTCTTCGTTGGACTCCCACCAAACTTCGTGTGGTGGCCCGCCGTGGCAAGTGGGTTGATCCATTTGTATTACATCGTTGCCCTGGCACGTTCATACGACCTCGCTGATTTCTCGGTCACATACCCGATTGCGCGAGGCTCTGGTGCTTTGCTTGCAGCACTTGGCGGCGTTTTATTCCTTAGCGATCATCTCTCACCTTTAATGATTCTCGGAATCATCATCGCAATTGCAGGGATAATGCTGCTCGCAGGTCATGCCGACAATGCACATGTGCGTGCGGCGATCATTGTGGGCATATTTATTGCTTGCTATTCACTTGTGGACAGCCATGGTGCACGCGTCAACAGTGGAAGTGTTTATGCGCTGACCATTTTCATAACCACTGGTTTTTTCACAACACTCCATGGATTGATGGCAGGCAAGAAGCAACAAATGATTGTCGCAATAAAAACTTCATGGCTGCACTTTTCCTTTGCTGGAGCCGCCAGTGCGCTCACCTACTGGATGGTCATGATTGCAGTACGGCGTGCGCCAGTTGGATACGTAACGGCTTTGCGTGAATCAAGTGTCGTTATTGTGGCCCTAGTGGGTACGCGTTA
>JBIKZT010000057.1:0-7487 GCA_044354565.1 Ilumatobacteraceae bacterium
TTCAAAGCATTCGCAGGAGCAGCATGCATTAAGGGAATCCGCGTTGACGCGGCCACATATCCCGAAGCTGCTGCTTATGGTCGCAACAAGCTCGATGCTCTTACTGACAGAGCAAAAAAGATTGGGGCTAAAGGCCTTGTGTGGATGAAGGTGGGTGCCGATGGGGCAGTCGATTCTCCCGTTGCAAAGTTTTTGACAGACTCCGAACGAGAAGCACTTGTCGCAACTATGGGTGCTGTTGAAGGCGACTTGTTGCTTCTCGTTGCAGACGAGTGGGAAACCACGGTCGAGGTCTTGGGGCAATTGCGAAACGACATTGGTCGTCCGCCCGTGCATGAGGGTCCGTACCGGTATGTGTGGGTCACAGAGTTTCCTCTGTTCGTCGGAGTAGACCCAGTGTCAGGAAAACCTCGCCCTGGCCATCACCCGTTTTGTCATCCACATCCCGACGACCTTCACTTGTTCGATACGGACCCCTTGAAAGTGCGTGCACTTGCCTACGACTTGGTGTTGAATGGTTGGGAGCTCGGCTCTGGTTCTATTCGTATCCATGAACCAGAACTGCAACGACGTGTATTCAATCAATTAGGTATTTCCGACGAAGAGGCAGATCGTCGTTTCGGTTTCTTCTTGCAACCATTCAAATATGGTGCTCCACCACATGGTGGTTTTGCCTTTGGTATCGACCGATTAGCTGCGATTCTTGCTGGTGAAGAAAACATTCGCGAAGTGATTGCATTTCCAAAGACTCAGAGTGGTTCAGACCCGATGACAAATGCGCCAACTCCTGTTGAGAGTGCACAGTTGGCAGAACTCGGATTGCGACTTCTGCCACCACCTGCTTCGTCGTGATGCCATGAGTTCTCCAGATCTGTTTTCAGCCTCGGGAGAAGAACGCATGATGAAGAGGGCGCCACTTGCCGCTCGCATGCGCCCTACGACACTTGATGAAGTGATTGGTCAGGATCATCTAGTGGGGCCAAGTGGCCCACTTCGTAAGTTGATTGAAGCAGACCGAATGTCTTCCATCATTTTGTGGGGACCGCCAGGGACAGGAAAGACAACGCTCGCTGAACTCATCGCCGTGACGACCAAGCGTGAGTTCGAACGACTGTCTGCTGTTACTGCCGGGGTCAAGGACATTCGCGAAGTTATAGATATGGCTCGGCGTCGACTTTCTATCGATGACCGAGCAACTGTTGTCTTTGTTGACGAGATACACAGGTTCACAACTGTGCAGCAAGATGCACTGTTGCATGCGGTAGAGATAGGGCTCATCACGCTTGTGGGTGCCACCACCGAGAATCCAGCCTTTTCTGTCAACCCAGCGTTGCGCAGTCGATCATCTGTATTTGGGCTGAAGCCAGTGAATGCAGAAGCAGTCGAAGTATTGCTGAAGAAAGCTGCTGTACTCGAAGGTTTTACTGCCGATGATTCTGCGCTTGAGATCATTGCTCTGCGTTGTACAGGTGACGCACGGCAAGCATTAACGGCCTTTGAAGTGTGTTGTTCATTGGCTACCGATAAGCACATCACTCTCGAGCACGCAACGACTGCACTCGATACAAGTGTGTCGCGACTAGGTCGTGACGATCACTATGACGTTATTTCTGCATTCATAAAGTCCATGCGAGCGAGCGAAGTCGACATTGCACTGCATTGGTTGGCGCGCATGGTGGAGGCTGGCGAAGATCCACGGTTTATTGCGCGTCGAATGATGATCTTTGCAAGTGAAGATATAGGTATGGCCGATGCTACGGCTTTGCCTTTTGCTGTTGCAGTGGCTGAATCACTGGAGCGCGTCGGATTGCCAGAGGCTCTGCATCAATTGGCTCATGGTGTGGTGTATCTGTCTCTAGCGCCAAAGAGCCGCAACGTAACAGATGCAATCAATGCGGCAATGGAAGATGTTCGTTCTGGTCATACAGGCCAGGCGCCTGCGACGACTCAGAATCCACCGTCATATCGGCCAATTGGTGTCGATGATTTTCGGTACTACCGTGGGTGACATGAGTCGAATGAGTGAGCCCGTCCAATGATGCGTCGACTGTTCTGGTTTCTGCTCGGGGCACTTGTCGGTGTTGTCGGGGTGTCGTGGGCGAAGAGAAAAGTTGTTGATTTCTCGGAGCAGGTGACACTGGCCTCAGTAGTTTCAGCCCTTGTACGTGGTGTGCAGACTGCGGTTGCAAGTCTTGTTGGTTATGCGCAGGGGTATTTCGCTTCCAAAGAATCCACCGACCTTGATGCCGATACGTATTCAGGTATCTAGCACCGCCTCTAGTTATCGCTAATTCTCCCCAGCCCCGAAGTGCCCAGAGATAGGATGGGTGCCTCATGGCCTCACCAACTGCTTCGCATATTCCTCGTTCAGCCGATGAGCTGCGATCAGCGTTCTCTCAGTTTTTCGCCGACCGCGGACACTCAGTGGTGCCTTCGGCCAGTCTCATCCCGCACGATCAGACACTCTTGTTCACCGTGGCTGGCATGGTGCCATTCAAGCCTTATTTCATGGGTGACGAAGTTGCGCCGTATAACAGGGCCGCCACAGTGCAGAAATGTGTACGTGCCGGTGGAAAGCACAATGACCTCGACGAAGTAGGGCGCACCAAGCGGCACTTGGTGTTCTTTGAAATGCTTGGCAATTTTAGTTTTGGCGACTACTTCAAGACCGATGCCATCAAGTGGTCGTGGGAGTTAGTAACTGAAGTTTTCGGTTTCGACGGAGACAAATTGTGGATCACTGTTCATGAATCTGATGACGAAGCAGAAAAGATTTGGCACGAGCAAGTAGGCGTTCCTATGGAACGTATTCAACGTCTCGGCGACAAAGACAACTTCTGGCAAGCGGGCGACACAGGACCATGTGGTCCATGTTCTGAAATCCACATCGATCGTGGACCAGCCTTTGGCCCCGATGGAGGCCCGGCAAACGATCCAACAGGTGATCGCTTTATGGAGTTCTGGAACTTGGTGTTCATGCAGTACAACCAGAGCAGTGATGGCACTCGCACTCCACTGCCGAAACCAAGCATCGATACTGGTGCTGGACTTGAACGTATTTTGGCTCTTGTTCAAGGAGTCGACTCTGTCTGGGAGACCGATGTTCTCTATCCACTCATTCAAGAAGCAGAACGAGTGACTGGCACTGTCTACAAAAAGGGTGACTACGAAGACCGAAGCAGCTTCTCTCTTCGCGTACTGGCGGAACATGCTCGGTCAGCAACCATGTTGATTAATGATGGTGTTTTCCCAAGTAATGAGAATCGTGGGTATGTTTTGCGCCGCATCATTCGCCGAGCTGTGCGTCACGCGTACTTGTTGGGAACTGAAAAATTGGTTATGCCTAGCCTTTCAAGTGTCGCTATTGATGTGATGTCGAAGGCATACCCAGATTTGAACAACAATCGTGAGTTCATCGTGGGTGTGATTACCAAAGAAGAAGAGCGTTTCCGAAATACTTTGAAGACCGGTTTGGCAATCCTGGAAGACGATCTTTCGGGTGGACAATCAACTTTGTCTGGTACTTCGGCTTTTCTCTTGCACGACACATACGGTTTCCCACTTGAACTCACCCAAGAAATTGCAGGCGAACGTGGGGTAGACGTTGATCTGGCTGGTTTTGAATCTGAAATGAACGAGCAGCGCACCAGGGCCAAAGGTGCGCGCAAGACTGACCGTGTAGATGGTGATCGTGTCGAGGCGTACCGCGAGGTTATGGAATCACACGGCGTTACCGAGTTTGTGGGTTATGTTCACGATGTTGCTGAAGGCACTGTTGTTGCCGTCATCGATGGTGACGATAATCAAGTCGAAGTATTCATTGATCACACGCCGTTCTATGCAGAAAGCGGTGGACAGGTTGGAGACATTGGCACCATCGTTGGGCCAGATGGAGTGCTCGCCGTAGTTGACACAAACTTCGCGCTTCCGGGCCTTCGTCGACATATCTGCGAGCGTGTCTCCGGAGAAGTCAATGAAGGAGATGTAGTAACTGCACGGATAGATGTAGAGGCCCGTACTGCAACTCGTCGTAATCACACTGGTACCCACGTATTGCACTGGGCGTTGCGTTCTGTGCTCGGAGAGCATGTCAAACAGGCTGGATCACTTGTGTCGCCCGATCGCTTGCGCTTTGACTTCAGCCACTATGAAGCCGTCACTCCAGAAGAGATCGAAAAAATTGAGACACTGGCAAATGCTCAAGTTCTTCTTAACGCTCCTGTTACTGCGACAGAAAGTTCGAAAGATGAGGCTTTAGCCGCTGGCGCTATTGCATTCTTTGGTGACAAATACGGAGACGTAGTGCGTGTTCTTCGTGCGGGTGCATCCACCGAACTGTGTGGCGGTACTCATGTGACAGCAACTGGAGATATCGGAACCATCAAGATCATTGGCGAATCATCCATTGGTTCAAACCTTCGTCGCATTGAGGCCGTAACGGGAGTCAATGCGGTTCGCTATATGCAGCGCAACGATGCAATCGTGACCGAGATCGCACAAGTTGTGGGAACTCGCTCAGAGGATGCTGTCGCTGGAGTGCAGAAGAAGATGGATGACTTGAAGGCTGCTCAAGATGAGATCAAGGCATTACGTGCGAAATTGGCAATTGGCCGCGCTAGCGAGATTGCGGAAAGCGCAGAGAATGGTCTCGTCGTGTATCGCGTCGATGGCATGGCTGCAAACGATGTTCGTGATCTCGCGTTAGCAGTGCGTCAAAATAGCGGAGTACGCATTGTGGTCTTGGGTGGCATTACCGACACCGGCGGCGTTTCATTGGTTGCTGCGTTGAAGTCCGATGTTTCAGCCAATGCTGGAGACATCATTAAAGATGCAGCTCGTGCTGTTGGCGGCGGCGGTGGCGGCAAAGGCGATATTGCAACTGCAGGTGGCAAAAACCCAGAAGCACTTGACGACGCTCTACAGATTGCTCGAAACGCGGCGAGAGTCGTTTTGGACTCCGCTCAGTAACGGTGCGCGTTCTCGGTATAGATCTAGGGTCAAAGCGCATCGGTATTGCTGCGTCAGATCGAAGCGGCACGATTGCCTCACCATTGACAGTGTTGCAACGTTGTGGCTCCCAAGGTGGTGACCACAGAAACATTGCAAAGATCGTGGTTGAAGAAGAAGCCGTGGCAATAGTTGTGGGTTTGCCGTTGAACATGGATGGCTCAGAAGGTAAGGCCGCACAATCTGCCCGAGCCGAGGTTGAGCGTATGGCTACGGTGGTGGGCGTGCCGGTGTATGTCCATGATGAACGATTGACCACGGTCGCAGCTGACCGCGTGATGATGGAACAGAACATGAATGCTCAAGCGCGACGCAAAGTGGTTGACAAGTGGGCTGCTGCTGTCATTTTGCAAGCGTGGCTTGATTCGCGTGAATCTCGGGGTGAGCGATGACCGGTGATCCGCTATTGCCAAACGATTGGCACGATGACCCGTGGGATGACGTTGCATTTGTTGACGAGAACTCGCTTGGTGCAGAGCCCCCAGCTCTAGACGAGTTTCGAGGTCCGCTTCGACTCATGGTCACAGTGCTTGTTGCATCGGTTTTGCTCCTGGGTGTTATGGGGTGGTGGGTCGTCCACGCGCTTAATCCATCGGGAGAACCTGCTGCTGCGGTGAACTTCACTGTTAACGAAGGAGACACTGTCGGCGCAGTGGCTAGTCGCTTGGAAGATTTGAAGATTATTGGGAATGCAACACTTTTTCGTTGGTATGTCTCAACCAAAAGAGGCATCACTCTTGTCCCCGGGTATTACTCATTACGCCCTAGGGACAACGCGGGGTCAATTATTGAATCTCTCTCCACGCCGCCTGCACAAACCTTTATCTCTGTCACTTTTCCAGAAGGTATGACCGTGTCTCAGATGGCAGATCGTCTTGCGCAAAAGATGTCGTTCATGCAGGCAGCCGACTTCATTACAGCTGCCAATGATCCTGCGGTTGTGGCACAGTTGCGACCAAAGGGTGTGACTTCTCTTGAGGGTTTGCTATTTCCTGATACATATCAAATCTCTGGAGACGACAATGAGTCCCGAGTTGTTGCGAGATTGGTCAGCATGATGGAGCGAGTCTCGCGTCAAGTTGACCTCGCTGCAGGCGCCAAGTTGCGTGGGTATTCACCATATGAGATCTTGATAATCGCTTCACTGATAGAACGTGAGGCAAAGGTGTCTGGCGATAGAGCAAAGATTGCTCAAGTCATTTATAACCGTCTCGCCAAGAAGATGACTCTAGATATTGATGCAAGTGTCATGTATGGCCAAGACCCTTCTTTGCCTTGGTCGCAGATGAAGGACAATGACACTCCTTACAACTTGTATTTAAAGAAGGGATTGCCGCCAACGCCGATTGCTAATCCAGGTAAGGCATCCATATTGGCCGCGTTGTCTCCAGCAGGGGCACCAACATCGTCAGATGAAGCATGTGGGGGGTTAGCCAAGGGAACTAAGTGTGAGTACCTGTACTACGTACTTGCAGATACTGCTGGACGACATGTCTTTGCCACCACATATGAACAACATCTAGCAAATGTGCAAAAGGCTAAAGATGCAGGAATTTTGCCATGAGTATCATTGCTGCAGTTCTTGGTTCTCCAGTGTCTCATTCTTTATCGCCCGCCATTCATCGTGCTGCATTTGTGGCTGCTGGACGTGCGGGGGACTATTCAGCAATTGAATGTCAAGCAAACACGCTTGAAGCCACATTGATTTCGCTACGCGATGGCGGCGCAATCGGTGCGTCCATAACCATGCCGCTCAAAGAAGATGTCATTACGCATCTCTCCGCGCTAAGCGACACAGCGAAAGAGTTGAATGCCGTAAATTGCGTGGTGTTTGCAGACGGACAAGTAATTGGACACAACACAGATGGTGATGGTTGTTGCGACGCTCTTGTGGAACAAGGGGGAGTAGATCTTTCCAATGCCTCGGTGGTGCTTTTGGGCGGTGGTGGTACTGCTCGTGCAATCGCATTGAGTTTATTGCGGCACGGTGCACAAGTAATTGTCGTTAATCGAACAACAGAAAAAGCCGATTCTATGGTGAGGTCACTTTCCTCATACGGCAAGATCACGGTGGGTTCAGTTGCAGATATTGCGCATGCAAATGTTCTTGTCAACGCAACTTCAGTGGGTATGAACACCACAGAATCTCCCGTGGATGTGTCGCTCCTTCATTCAAATCTGATTGTTCTTGATGCTGTGTATTCTCCAATGGAGACGACATTGCTGGCCGCAGCGCGACGTGCTGGCTGTGTAGCGGTTGATGGCTTGTGGATGTTGATTCACCAAGCTCGCCATCAACAAATACTCTGGTTTGGCCAGAATCCAAGCGCTGAAGTAATGCGTTCGGCAGCGGAACAAGAACTAGCGAGTCGCCGGAAGTAGTCTGAACCCGTGCTTAGATACCTCACCGCTGGCGAATCTCATGGTCGCGCTCTCACAGTCATTGTTGAGGGTTTGCCATCTGGCCTGCCGATCTTGGC
>JBIKZT010000170.1:0-2650 GCA_044354565.1 Ilumatobacteraceae bacterium
TTTACCTCAAACGGAACACTGAGGTCTGCGGCATTACGCATGGTTTCAATGACAAGTTTTTCAACTTCTACTTTTTCGTCATCCGGAGCCTCAACGATGACTTCGTCGTGAACTTGAAGGACTATGCGCGACTTCAATTGTCGTTTCTCAATCTCTGCATCAAGACGAACAAGAGCGATCTTGAAAATGTCTGCAGCCAAACCTTGAATAGCTGCGTTCATTGCTTGACGCTCACCTGCTTGCCGCACCCGGAAGTTGTCACTCAATAACTCAGGAATCTGACGACGACGACCGAACAATGTCTCTGTGTACCCAGATTGTCGAGCCGCATGAATGGTGTCATCCATGTACTTCTTCACATTTGGAAAGGCAGCGAAGTACGCATTCAAAATCGTCGACGCTTCATCAACGCCAATCGATAGACGTTGGCTAAGGCCGTATGCCTCCATGCCGTACGCAAGTCCGTACGAGACCATTTTTGCTTTCGACCGCTGTTCGTGAGTCACATCGTCTGGCTTCACACCAAACACACGCGAAGCCGTTGCTTGATGAATATCTTCTCCTGCAGCAAAAGCAGAAATCAGCCCTGGGTCAGCAGCAAGATGCGCAATGCATCGAAGCTCGATCTGGTTGTAGTCAGCCACCAGCAACGAACACCCATCACCAGCAGTGAACGCTGTACGAAAGACGCGACCCTCATCTGTACGAACGGGAATGTTGTGCAGGTTTGGTTGGTCACTACTGAGACGGCCTGTTCGGGCGACAGTCTGATTGAAAGTGGCATGAATACGATCATCCGTGGCGACTTCCGACAACAGACCTTCTCCATAGGTAGAGCGCAATTTTTCAACTTCGCGAAAGCGCAACAAAGGTCCGATGAACTCTGGCCACGCATCATGAAGTTTCTCCAAGGTTGCCGCATCAGTACTGAAACCTGTCTTTGTCTTCTTTCCCGGCGTCAACCCATGTTCTGTGTACAGAATCTCGCGCAACTGCGTTGGGGAGTTCACGTTGAACTCACGGCCTGCAATCTGATGCAAAGATTTTGTGAGCGAAACAGTTTCCTCAGTTAACCGATCGCGGATTGCGGTCAGAGCCTGACGATCTACGCCAATTCCAAAATGCTCCATCTTGGCGAGCACACGGACAAGAGGATTTTCCATCTCTTGGTACAACTTTTGGTTGCCGATTTCCGTCAGTCCTTGGCGTAACACCGGAGCAAGTGCAGCCACAAAAAGTGCTTGGTCAGCGACCAATTGATCTGAATTTTCATTTCCGCCGAAATCAAACTGCCCGGACGATTCATTGCCCGCCTGCGGTTCCTGGCCCAACATGTCTGCACAGACAGCAGCCAATGTGTAACTAGATCTCGATGGGTTGATGAGGTACATCGCGATCGCGGTATCAAGCTCAAGCGAAGTGATGTCTACCCCGTCGGCAAGCAACGAGCGCATGAGCGGTTTAGCGTCATGAACAACCACTGGGCGTGCGTTCTGAAAAGCAGCACGAACCTCAGGCGACACCACCACTGACCGAGACATAACACCAACTGTTGCCGCGCCCTCGTCGATGACCACTGCTAACGAATCAATGTTGGACCTACCAGTGTCGCCAACAAACGTTGCGGCCATTGTCCATGTTGCGAGTGACGACAACATTGCTGCTGCATCTTTTCCGTTCTCAAACACCGTAATTGACGCCTGTTGAACAGTGGCTACAGACGCGAGAGGCGTTGCTCCTTGTGGCAATGCATCAACACTTGAATCAACATCCCATTGCAATTTCTTGGCAACTTCACGAAGACGCTTCCCCATCGTCTTGAATTCAAGAAACTCGAACATACGATCAGTGGCAACAAAATCGGGGTGTGGAACAAGTGCACTCTTATCGATGTCTAACGGCACATCGCGACGCAGAATCATCATTTCAGCGTTACGACGGACACGCTCGCCGTGTTCAAGCAAACCGGCCTTCAACTTTGGAGTCTGCTGCTCTGCCGCAGCAATCACTGCATCAATATTCCCGTATTGGTTAATCAACTTGGCTGCAGTCTTTTCGCCAACGCCTGGAATGCCATCGAGATTGTCACTTGGGTCACCGCGTAATGCTGCATAGTCGGCGTACTGCGCTGGCGTCACTCCGGTTCGTTCGAAGATTCCTGCTTCGTCGTACAGCGCGTAATCGCTCACACCGCGTTTGTTGTACAACACACGAATGTGTGGGTCACGCACTAGTTGATAACTGTCTCGATCTCCTGTCACCACGATGAGATCGTCGCCATCTTGCTCAGCGCGCTCGGCCATGGTGGCGATCAGGTCGTCGCCTTCAAAACCAGCCATGTCGCGCCACATGACTCCCATAGCGTCGAGCAGTTCACGGATCATGCCAAGTTGTTGGTACAGAGTGTCTGGCGCCTTCTCGCGTTGAGCCTTGTACTCCGGAATAGCAACATGACGAAAGGTTGGTTCAGAGCGATCGAATACAACGATGATTCCGTCCGGAGTGTGTTCGCGTAGCAACGTCAGCAGCATTGTGGTGAAGCCATACACAGAGTTGGTGGCCTGACCGCTCGCATTAGTCATGTCTTCTGGCAAAGCGTAAAAGGCTCGGTATGCGAGCGAGTTACCGTCCAACGCCATCAGTTTCATAA
>JBIKZT010000171.1:0-2644 GCA_044354565.1 Ilumatobacteraceae bacterium
CCGTAACACTTTGCAAGTACGTCTTTGCGCTTTGCTTTCACCGTTTCGCGAGCAATCACTTTTCCGCCAATAGCGGCCTGAATGGGCACGTCGAACATCTGACGAGGAATCAACTCGCGCAACTTTGCGCACATTCTGCGTCCATAATCGAAGGCTTTGTCTCGATGAACAATTGTGCTGAAAGCATCTGCTGGAATGCTGTTCAAAAGCAGATCGACCAATACAAGGTCGCTCTGGCGATAGTTATCTAGCTCATAGTCAAGGCTTGCGTAACCCTGCGTGCGGCTTTTCATTTGGTCGAAGAAGTCAACAACAACCTCGGCTAACGGAATGAGATAGTGGAGCTCGACGCGTTCTGGCGAGAGATACTCGAGTTTCACCATGTCGCCACGACGCGATTGGCACAACTCCATGAGAGTTCCTGTGTATTCCTTCGGAGTGATGATGGAAACCTTAAAGAATGGTTCTTCAATAAAGCTGATGTTCTGCATGGGCGGAAGATCTGCTGGGTTAGCAACGTCCACAACTATTCCATCGGTACGGGTTACGCGATAGGCCACTGATGGGGCCGTTGCAATCAGTGCCAAGTTGAATTCACGCTCAAGACGCTCCTTCACAATTTCCATATGCAAAAGCCCGAGGAAACCACAACGGAATCCAAACCCAAGTGCCCCAGAGGATTCAGGTTCATAAGTGATTGAAGCATCGTTGAGTTTTAGTTTTTCAATGCTCTCTCGAAGCGTTTCAAAATCATCACCGTCAATTGGATACAAACCACAAAACACCATGGCCTTTGGGTCTCTGTACCCATCTAGCGGCTCTGATGCCGGCGCTGCCAACACAGTCACCGTTTCACCACTACGTGCTTCTGCAACGTCTTTGATACCAGCAATGAGGTAACCCACTTCACCAGGCCCTAGTTCAGCAACTGGTGTTGGCACGGGTGCGCGAGCTCCAATTTCAATGGCATCGTGAGTTGCACGGGCTTGCATGAACAGCAAGCGGCTCCCAGTCGTGAGTCGACCGTTCATCACGCGAACACTCGACACCACACCGCGATATTGATCGAACTGCGAGTCGAAAATCAGTGCCTGTAAAGGCGCATCAATGTCGCCAACAGGTGCAGGAATGCGTTCGGCAATTGCATCGAGTAATTCAGGCACCCCTTCGCCTGTCTTTGCAGAGATACGAAGAATCTCATTCGCTGGTATGCCAAGAATGTTTTCAATTTCTTGTGCGTACCTATCGGGGTCGGCAGCGGGGAGGTCGATCTTGTTGAGAGCGGCAACAATTTCCAAGTTGTGCTCTAAGGCCAAGTAACAGTTAGCAAGAGTTTGTGCCTCGATGCCTTGCGCAGCATCTACGACCAACACCACGCCTTCGCATGCCGCAAGTGACCGGCTGACTTCATACCCGAAGTCCACGTGACCTGGGGTGTCGATGAGGTGATACGTGTGCCCCTTCCACGGGACTCGCACATTTTGGGCCTTGATGGTGATGCCACGTTCACGTTCAAGGTCCATGGAATCCAGATACTGGGCTCTCATGTCACGCGCCTGGACCGCACCTGTTAATTCGAGGATGCGGTCAGAGAGGGTCGACTTGCCATGGTCAATATGGGCAATGATCGAAAAATTGCGGATTTTAGAGAGGTCCATGGGCAATAGGAAGCCTACCTGTGGGCAGTTGGGGTCGGGGGTGTACGGCGATAGCCTTGTCCACCGTGGCAAACATCAAGAGCCAAAAGAAGCGCATTCTTACCAACGCAAAAGCAGCCGATCGCAATAAGGCTGTCAAGAGCGAACTCCGCACTCGCGTTCGTAACGCACAGACGACTGTCGGCACCCCAGAAGGTGAAGACAACCTTCGCCTTGCCATCAAGCGCATCGACATGGCTGCTGCCAAGGGAATCATTCATCCCAACTCAGCTGCTCGTCGTAAGAGCCGCTTGATGCGTCAACTCAAGTCCGCCTAAGTAGCGCACTTGGTGCTTAGGGCACCTGAATTCTCAGGATCACTATCTGCTGTATGCGCGCGTACGTGAACCAGTTGGTTGCGTGCCAGCCAAACGCGACAGTCGCGCGATGAGCACTTCCATCACAAGTTCTGGTTCCCAGTCCGTCGCACCGCGCAAGTCAAGGTCTGCACTTGCAATGAGTGAATTAGCGCGTGCCACGCCAGCACTGCCAAGCCGTTGATACTGCTCGAGAACTTTACGTGCCGTGAATTCTTTGCCGCCCAAGATGGCTGCAGCATCTGCTCCCGAACGCACTCCCCGCCCATCGATCTTCATCATCTGTGCATATCGATTAGCAAGTAGAGCGAGAATCTGCATGGGGTGAGAGCCACCAGCCTTCATCATGCGATGCAACATAACAAGGGCCGTATTGGCGTCTCCTTTGTCGATTGCATCAGTGAGATCCCATGGCGCCACACTTCCGGCTTCACCGAGAAAGACTTCAATGTCTGAACGGGAAAGTTTGGCGCCTTCGCCATAGGCAGAAGTAAGTGTGGCTATCAGGCCAGCAACTCTGGCGTGGTCACCACCAAACCAATTTGTGATGAGTCGTGTGGCGTCGGCTGAATATGTGAAACCCGCTTCGATGAGACGTGCCTCGACCCACTCCATTCGTTCTTTGTGATT
>JBIKZT010000172.1:0-2624 GCA_044354565.1 Ilumatobacteraceae bacterium
TCTGGTTTGCGTACAGCGCTTGCAATGGGCGCAGCAAAAGGTGTGCTCGTATCCGACCCTGCACTGCAGGGCTCCGACGCACTCACCACTGCAAAAATTCTTGCAGCAGCAATTCAACGTCTTGGTGGTGCAGACCTCATCATCGGCGCAACTGAATCTTCCGATGGTTACACCGGAACTGTTCCAGAGCAGATGGCAGAAATCCTCGGACTTCCTTCCGTTACTTTCGCAAAGAAAGTTTCTGTTGAAGGCGGAACATTAAAAGTTGATCGTCAAACAGAAAACGGTTACGACGAAGTCACATGTGCATTGCCAGCACTCATCAGCGTTACTGCTGGTGTTGTTGAGCCGCGCTACCCATCGTTCAAAGGCATCATGGCTGCAAAGTCAAAGCCAGTTGAAGAAGTCACCGCAGCAGACCTTGGCATCACGCCAGTGGGCTGGGCAGGTGCCGGACAAAAGATCAGCAACGTTGCCCAAGCAGAGGCACGTCAAGCAGGCGAAATCATCGAAGATGATGGCGAATCATTCGGCAAGATCATCGGGTTCCTTGAGAACCTGAAGGTCATCTGAGTCGGAAGCATTAGAGGAGTATCACAATGGCACTTAACAACATCTGGGTTTTCGCACAGGCAAGCGAAGGCGCGCCTACGTCAGCCACACTTGAACTGCTTACAAAAGCACGTTCACTTTCTTCAAACGTTGTAGCAATCATCGGAGGCGACGGCGCATCTGCTGGCGTTCTTGGTGAATACGGTGCAACAAAGGTGTACGCAATCAATCACGGTTCCACACTTCCTGGCGTTGCAATTGCATCTGCTTTGAAGGCAGTTATCGATGGTGGCGAAACACCAGACCTCATCATGTTCCCGCAGAACTACGAAGGTCGCGACGTCATGGCACGTTTGTCAGTCAAGATCGACAAGACAGTCATCACCAACAACGTAGACATTTCAGATTCTGGTGACGGCGTCACAGTAGTTACACCAATTTTTGGTGGAAATACATTGGTGAGCACCACATTCACCGGTGCAGGTCCATACCTTGCTGCATTCCGTCCGAAGTCTTTCGCAGCAGAATCTGCAGGCGGTGCCGCAGCAGCAGTGACAGCAATCGCAGTGCCAGATCTTGGTGCAGCGGGCGCAGCAAACGTCACCGCAGTGCATGTTGAAGAGACAAGCGGACCAAAGCTTGACGAAGCAGACATTGTTGTTTCTGGTGGTCGTGGTCTTGGTGAATCACCGAGCTATGCACTCATCGAAGAACTTGCAACATTGTTGAAGGGTGCACCTGGTGCATCTCGCGCAATCGTCGACGCCGGCTGGGTTCCATACAGCTACCAAGTTGGTCAGACCGGAAAAGTTGTAAAGCCAACCATCTACATTGCAGCCGGTATCTCCGGTGCAACGCAGCACATGGTGGGTATGAAGGGTTCAAAGAACATCATCGCCATCAACAAAGACAAGGAAGCACCAATCTTTGGTGTTGCAGACCTTGGCATTGTTGGCGACGTTCACAAGGTTCTTCCTCAGATCATCGCTGCTCTCAAAGGCCGCTAATTAATCATTGTCGGTTGCACGTAGTGCAATCGCTAGGCCCTCTTCTGGGTCTTCAATAACTAGATGAAGCCCCCACCCACCAGTGGGGGCTTTGTCATAGGTGTACGCGGTGTAATCGAGCGAATCAAGCACGTCGGCAAACTCTTCTGCATCGCACGGCCAGTCATCTGCCATGCCGGTAAATGTGGCGAGGAACCACCATGCTTCGCCTCTGCCTGTTGCAGTGCCACGACGCTTGCCGTGCGCGCCACCACTGGCTCCGGCCCACGCCAACCATGCCAGCGCCTCACTTGCGGTGAGAGGCGTTGTGCGGGCTTGTGACAGGCCCAGAGCACCGAGAGCGTCTGCTGTTGAGCCTTCCACCACTACGGCATCGGCATCGCCGTTTGACTGTGCTGTCCACGGTTCAACAAGGCGACGAAAAGCCTGCACAGACTCGGGGTCATCAGTTGGCGGGCACTGGCTTGTAACCGTCAGGTCTATTGCGCGCGGCAGGTTCGGCTCGGGAAAATCCACACCGTCATCTGAGTATGTTGCAAGTTCATACATCGGTTCCCACGTTTGCACTGCAAATGGAATATCGAGGACAGATGTTTCGTCTTGTTCAATCTCGTCACCACGCATTGCACGTTCATGAGCAATGAGTGATCTGTCGTGTCCCTCAGCCAAATGTTCTTCTAGTTCTTCCCAACGGTGATGCACTGCAATGATTTCACTCACAGGCCCAGGCATAAATGTGCGAGCAGTGTCATCTAGTGCACGCACTGCGTATTCGGCGGGTGACCATAACGCGAGTCGGTAATTGGCCAACGTTGCAATAGGCCACAACTGACGACCAGTTGAAACTGCAGCACGAGCTTCGTTGCGAATGTCAACTAAAAGTTCCCAGTCACGTGCATCACATATGCCGTCTACAAAACGAACAAGTTCGTCTAAATCTGCGCGACGAATGAGATCGTCTAAAGAAGCGGCCATGGGTATTGGTATCTGCTCTCTGGCGCTGGGAATACCCGATTTTCGAGCAGCCATTCGGTTCTTTCAATCATTGCATCAATTTCATCGTCC
>JBIKZT010000173.1:0-2616 GCA_044354565.1 Ilumatobacteraceae bacterium
GAGACGTTTCTTAGCGGCCAACGGACATGATGCCTCTGGCGGGGTATTGCATCTACTTTCGACCGAGCATGAACGACCTGCAGACATGAGCGTGTCGGCATTCATGACCAACGAATTGCTTAGTTGGATGGGCGAGCAATCTGAACCGTGGTTTGCTCATGCAAGTTTTATTCGGCCACATCCTCCGTATTCAGCGGCGGGTCACTTTGGTTCTATGTATTCGCCAGACGATGTTGGTCAGCCAATTGCACGCGCCGAATCTGTTCCACCGTTCCACGAAGTGATGCTGCAATTGGACAGCACAAAAGCACCTACGGATGCCAAGGAGTTAGCCCACATGCGCGCTCAATACTTTGGCATGGTGAGCGAAGTGGATTCTCAACTCGGTCGTGTGTGGGATTTTCTTGAGTCGACTGGGCAGTGGGAGAACACTGTCATTGTCGTTGTGGCCGACCATGCTGAACTTCTCGGTGATCATGGATTGAAAGAGAAACTTGGATACTGGGAAACTAGTCAGCACATCGTAGGAATTGTGCGCGACCCTATGCATGCAGACATGCACGGAACAGTGATTGACAAGTTCACTGAGAACGTTGATGTTTTTCCAACGTTGTGTGATGTGATGGGTATTGACATTCCGGCGCAATGCGACGGCGTTCCTCTTACGCATTTTGTGCGGGGAACAGAACCACCATGGTGGCGGGATGCGGCGCATTGGGAGTATGACTGGCGTTTTGTTCTAATCCCTCACGACAAGCATCAGTGGCCGTGGCAACGTCGTTTAGAACAAATGAATTTGGCTGTTCGACGTTCAGACACTCATGCATATGTGCAGTTTGGCGACGGCGAATACGTGTGTTTTGACCTTGAGGCAGACCCCACCTGGCGAACAACTACAAATGATGATGCAGTGATTGCACGCGAAACGCGGGCAATGCTTGTGTGGCGAATGGAGCATGCCAATCGCCAGAACACTGGCTTACTTGTAGAAGATGGTGGCGTTGGTCGATGGCCATCTGGTGTGCAGTGGCGAGACAATTCGCCCACTAACTAGTTACTAGTCAGACCACACGTCGAACTTCACCATGTGTTCAAGTGGTGCGCGTCGTAACGGCCCATGATTTCCTTTGGGGTAGCCGAGCGGAACCATGGCGTAGACACCCCAAGGTTCTGGCAGTTGAAGAATGGGTCGAACTTCGTTTTCGCTGGCCGAGATAAGAGTGGTGAGAACGCCACCCAAACCTTCTGCGCGAGCGGCAAGAAGAAAGTTTTGTACGGCGGGGTAGAGGGATGCACCGCCAACCACTGGAGTTCTTCCAAGGTTTCCGTCAGTTACAAATACTTCGCGAGGATCATGAACAAACATTGCAACAACAGGAACATCTGCAAGGGAAGTAGCCAACTGTGTACCGATAGCGAGACCTTTGCGAGTGGCCTCCACAATGTTTTCTGGCATGCCTTCTACGCGCTTCATGTTCATGTCTACATATTCAGACCAGCGTTGAGCGTAGATATCTGAGAGTTTTTGCTTAATGGCGCGATCGCGAACAGCAATGATGCGCCATGGTTGTCTGTTGCCACCGCTAGGAGCCCAAATTGCAGCCTGCAACACTCGGTTGAGAACTTCGTCATCGATGGGTTTGTCACTGATGCGCCGAATTGAGCGAGTAGTGGACAAGATGTCGTAGAAGTCAGTTGAGTTGGTCATGCCTGCAGTCTGACCGCATGAAGCTCACGTGTCAACGTTGGTGAGCGCTCGCTGGCCACGGAGACATTTCAAGTCCGGTGGATTGGTACAAGGAATAGAGAAAAGAAGCAAACTCAACTGATATGTGAGCACGAGTAAGTCGAACTAGTTCGTCTCTGAAGCAAACACCGTGGGATGGAATACCAATACTGAGATGAGCGATCTCATGCAAAACAGTGACTTGGTTGGTGTGGGCTCCGCGGATGCAGATGGTGTGAATATCTGAATGAGCGGTCGCGAGAATGCTTGGCGACTTACGCATCACCACAATGTTTGGAACATCTATATCTTCGCGATGGCTGATGGCCTCAACCCATGCGTCAATATCAGTTGACTTCAAATCTCTAACACCAATTTCCTGTTCGGCGATGGCCTCGCAAGCGTATGTAAGTGCGGTCTCGGCAGATGCTTTTGAATATTTAGCAGAGAGTGCAATTGCTTGTGCGGCGTATTCACTGATATGGGTCATTGCAGTTCGCCGCGCACACCGGAAGTAAACGAACGGCCAGATGCCCCAAAGCCGCGTCCTGCATTTTTGCCACTTGCGTGAGCGCCAGATGAAGTGTCGGAGTAGTACGTACCTCCACGAAGTGGTGGAGCAAATACATACATGGTGTCTTCTGCACGTTTCATACGGTCGGCAAGGACTAGCCCAGCACCTTGTGTCTCAGAAATGAATTCTTTGCGTGCTCCGCTTAATGACTCTTCGATGCCAGATTGGAAACCGCTCCACCACGACACGCGCCATGAACGTGACCCACGCGGAAGTAAGCGAGCGCCTAAAGCATCGGCTGCGGCGAACAACGTGCGTGTAGCAAAAATGTCTGATTGACGTCCGTATATAACAAGGACGCACCCATCGACAGAAT
>JBIKZT010000058.1:0-7283 GCA_044354565.1 Ilumatobacteraceae bacterium
CATCAAGATTGATGGAGACTTCAATTGTGGTCTCTTTTGTATTTCGCTTTACCTGGGCTGTACGTGCCATGGCTCTATTCTCGCCGCTCGGAGCATCAAGAACGCTGTCAATTTGACGATTTGTCCAAAGAATCAGGACACTGCAGCACGAATTGCTTGCAGGAAAGCCGAGTTCTCATCCGATGTACCCACCGTGACCCGCAGGCATCCAGCCAAGCGAGGCCATGAACTGCAATCACGTACCAACACGCCTTGGTCGAGCAGAGACTGCCACACCTCAGTTGCGGGCTTTCCCGAAGCTCGGAACAAAATGAAGTTTGAACCGCTCTCCCACACTTCCAAATTCAATTCTCGCAAAGAAGTCTGAATACGTGAACGCTCTGACTTGATGGTGGCTACACGCGTTTCCATTTCGTCCGTAAACGACAACGCCGCGATGGTGGCGGCTTGCTTGAACACATCTAGGTGATATGGCAGCGCCGCAATTTCTAGATTCTTAATGATCCATTCAGGCGCGACAACGTATCCGACACGTAGCGCAGCCATGGATAACGTCTTCGAGAAAGTACGCGTCACAGCAAGTGGCACATCATCAGACACAAGATCCATTGCAGACCAATCGGAAAACTCTGCATACGCTTCATCCACCACCACAATCCCCGTTGCAATCTTGAGGAGAGCTCGCAGGTTATGTTCAGGTTCTACAAGTCCGGTGGGGTTGTTCGGATTACACAAGAACGTCACTGATGGTTGATGCTCTTTTACAACGCGTTCGATTTCTGCAACATCGAGCGTGAGGTCTGACTGTCGTTCACCCTCAACAACTTGTGCTCCGGTAACCCGAGCAATTTGTGCATACATCTGATACGTAGGTTCAAATGTTGCAACTTTTCGTCCGGCTCCGCCGTATGCAAGCAGGATGGCCTGAATCACTTCATTAGAACCATTGGCAACAAATACTTGTTCTGGGCGCACACCGTGTCGCTGCGCAATTGTTCGGCGCAGTTCTGTTGCCGACCGATCGGGATAACGGTTCCAATCAATTGTTGAAACAATTCCCTCTAATTGACGCAGCCACTCTTCTGGTGGTGCAAAGGGAGATTCGTTTGTGTTGAGACGAATAGGGACATCGACTTGTGGCGAGTGGTATCCACTCATTGCACGTATTTGGTCTCGAGGTTCGAACATAGCCACTACAAGAACCTAGTCACACCACGTTGAATTATCGGGCTATTTTTTCAGCACGAATCAGCAGGCGTTCTGCTGACAACAATGCACGTTCGGCTTCGTACATGGCACTCACGAGATCTTCGTGATTGGCTTCAACATTTTCGATGAGGCCTGCAACGCGACTGCGATAGCGACCAATTGCATCTGCGGCGGCGCCAAGTTCGGCTCGGATAGTTGCTGTCATTGCTGAAACGCTACTTCACTGCCCCATCGGGAGCGATAGTTGCTATTTCTTCTTAGCTTTGGTTGGCATCAGCGAGGACGGGCAGATGTCTTCAAACTCGCAGCGGTCGCAGGCTGGCTTCTTGGCGTCACACACGCGACGACCATGCAGGATAAGACGCAATCCAAAGCTTCCCCATTCCTCGGGAGGCAAGAAAGCATTCAATACTTTCTCCACCTTCACTGGATCTTCTTCCACCGTGAGGCCAAGCCGGCGCGACAAGCGCCCCACGTGAGTGTCAACAGCAAGACCTGGAAGTCCAAACACCACACTGCGCAGAACATTGCCTGTCTTTCGACCTACACCGGGCAATGTCACTAGATCCTCAAGGTCACTTGGTATCTCACCGTTGTATCGATCCAAAACGTTTTGTGCCATTCCAATGAGATTGCGCGCCTTCGTCTGGAAAAAGCCAGTTGAGCGGATGATCTCTTCAAGTTCGGAAGGGTTTGCAGCTGCCAATGCGGTTGGAGTGGGATACTTCGCGAACAATTGAGGCGTCACCATGTTCACGCGAACATCGGTGCACTGGGCTGACAAAATGGTGGCTGCCAGCAATTCAAAAGGATTCTTGTGCGTGAGTTCGCATTCCGCCTCGGGGTACAGAACAGCCAGCCTGGATGCGACCTCTTTGGCACGACCTGCTGGTGTTCTCGGCTTTCCCATGGCACGAAGGTACCCTGACCGACGTGCGATCACTCGAAATCAAGCGTCAAATGGACGCCAACAGCATGGACGAGGTCTCTGATCTCATTGCTGATGCGTGGAGAGCCGATGGCGCACGCCCACTGAATGATCATCTGTGGCTCGATTTACGTGAAGGTGGTCGCACTGGGTTTGCTGGAATCATCGCTCGAGACGATGGCCATTCCCACATCGTGGGGTATTGCCAGATTTCCCGCGGAAATGAATCATGGTCGCTCGACCTTATTGTTCATCCGCACCACCGTTATGACTCCATGGAGATCGCCCCCGACCTACTGCGTGAAGCACTCGACATCGTCGCCACCGAGGGTGGAGGCCATGTGCACTGGTGGGTCTTTGAGCCAAACAACGTTCATCGTCAACTCGCCCACACAGCAAATCTGCACCCAGGGAGACAACTTCTGCAGATGCGTCGCGCACTGCCGCTACCTGAAGATGTCACTGCATCTATCGCATCTTTCACTACGGTGCCGTTTCGACCCACCACCGACGAGGATGCTTGGCTCACTGTGAACAACGCAGCATTTGCACATCACCCTGAACAAGGTGGCTGGACACACGAGACCATTGCATTACGCCAAAAAGAGTCATGGTTTGACCCGAACGGCTTCCTCATGCACTGGGACAATGAGTCTCTTGACGGTTTTTGTTGGACAAAACTTCACACAGATACCGAAACAACAATGGGTGAGATTTATGTCGTTGCTGTACACCCGTCAGCCGCGGGCAAGGGTCTCGGGTACAAACTCACTGTTGCCGGCTTGCACCATCTTGCACAGCAGGGTGCGCCAGTAGCCATGTTGTATGTCGACGCCGACAACGCTCAGGCCATTTCCATTTACTCTTCTCTCGGCTTTGAGATTCACCACAGCGAGCACGCTTTTGTGGGCGACATTGAGGCGTCACAATCATGACATCGCTGTATGACCCAACACGTGAGGAGATCTCCGCAATTCTTGAAGGAGAGCCGTCGTATCGACTCAATCAATTGTGGAGCGGTCTGTACACACACTTCAAGAAACCTTCTGACATCAGTAATTTGCCTGCAGCATTGCGCACAAAGATTGATGCCGAGCTACCTGAAAGCCTGATTGAAGTACAACGCTCCACTTCTGAAGATGGCGACACTGTGAAGTTTTTATGGCATCTCGTCGAGGGAAACCACCCCATCGAAACTGTCCTCATGTATTACGACGATCGCGCCACAGTCTGTGTCAGCACACAAGCAGGTTGCGCAATGGCGTGTGGATTCTGTGCAACCGGACAAGCCGGATTCAACCGTCACTTATCAATTGGCGAGATAGTAGAACAGGTCATTCGGAGCGCACGCGAGGCGGCTACGAAAGATCGCCGCATCGACAATATTGTTTTCATGGGGATGGGTGAACCACTTGCCAACGAACCAAACGTGTGGGGCGCCGTCGAACGTATTCATGCTGATATTGGAATCTCCGCACGACATCTCACCATTTCAACTGTCGGAATTGTTCCTGGCATCCGCGCTTTGACACAACGTCCTCTCCCCGTCAACCTCGCAGTGTCCTTGCACGCGGCTCGCGACACGTTGCGAGACGAACTAGTACCAATCAACACCCGCTATCCCATTCAGATGCTTATGGATACATGTCGTGATTACCTTTTTGAAAAGCGTCGTCGTGTGACTTTTGAATGGGCACTTATCGATTCAGTCAACGACACCGATCGTGATGCGCACGAATTGGCAGAACTATGTTTGCAATTGTCTCCACCAGCACATGTGAATCTCATTCCACTCAATCCCACCCCAGGATGGCCCACCGTAGGAAGTTCACCAGGGCGAGTTGCTGCATTCCAGCGACTACTTCGCGACTTAGGAGTGAACGCAACGACACGTCAAAATCGAGGCACTGAAATTGCCGCGGCGTGTGGTCAATTGGCTGCTGGCCAACCAGTCTCCGTAGAGATGAAGAAGTCGCGCCAACCGCGTTAACGCAGATATTTCGGGTTCGCAACTCGCACTTTGTCTTCAATGACTGGACGCAAACGCTCCAACACCTCCAACAAACCGTTGTCATGCTCGCCGTTACGAATCTGTTGAGATAGTTCAGCATCTGTGCTCACACCAAATGATGCAAGTAGTTCAGCGTGTGATTCCAACTGGTCTGCACCCATAGCGATTTCGCGAGAAACAATGTCTAACACATTCATTGCGACACGGGTATGGAACTGCAGGCGAGGTTCAATTCCGCCCATGAGGTCTTTCTCCATCCATTCACGCACAGCTTCGAGTAACTCAACGGCACTTGGACGATCATGTGGGGCTGTCATGAGTTCTCCAATGTCAGTAATTCCAGTAAGTCATATTCGTTTTCACACACTCGTCGACCAATAGCAGCTAATTCATGACTACGCGCCATACCACTGAGGTGCGCTGATGCTTGAGTGATGCACATGATCCCCCACTTCAAAGTGCCGAGCGTTTCCCACCACCGCACAATGTGTGCATCGGGACGAACGCCAGATTCTTCTTCGTATGCATCAAATAACGCTTCGTATGTTCCAAGCCCAGCGACAGGATGTGCCCCACCAAATCTCCATGCGCGTACGCAAAGCCAACCAAGGTCCTCCATGGGGTCACCAATATGAGAAAGCTCCCAATCCAATACTGCCGACAGACCTTGTTCGTTCACCATCATGTTTCCCAAACGGAAATCGCCATGCACAATGCACTGACGCGTTGAGGTTGGCCTATTCATTTCTAACCAACGAAATGCCACTTCGAACACTGGGTGTGGTTCTCCCAAATCATCGAGTACTTGCTTATAGCGATCAATCTGGTCTTCATTGACAAGACCTTCAACTTCTGAGGCACTAATGCGATGAAGCGCAGCTGCTGCTTTACCCAATTGTGTGGGAAGCGCCTGACGAGCGACCGAAAATTCATCGTCGCGCAGAATTTTTCGGGCGATGGTTTCTCCCTGCACTGCTCGCACAATCATGAATGGACGATCCAGTTCTTCTCTGTGGGAACCATCCACCACTAGTTCTGGTACTGGTACGCCACCACGGTGCGCTGCTGCCAACACAGCCGGCTCGGTACGCAAGCCGCCAGGGGTTCCCTTGCGGACACGCTGCAGAACAAAATCTTCACCATCGGCGTTAAACCGCCAGGTCTCACGTGATGCACCACCCGTGAGACGTCGTAAGCCCGAGACATCAGTGGCATTCATCACCACACGAATCCCGCTCGCTAGTTCCTCTGCATCGCTTGCCATCTCTCTACTCTGTCACGCCCGATAGACCAACCGCGCTAAGCCTGATTTTCCAGCATCTATATGAGACGCAAGCACGCGATCCAACACACCCGCAGTCCACAAATTTCCGCCGTATGCCATGTGCATCGCTACTCGACAAGTATCACCTTCTTGCTGCAGTTCAATCTCCAGAATCCAGTCCGAGTGCTTACGACCATCGAGTTCTTCTCGTTCAAACACAATGCGAGTTGCATCATGATGCGTGCGACGCATCCGTAATCGCTTTGAACGCGCAAATACCCCCACCTTGGCCCGCAGTTCCACGGCCCACGCATTGTCACCCATTGCTTCCGCTACGTGCACGAGTGGCATCCATTGCGGATACAAAGAAAGATCACTTACCCATGGAATCACTGCCTCTATTGGTGCAGCGATTACAACTTCTGAAGAATGCTTCATGAGTTACTCTTCAGGCGCACGTTGTCCGAACGCACGACCCAAGAGACGCCCAAACACGGGTGGCTCATCTTCCTCTGCATCATCAGGTGTCGTTGCTGTCGATGCAAGACGCGGCGACCACGGGATAGCACGGGTTTCATCTGGGTCTTCAATGTGTTGGTCAACAGACGAAACAGGTTCTTGGTTCTCAGCAGCACGTTGCGCATCATTTGCTTCAAACAGCGAAGGTCGAGGCCGAGTGGCAGCCTTCTTCGGTTTCTTCTCCGCAGAAGCAACCTTCTTTTTCCTCGCTGGTGGCGCTTCGTCTTCGTCGGACGTTTTAACAACGAATAACTTCGGTACGAGTTCGCGGCGGTCGTCGATTGTCCACCCACGAGGCACACTCAGTGCATTGGCATGACGCCTACAGAGACGCCCTGCATGATCGCGTTCAGAGACGGCTTTATTGTCCACCCACACAACAAGGGTGGAATGATCTATTCCATAGGACACCTCTGCTTGACCAGCGCATCCAGGACGTTCACACAATCTCCGCACACAGTGAACGCTAGTTCTGTTACGAGCCCGACATGACCACCCTCATCTTGCAAAGGGCAATTCAAACCCGGTGAGCCCTAGCTGATGGAACCGAATGTCATTCTGTGACGATGCAGGCAACTCCCATACCTTGGCGATCCCGGTATGGGGTGCTATCCGTCGGGCATGTGCGGTCTGTCGCGATTAACTGACGAACCACCCCGTCGTGCGGCTCACTACACAAGACTTCAAACACTGCAAGTTGAGCGTCAATGTTCACGCATGAACCACTGGAGAGCAACTGGTCTGGTTTTCCTGGTTCAGATGGCTTCGATGTGGCGTGCATAAAAAGAACTAGGACAATTCCGATGGCCATACACATCAACATCCCTCTCCACGGAAACCGTGCAGGCGCATAGGACGGACTGAACTGTGGTTCCGGTGGCTGATGATTAACGGGTCCGGTGGTACGCACTTGTGACTTGTCATAGGCGTTTCTTGAAGAACTCTGCGACAAAACATTCCATGCTTCATTCACTTTGGTTATGCGCACTGCATCAACTCTGCCGTCATTGCTGTCGGGGTGGAGCGTGCGCATGAGATGTCGATAAGCACGACGTATTTCTGCATGTGACGCAGTCTCGCGTACTCCAAGTTCTTCGTAATGTGATTTGTTAGTACCCATGACGCACGTCGACTAGTCCAATAAGTTCCTCGTCTCGCATGTATCTACGAACGTTTTCCTGGATACGCGCTGACAACAATGGAATTGCCATTTCAGGTGTGTTTCCTACATGCGGCGTGATGATGCAGTTAGGTAATGACCACAACGGATGTGATGGGGGCAACGGCTCAGGGTCTGTCACATCTAGAGCGGCGCCACCAATGATGTTGTTCTCTAACGCCCACACCAAATC
>JBIKZT010000174.1:0-2580 GCA_044354565.1 Ilumatobacteraceae bacterium
AGAGATCAGCTTGAAGTTGGGCGATTGGATGGGCAGCGATGTTGGCCAATACGCAGAGAACACTGTGCTTTTCCAGGCTGCTTGTTCAAATGACCCAGTACTTCGACTTGCCGGCGTGAACCGCGCTCTTGAAGGTTTAGCAATCGACGTCTTTACCTCTATGAAGGAGTTCGGCGAAATGGCCGGCGACCCATACTTAGAGTTCTGCGAAGACTGGATGCTTGCCGACGAAGTAACCCACGTGAAAATGGGAAGCGACTGGCTGCGCAAGGTGACAGAGAATGATCCTGAGCGTCGCAAGAAGGCTCTTGAATTCCAGAGCATCGTCGACAAAATGTTCTCCTACGGTGGAAGCCGTAGTGACAGCGACGAATCAAGTCTCGGTATCGCGCGTCGTTTCCGTGAACTTGCTGGCTTCACTTCAGACGAGAATGAGCACATCGCCGATCTCGGATTGCAAGCACTTGAAGAGCGCAAGGCTCAGATTCGCGAAAAGCAAGCCGCAGCAAAGAACTGACATGACCATCACGGTCACGCCAGAGACCTTTAGTTTTGTTTCGTTTGACAGTGCATACATCGCACGTATCGCAACTCTCGTTGCAGAACAATTAGGTCTTACAGATATCGATATCGAGATTGCTGTCGATGAAACATCACCTCTCACACGTATCGATGTTGAAGTAACTGATTCATTGATTTCTATTCGTCCTCTCTCTGGCGCACTGGAAGACACTCGACGTCCACGTCAGCAAAGTGAGCTTGCAACAACGCTGGCAATGGCTCGCTCAATGTTGCGAGCTCGCGATCGTCTTCGTGGTGGCTTCGAGAATGCACCGTTAGATACCGAACTCTCACTTCCACAAGCCGCCGCATGGGATACATACATCCTCGGTCGCATCACACGAATGGATATTGAAGTC
Organism: Ilumatobacteraceae bacterium; assembly: GCA_044354565.1. Lineage (GTDB taxonomy): Bacteria > Actinomycetota > Acidimicrobiia > Acidimicrobiales > Ilumatobacteraceae > UBA2093. Next base: position 921 of record JBIKZT010000174.1, read on the forward strand.
AAGAAGCAGGCCGCTTTATACAACTTTAGAAATCGTCACGGGTTCAATGATGCTTCCGATCATGTGTTTGAAAAGATCTGGAACGCAGATTCATTCACATGGGATGAACTGTCTGCACTCAGTGCCAACACTCTTACGCTCTCCGCGTAATTACTCATGCCATTTTCCGTACGTCAACGCATTGCGTCAGTCAACGGGGTGGAACTTGTAGTTAACGAAAGTGGCGACGTGGGCGCGCCACTCATTGTCTTAGCGCACGGGTTTCCCGAGACCGCCCACAGTTGGCGTCACCAAATGATTCCCCTTGCAGAGGCTGGGTATCACGTAATCGCACCCGACCAGCGGGGTTATGGCCACAGCAGTGCGCCGCGCAATGTAGATGCGTATGGCACTTCACATCTGGCCGCAGACCTTCTCGGACTTGCCGAACAAGCTGGACACAACAAAGCCATCTATGTAGGTCACGACTGGGGTGCATTGCTGCTGTGGGATCTGTGTCGGCTTCACCCCGATCGCGTGCGTGCCGGCGTTGCGGCAAGCGTGCCATTCACTAACTGGCCAATGGCGCCAATCGAGCTCATGCAAGCGCGTTACGGCGACAGGTACTTCTATATTTTGTATTTCCAACGTCCGAATGAAGCCGAGCAAGAACTCGAACGTGACGTTGCAGACACCATGGCAAAAGTGTTGTGGGGCGCATCGAGCGCCGCAGTCAGCGACCCGTTGTTTTTCACCACATCTGAACTGCCCGCAATGGCAGACACCACGTTCCTCACCGGCCGCGCTTCCCCGCCGCCACTTCCATGGTCATGGCTTTCACAAGAAGAATTCGACACGTACGTACATGAGTTTTCACATTCCGGATTCTTTGGTCCAGTGAGTTGGTATCGCAATATGAATACCAACTACCAAAACACTCATCGCATACCCGTAGACCAACTAGCAATGCCTACCTATTTCATTACTGGTGAACACGATCCAGTGAATCTTCTCAATCCCACAGCTATCGAATACATGTCGCAAACGCTGCCCAATTTCAGAGGTGGTTCGGTAATTCCAAATGCAGGCCACTGGGTACAGCAAGAGAGCCCCGCTGCATTCAACGAGGCTCTCTGTACGTTTTTGAATTCGCTTGACGCGTAGCTTTTAGCGTTCGCGCAATTTAGACAACAAGCGCAAAATCTCTAGGTACAACCACACCAAAGTCACGGTGAGGCCAAGTGCACAGAACCATTCCATATGTGCTGGCAATTTGTTAGCAACACCCTTTTCGATCATGTCGAAGTCAAGTGCCAAGTTCATTGCAGCAAGACCTGCAACAAAAACACTGAACAGAATTCCCATTGGGCTTGCGTTACTAATGAACGACGGCATGCTGCCAAACATTCCCAGAACGAACGACACAAGGTAGAACGCCATAAGGCCCATCATGGCGCCCATGATGTTGCGACGGAAACGATCATTCACTTTGATGACGCGGCTGCGATAGAGATACAACATCACTACAAACACACCGAGGGTTGCGCCCACGGCCTGAAGCACGATGCCGTCGTATGCCTCTGAGTACGCACGGCTAATGGCACCAAGAACAACACCTTCTGCCAATGCATAAATAGGTGCAGCAATGCGAGCAAGGTGCGGCTTAAAGGAGCCAACCAAT
>JBIKZT010000175.1:0-2573 GCA_044354565.1 Ilumatobacteraceae bacterium
CGCTCTCGCGGGGGCCAGTTTTCTGCATCCGAATATCCGTCACATCAACAGTGGTGCCATCTCACGTTCGACAGCACCACTGATGACACGACTGATGACAACAACCGTTTCACTAATCGCACCAATCATTGTGTTGGCCATCACAGACCCACAGGATTCAACCGACCGTTGGGTTCGCACCGTGTCCGTCATCGTGCTTGCTGCCGCCGTCATGCTTCGGGTAATTCAGTCGGTCCGTCTGAATGCCACCACTCAAGACACATTGGTGAGAAACGCGCTCACCGACTCTCTCACTGGATTACCTAATCGCATTCTCATGCTGGAACATATAGAAAAGGCGATTCACTCCTCCTGGAAAACACCACAGCGTCCCACTGTTCTCTTTATCGATGTTGACCGATTCAAAAGCATCAATGACAGCCTTGGTCATTCAACAGGCGATGCCATACTCACCGAAGTCGCGCGCCGATTAACCGGTGCCATCTCGCCACATGCAACAGTGGCTCGCATCGCGGGTGACGAATTCGTAGTCCTCGACAGCACCACCGAAAGCCCCACACAATCTGTCGTGCTTGCCGAACGTATTCTTGATGCGCTACGTGACCCAATGAAGGGAAACGCTGGCGACATGTTCGTCACCGCAAGTATTGGTGTCGCGTACGCAGTGCCTAACCTGCGCTTATCTGCCGAAGACCTCATGCAACACGCAGACACTGCGATGTACCGTGCAAAATCAGCGGGGCGTAACTGCATCGCATTGTTCGATGATTCAATGCTTGAAAGCGTGACCAAGCGTTTAGATGTAGAGACTGCGTTGTACCGTGCACTCGAACGCAACGAGTTGCGACTTGTTCATCAACCCATTGTTGACATCGATCTCGGAATTGTTATCGGATTTGAAGCACTCATGCGTTGGGATCGTAAGGATTCGGGCACGGTGTCTCCTCTTGATTTCATCCCTATTGCAGAAGAAACTGGCACCATCGTTCCCCTTGGTTCATGGGCCATTAACGATGCATTGCAGCAATTGCGTTCATGGGTAGACACGGGCCTGTGCACACCCAACACAACCATGAGTGTCAATGTTTCCCCTCGTCAGTTACACGATCCCGAGTTCGTGACGATTGTGAGCAACGCTTTAGATGCATCGGGAGTGTCGCCTGAACAACTGTGGCTCGAAGTCACCGAGAGCGTCATGATCACAGAACCGACTCAAGCACTCAGTTCCCTTCGAAGACTTAACGCCCTGGGCGTTCGAATCGCAATTGACGATTTCGGAACTGGCTATTCATCTCTCTCACTTCTACAGAAGTTCCCCATTCAATGCATCAAGATCGATAGAGCATTTGTCAACGACATCTCCACCGATAAAGCCACACAGAATATTGTTCGTACCATTATCGCTATGGCAGATGCGATGGGTGCCGACATCGTTGCCGAAGGCGTAGAAGACAAGACGCAACTTCACACCCTGAAGTCAGTTAACTGCCACCGAGCACAGGGATACCTCATCAGCCCACCGGTTGACGTACAAGATGTCCCCCGCGTTGTCCGCGAAATCGAAGACCCAGAATCCTGGGCATCACGAACGAACTAAGAAGGCTTTCCCACTCGTTCTAGTTGACCGTCAGGAAGTCGCACGTACAACTCAACAGTGTGCGCGCCTTCTGTCAACAAGCCGTAATCCAGGATGGCCGTGTACGAAACAACATCACGCGCACCAGACAGTTCGCCAATCACTCCTGCAGCAACACCATCGATGACAACAACACCTTCTGTACCTACATCCAATGGCTTCGCTAATTGAATTTTGCCCGTAATGAGCGATGGCACTTTGGCACCTTTCTGCGTGGATACATTTGCAAACATCTTCTTTTGCGCCACAGACCAACTAGCCACAGTTGACGAAATAGGCGCTGCAGACACAGACTGACCGACCAGTGATGCCGACAGGCCAACGGCAGCAACACGGCGCAAAGTACCAGCTCTTCCCACCACAGAGTCGTAGTAGTCAGACCGTCCTCTCACAACTTCAAAGCCATCTGCCAACTCGGCAGTTTCACCTGTTGCAGACACAACTGTGCGAGTGCGGCCTGCTGGGCATTCGTCAGCAACTGATTGCCCAGCAAACTTCCAAGCAGTTTTAGTCTCAGTCACATCAATAATCGTCGGCAACAGATCAAGATTGGACATTGCACAATCGCTCACTTTTCCAGCAGGTTGATTTGGAAACTTTATGAACGTCGGAATCCGATAGACATCATTTGATTGATCCATGTCCGAAAAGTCTGTATGGCGTTGAGGCATTGTTGGCAGAAATGAGATGCCATGATCAGCAGTAACTACGAGAAGAGTGTTGTCCCATCGCCCACTTTCTTTGAGAGTGGCCATCAACTCTGATATCGCATTGTCTGCAGCCCCCACTTGCACAAGAAACGTTTGATAGGTATCGCGCACGACATCTTCATTGTCTGGGTTTTGAGTAGTGATAGATGCAGACAATGGAGCAACGCGATGGTCTGGTGTCAATCTCCATGGAGCATGCGGCACAAGAGTGTGCACCACCTCTACAC
>JBIKZT010000002.1:0-60587 GCA_044354565.1 Ilumatobacteraceae bacterium
ACTCACGTCTGTAAACAGTCCACTCGCTATTGCGGGAAGATAAATGTTTTCATATGGCGGGCGACCACCATCGGCGGGATTTTCAAAAACATCATGAATGGCCAATGTGCCACCGACTGCAACGTGCGGGGTCCACAAGGTGTAATCCAAAGTTGCTGGCTCAACTCCGTGACCGCCATCGATAAACAAAAATGCCAACGGCGTTGTCCAGTGACGAGCAATGACTGGTGAATCACCCACCATGGTGACTACTACATCTGCCAACCCAGCATCCAAAATTGTTGAACGAAAAAATGGCAACGTATCCATGCGGCCGGTGCGTTCGTCAACAAGAGATTCGTCGTGCCATTCCCACCCTGGTTGGTTTTCTTCACTTCCAAAATGATGATCCACTGCAAACAGAGTTGTGTTTCCCGAGCGTGCAGCACCACCCAACCACACAGTGGAGCGGCCGCAATATGAACCAACCTCTACAAAAGGTGCACCAGGCACGGCACGAGATGCAAGCACTGCTGCTTCATACAATGCATCGCCTTCATCTTCTGGCATGAACCCACGTGCCGCCACGGCATGCGCGCGCAATTCGGATTCGAGTGTCACCATGCATCCCAATGAATAATGCTGTCTGCTGGCGGACGACCTGCAGGTTTGAAATCGGTACCCACGGTGTACGCAAGTGGCGACAAACACGCCTGCTGCACTGTGTCGAATGGAATACCAAGAATGTCGGCAACTTGTTGCTCCATCATGAGATGAATAGTTGTCCACGCTGTGCCCAAGCCGCGTGCACGCGCTGCCAACATGAAACTCCACATTGCAGGCAACACATTTCCCATCATGGATGCAGCCATCATGGCTGGTGCTTGCTCAATGCGTGAGCCAACGGTGCACGCAATGACAAGCGCCGGTGAATCACCCATATGGTCTGCAAGAAAATCTGCTGAAGCTGCCGACCGAGCCTGCTGAGCATTTTCTGCTTGCCCGCCTTTGTCGATAGAACCGATGTAGACGCCGTCGAGCGAACGATAAATCTCGTAGCACTGCCGATACACATCACCAATGGCCTTGCGTTTTGCCTCATCTCGCACGATGACAAATCGCATCGTCATGTTGTTTGACCCTGAGGGGGACTGCATCGCCACCTCAACACACTCTCGAATGAGTTGGTCGTCAACGGGGCGTGAAAAATCGAGTCGTTTACGAACGGCTCGTGTACTTGTGAGCAATTGGTCAGCGTCTAACGGCAGAAGTGGCATATTTCGACCCTACTATGGAGCCATGGCCTCCCCCCTCGACGACCTCGTAACGCTGCTCGACCTAGAAGTAATCGAAGTCAATATCTTTCGTGGATTCTCACCCGAAGAGAATCGAGTCCGTGTTTTTGGTGGACAAGTTGCCGGGCAATCACTTGTTGCTGCCGCTCGCACAGTTGATGAAGCTTCGCGCCAGGTCCATTCTCTCCACGCGTACTTCTTGCGCCCCGGTGACCCGACTGCACCCATTTTGTACGAAGTTGATCGCTTACGCGATGGCCGTAGTTTCACCACTCGCCGCGTCGTTGCAATTCAGCATGGCGAAGTCATCTTCAACTTGCAGGCAAGTTTTCACGCCCACGAGCCCGGTCTTGATTGGCAGATTCCAACACCACTCAATTTGCCAGATCCAGATTCCCTGCCCGATTTCAAAACACGCATGGCGCCATTCAAAGAGCAGATGGGTGAATGGTACGACCGACCACGTCCTATCGACCTTCGTTACATCGACGGCGCTCCATACGAACGAGCAGGTGTTGAAAGCACCGGACAAAAAGTGTGGCTACGTGCAGACGGGTCACTTCCCGATGACCCAGTACTCCATGCATGTATTGCGACCTACGCGAGCGACATGACACTTCTTGACACCACACTTCTTCCTCATGGTTTGGGTTGGACTGAAGGCGGAGTGCAAATGGCTTCTCTCGACCATGCCATGTGGTTCCATCGGCCCTTCCGCGCAGATGATTGGCATCTGTACGACCAACATGCAATCTCTACATCGAGCGGCCGTGGCCTAGCTGGTGGCTCCATCTATACAAAAGATGGACATCTAGCGGTGACAGTTGTGCAAGAAGGACTGATTCGCGTAAAGCCAGAAGAGTGAAACGAACAGCACTACTACTTGGTGCACTCTTTCTCGCAGGGTGCGGTTCTGCGCCATCCACCACTGCGCCAACAACTACTACACAATCAGTGAACACAACAGTTGTGTATTCCACCACTGTCATTGGCAATATTCAATCTCCGGTAGATCTTGTCGAACGAGTGCCATCAGATTCGTGGTTCTATGTGGTGTCACAAGCAGGCACGATTCAACAATGGTCTCGTGATGGAAGAACCAAAAGAACTGTTCTGGATGTCTCGGAGACCATATCTTTTGGCGGTGAACGCGGGCTCCTAGGGCTTGCATTTCGCAATGTAGACAATGAATGGCAAGCAATTCTGAACAGAACAAATCGTGATGGACACACGGAAATCACCATCACCACAGTGAATGACGATGGTTCGTTTGCTTCGACAACGTCACCAGGCAAAGTGGTCTTACGGATTGAACAGCCGTACCAAAATCACAATGGTGGAGCCGTACTAGTCGGCCCAGACAACACTTTGTATATCGGCATGGGAGACGGCGGCAGCGCAGATGACCCCGAACGACTCGCGCAAGATATGTCTTCGTTGCTGGGCAAGATTCTTCGTATCAATCCATCTGTTGCGGGCGGTTACAGCATCCCTGAAGGGAACCCGTTCACTTCTTCCCCGCATCCAGAAATATGGTCTCTTGGAGTTCGCAACCCGTGGCGTATGACATTCGATCCACACGGCACGTTGTGGGTGGCAGACGTCGGGCAAAACGAATGGGAAGAGGTGACAGCACTACCCGGCGATGGCAACTACCCAGGAGGACGTGGAGCAAATCTGGGCTGGAGCGCCTTCGAGGGAACACACGCTTTCAACAGCGATGTCACCATCACAAATCCAGTCATTCCCCTCTTTGAATACGACCATTCAAAAGGTCGCTGTTCTATTTCTGGCGCAGCCGTGGGTACTAACACCACAACCCCTGGCCGCGCTGGTTGGTTCTTTTACGGGGATTACTGCGCAGGCACTGTCTCGGCCATCCTCACAGATGGATCGACCACCATCGGCCAAGAAGAAGTGGCATCAGACCTTGGAAACGTGATGGCAGTGCGCGCAACGCAAAAAACCATGTACGTCTTGAGCGCAAACGGGAAAGTGCGTGAAATTGTGGTGACGCGGTCGTAAAAACTAGCGACGCGGTCCCATGAACATGCCGCGAAGCGCTTGATAATTCTCAATACAGTGACCTGCACCGAGCACAACTGCTTCTAGTGGTTGCGGTGACATATTCACAGGAACTTCCGTCTCACGCTGAATACGTTCTGCAAGCCCGCGCAACATTCCACCGCCGCCAACGAGATACATACCACGTGTAAGAAAATCTTGGGAAAGTTCAGGTGGAGCTTTTGCGAGACATCGTTTCACCGACAGCACCATTGCGGCAACTGGTTCATCGATAGCGAAACGAACTTCCTCTGCAGTGAGGCGCACAGTTTTAGGCAGTCCCGTCACAAGATCTCGGCCGCGAATATCTGCGCTGCGGTCTTGTGGGCCAGGTTCTGCAGACCCGATTTGAATCTTTATTTCTTCAGCAGTTCGTTCACCAATTGCAACGCCATGCTCACGACGCACATAGTTTTGAATTGCTGCGTCAATATCAAAACTGCCAACGCGAATGGCTTCAAGAGCAACAACACCACCAAGACTGATGACAGCTGTTTCTGTAGTGCCGCCACCGATGTCGATAACCATGTTGCCTACTGGCTCATCGATAGGAAGATTGGCACCAATCGCTGCTGCCATTGGCTGTTCGATGAGTTGCGCATCAGACGCTCCCGCACGACGTGTTGCGTCCGTTACTGCACGTCGTTCTACTTCAGTAATTGCCGAAGGCACACAGATAACAACCTTCGGTCGTGTAAACCGAGAGACACCAACCCGCTGCAACAATAAGCGAATCATGCGTTCAGTGATATCAAAGTCTGTGATTGCACCACCACGAAGTGGACGAACCGCCACGATGTAACTGGGGGTACGACCGATCATGTCCCATGCGTCGTGACCAGTTGCGAGCACTTCACCAGACTGGCGATTCACTGCAATAACAGAAGGTTCATTAAGAACAATCCCTTTTCCCTTCATATACACAAGGGTGTTTGCGGTACCGAGGTCAATTGCGAGGTCGCGTGCCATTATCGGCTCCACCTATCTTCAGGGTTGTTGTGATGCACAGATGAACGCCGCGCTTCAGGAGACAAAGCATCAATGTGTCGACGAAACTTTGCAATGCCATCGTCGATACGCATTTTTCTGTTGTCGAGATACACCATCACCAAAAGTGCACTTCCGGAAACAAAAGCCATGAAGGTAAACAACCCTGTAAGAAATGACATAGAAATCATTGAGATGACTCTGACACTTTCTTTGTAGTAGCAACAACATCATGTGCGCCAGTTCCCCAATCGGAACCACCAGCCCAGTTTTCTTTCTTCCAGATCGGCGCACTTGTCTTTAGTGAATCAATCAGAAAGCGTGCGGCTTCAAAAGCAAGTCCACGGTGTGGAGACGAAACTGCAACGACAACAGAGGATTCTTCCAACTGCAACAATCCAGTGCGATGCAAGATTGCAATGCGCCCAATTCCATTGAATTGTTGACGCGCTTCGTGGGCAAGGCTTTGGAAGACAGGTACGACAGCATCGTCGTAGGCCTCGTATTCAAGGGACGTGACGTCGGAGCGTCCATCTGCATGGTCGCGCACTGTGCCCGAGAACAGCACCACTGCCCCACAATGTGCCGTCACAGCCCACTCGTAGATCTGGGAGATGGGCAACTCAGAGGCGGTCAATTCACACCAATCATCTCCAAGTTGCGGTACAGGCATACGTCTTATCGTACTCCTATGGCTATGGGTCAGGTCTGTGATGGCGACGACACTTTCGCTGTCGGCACGATTAGTGTTTCCCTCTTGTGAGCACCGACGATTTCAACACACGTTCGTCTAGCCCTGACCCCCTCCATCCGGCCGAACGGTCAGCGGTGCATTCTTCCGAATTCATCATGAATCCGCCTCCAGTTGGCCGACGCCTCTCGGCCATCGCGGCATCCATCAGCGTGCTCGCATCACTTGTAGTACTTGCAATTGCAGTACCGAAGGGCATCAGCGAATACTCAGAGCCTGTCGATAACGACACATCTCCAATTGTTGGCGTCAAAAACTCAACAACCGCTCCCGTGTATACCGTGCAGAGCGGTTCGAAAACCTCAACAGCGATTTCACTTGGCGAAGGACTGTGGCTTGCAGCTCTCGAGACAATCTCTGAAAACGCAACCACGCAGATCACATTTCCCGATGGCTCCATCTCTCCAGTGACGATGTATGAAGCCATGGAGGACATCGGAGTGGCAATTCTTGAAAGTCCTGATTCATCAATCAGTGGCCCAGCACTTGCCACTAATGATTTCATCAACCCTCAGGACAGTACAGACCTTTCGAAATTCATGGCAGTCGATGCTTTTGACGACAACCAAACAGTCCTTGGGCCGAGCTACACCACGAAGCAACTTGAACATCATCATGACTTGCCCATTAGCAATCCAGAGTGCCTCAATGGCACCGCACTTCTCATGAACGGCACCACGATTAATGGCATCATTGTCCACCTGCAACATCGGGCAATAGTGCTTGGAACCTCCTCAATTGCACGAATTATGAACCTCGTGACGTCGCACTGACAATGGTGCCGAAGAAATACTCTCTAGTCTGAATACATGTCTGACGACAACAACATTCCCAATCCGTTTGGTGGCTTACCTTTCTTCAACGACATGATGAAGGCAATGGCCGGTCAAGGACCGTTGAACTGGGAATTGGCGCAACAATTCGCGCAAATCGGCGCTGCTGGTGACACTTCCGACCCAGAACCAGATGCAAGTACTCGTATCGCATACAACGCGCTTGCAGACATTGCCGATATGCATGTTCGCGAAATCACTGCGTTATCAACGGGGCCGCGTGACACTCACACTGAGATCCTCACTACCACTCGTGGGAAATGGGCACAACGAACATTGAGCGACTTTCGACCACTGTTTACTGACTTAGCGACGGCACTAAACAAGCGTGATACGTCCGGCGAATCGCCCGATGACCCAATGATTGCAATGCTCAACAACCTCTCAACAATGATGGCTCCCGCAATGCTGGGCATGTCAGTGGGCTCGATGATTGGCGCGCTTGCCCAACACTCTCTCGGGCAATACGAATTACCGCTGGCACGACCACATACATCTGAGATTTTGATTGTGTCGTCTTCTGTTGACTCGTTTGCATCTGAATGGGATATTCCACGAGACGACCTTCGCATGTGGGTGCTCATTCATGAACTTGTCTCACATGCAATTCTGGCGGCCCCAGGAATAGAAGAAGGTCTCACCGCATTAGTTCGCCGACATGTCTCAGCATTTTCTCCGGACCCAGAAGCCTTAATGTCAAGCCTTGGCGATCTTGATCCAAACGATGGCGATGCAATGGCAAACATTCAATCCATGTTCTCTGACCCAATGGTTCTCATGGGTGCAGTGCGATCTGCAGAACAAGCTGCAATAGCCCCAGTCCTTGACGCTCGTGTAGCTGCTATCTCTGGTTATATCGATTACGCGGTAGACGCCGTGTCGTCACGATTACTCGGCGCAACATCACCTATTGCTGAAGCAGTGCGCAGACGGCGTGCCGAATACGGTACGGATGCTCAACTCATTGAACGACTTTTGGGTCTCGCTACAACACGTGCACAACAACAACGTGGGCGAACATTCATCAATGGAGTTGTGGAACGAGAAGGCGCGGGAGCATTGCCTCGCATGCTCTCATCGGCCGAATCAATGCCTACCCCGAACGAGGTTGATGCTCCCGGCCTCTGGCTCGCCCGCCTCGAGATCCAATAACAATCCCACCGGCGCGCCAAAACAAAACGGCACCGACAGAACTAATCACCACGACACCGGCGAATCCGAGCCACCCTGATGGGCTGATGATGACTGGGATTAACCCACCACACACCCAAGCAATTTGATTCTGAGTTTCAAATCTTGCAAATACTTTTCCACGGTTTGCGTCAGGAGCATCTCTTTGCACCGTGGCTTCAAATGCGAGTCGACCTATTGCCGCAGCCGCATTTACAGCTGCGACCAACACGATTCCTCCCACCACGCGGTCGTACCACGTAGCAAAAAGAGCAACCAGTACAACAAAAACAAGAGATGCAAAGAGCATCATCTCTACTCGCATACGTCGGCGCAGATATGGTCCGGCGAAGTTGGCACCCAATGTTGCTAGACCAGAAAGGCCAATAGCTAAACCGAACCAAGCAGTCCCAGCGATTTCTTGTCGAAGCCAGAATGCCAAATGAAAGAACATGAAACCAACAGCAAACCGCAATGTGCGCATAGCAATTGATGCGGCGACAATTGATGGGCTATGTAGTTCTTCCTCTTCACGAGCATCGCTGTGTCCAACTTGTATTGCCATCTTCGGCAATCGATACGCATTCAAGGATGCGGCCAAGAATGCAATGACTCCCAGCCCAAGTGCCGCACGTGTATCTATCAACTGCAAAACTGCAACCGGACCTGCCACCACAAAACCCGTGATACCAGATATTTGTCCTAATTTGCTGTTGGACTCTACAAACTTCGATTCATCGTTGACCGTGGTTGGAACAATTGCCGACTTTGCAATGGCGTAGGTCTTACCCAAAATCAATGCGGCAAAGGCCAACGGAAAAAGTGTGAGCGAATCAAGTGAACTTGCCATACCCACAAGCACGAACGCCCTCAAGACACCAACCAAGACAACCACCATTCGCTGACCGCCTTTCATGCGATCAACGAATGGGCCAACTAACGGGGCGACAACGGCGAACGGGGCCATGCTGACAGCAAGGAACAACAAAACTTTTGTTCGTGCCGCGTCCGGACTGATGGACAAAAACAACGAGTCTGCAAGAGCCACAGCCATTGCTGTATCTCCCGCAGTCATCAACGAATGCACACGAGATAGTCGTTGGAAAGGCGTGGTTGGTGGCAACCCTGTTCCGACTACATCTCGAGATCTGCGTGTTTTAGCCACGCGCAGATATTACGCCGTTCGTTGTTTGTCGTACTTGTATCCCAAACCACGAATGGTGATGATGCGCGTGGGATTAGCCGGATCATCTTCAATTTTCGAGCGAAGCCGTTTGATGTGAACATCAAGCGTCTTTGTATCGCCCACGTAATCACTTCCCCACACACGGTCAATGAGGGTTTCACGGGGCAACACTCTGCCAGCATTCGCCAACAAGATATGAAGCAATTCAAATTCCTTGAGCGGCAGAGCTTGTGCATCTCCGCGAATGATGACTTCATGCTGATCTGGATCGAGTGCGACATCGCCAATCTCGATAGAAGATCCGGAAAGTTCCCCACCGCGCTCTGTGGGAACCCTACGCATCACTGCGCGCATACGTGCAGTGAGTTCACGTAAACGATAAGGCTTGGTGACGTAATCATCTGCGCCAACTTCAAGCCCAACAACGGTGTCAATCTCTGCACCCTTGGCCGTCACCATAATGATGGGCGTCAATGTCTTCTTTCGAAGTTGACGACATACATCGATGCCCGACATCTTTGGAAGCATCACGTCGAGCAGCACTAAGTCTGGTTGCACAATGTCGAACATTTCGAGGGCCTGCAAACCATCACGAGCGACCTCCACACGAAACCCTTCACGCTTCAGCCCCACTTGAAGAGCTTCAATAAATGACTCTTCATCCTCTACCACCAACACTGTTGGGATACCTGAAGTATTTCGTGCGTTCACCATTGGTACCTATCGTGCCTCATGAAGCGGCCCGAACACGAGGAATAGAGAGGATAAACACCGAACCTTCACCTTCACGAGACCGTACGTTCACCTCACCGCCATGATTGGTGGCCACATGGCGAACAATGGACAGTCCGAGGCCTGTTCCGCCAGTTCCTCGGCTGCGAGCCCTATCCACGCGATAGAAGCGTTCAAAGATGCGATCGAGGCTTTCCGCTGGAATTCCAATGCCGTGATCTTCCACTTCTACATCGAGCATGGAGTGACCTCCATCGCGCAGGCGAACTTCGATCGTCGAATCTGCATCGCTGTACTTAATCGCATTTTCTACAAGGTTGCCGATGGCTGAAGTTAACTGAAAGAAGTCGCCCGTTACCAAAGTTGAATTTGTCGGTTGTTCCACAACGATTTCTACTTTCTTCTTTGCCGCAAGAGACGACACGCGCTCTAGAACTTCTGTAATGACGGCATTCATTTCCACGCTGGTATACAACGCTTCCCCACCCAATTCAATGCGCGACAATTCCAATAAGTCATCAATCGTGCGAGACATGCGTTGTGTCTCTAACACCATTCGCCCAGTAAGTCGCAAGATGAGTTCGTCCTCTGTCTCGCCTTCCAAAGTTTCTGCCAACACCGAAATTGCCCCAACGGGAGTCTTTAACTCGTGACTCACATTTGCCACGAAGTCTGTACGCACCTGGTCGATGCGCCATCTTTCCGTAATGTCTTCCACCAACGCCAATGCACCACCGTCATTCAGGGGCACAGCATGTACTTCAAGAACGCGAATAGGCGGACCGGCAAGTTGAATCTCTTCACGACGCTCTTTACCGACTAAGGCGCGATCAATCAAACGTTCAGTAGCGGCTTCAACGAGAACATCAACGTGTCGAGTCCCAGTCACTGTTGACATAGCGTTGTTACGAAAACGAACTTGCCCGTCTTTGCCAACGACAACAATTCCCATCGGCAGAGCATCGACTAGCGCTTCAAGCGAATCATTGCTGTTTACAACATCTTCCTTTGGCGAGGAATCTTCAACAACTTCAGGAGCGCTTGGTCGTGTATTGCGACGAAGGACTACAACTGTTGCAACTGCACCAAGCAGTACACCAACAATTAGCTGCCACATACGTCTGAACTACGGCCTTTTTCTGACGTTACTTTGGCTGAATGAACGGAATTCCGTCCGTGTCGTCTTCTTGTGAGCGCTCACGGAACCGAGCAGCACCTTTGTGTTCAGGCAACCAGCCAGTCACCAAGTAACGAACTCGTTCCCCGATATTCACTGCATGGTCGCCGATGCGTTCGTAGAAACGAGCCACAACTGCTAACTGAATTGCCACTTGTAGATCAATGGAGTTCTCTGAGTGACTTTCAAGGATTGCCTGCACAAATTCACGTTGCAAACTGTCGAGATACGAGTCCATGTCATCAATAGCCGCAGCTTTCGCAGCATCGTTCTCTTGAAATGACTCAAGTGCTGCTTCCCACAGTTGTTCTGCTTGTTCACCCATGCGTGCAATCAATCCACGAAGGCGAGGGTCTAACTCATGACCATAAATACGTCGTGCTGCTTTACAAATATTGACCGCAAGGTCAGCAGAACGTTCAACCTCGGCAATCATCTTCACAACTGAGACAACTTGTCGAAGGTCTCCGGCAACAGGTGCTTGAAGCGCCAAAATCTGATAGCAACGCTCTTCAAGATCTATCGATAGAGCATCGATCTCATCATCAAACTGAATGAGAGCGTTTGCGCCATCTAGGTCACCGTTCAGAATCACAGAAGTAGCACGGGGAATTGCCTCGATAACCGACGCAGCCAACCGAACAAGTCCTGTACGAACATCGTCTAGCTGCTGATGAAATCCCTTACGCAATTCGTCCATGTTGTTTCTCTCCTCTAGTCGTCACAATTGAATTACTCGATTGTTTCGGTATGAATCGCTTATATTCTCGCACAAAAATGCTGAATTAGTCTCTGCCAACGACAGTGATCTCTGGGTTCGATGGACGCGGAACGCCCAATTTTGATTGATTCTCAGAGTCGCGACGATGAATGCGATACTGCGCATCGTTCTCAGGAATGAATTCGCTTGGCCCAACTCGCCGCCAGTCCCCTTCACGATTCATCTCGAACGCAACGATTTCATCTGACAGCAGAGTTTCGAAAACTTCATCAATCCACGCTTGATGCTTTGGGTGCTCCACAGGAATCAGAACTTCAACTCTCTTGTCGAGGTTTCGAGGCATCATGTCTGCTGAGCCGATGTAATAGGAAGGTGCGCCCTGTCGGCCGCCATGGGCGAAGCGATACATGCGTGAATGCTCCAGATAACGACCGAGAACAGACCTGATCCGAACTGTTTCTTCGTGGCCACCTGCAGGCCGCATGCAACAGATTCCACGCACAATCAGGTCGATTCGGACCCCAGCCTCACTGGCCTTATAGAGCAACTCAATAATCTCCGAATCCGCAAGTCCATTCATCTTCATCACGATGTGGCCATCTGATCCGTATTGAATTTCATTTTCAATCAGACTCATAATCTTTGAACGTAGGTAACGCGGCGCAACAATTAGTCGGGAATAATCTCGATCTCTGCTAAATCCAGTGAGGGAGTTGAACAAGTGAGAGACATCGTTGCCGATTTCTTCGTTACACGAAAACAAACCAATGTCTTCATAGGTTCGGGCAGTTTTTGAGTTGTAGTTTCCGGTTCCCACATGCACATAGCGACGCAGGCCTGAATCTTCTTGACGAACAACTAGTACGCATTTGCAATGTGTCTTCAAACCAACAACGCCATACACCACGTGAACACCAGCACGTTCCAGTTCCTTGGCCCAAGTCACGTTCACTGCTTCATCAAAACGAGCCGTTAGTTCAATAAGAGCAACAACTTGTTTCCCTTTTTCTGCCGCCTTAATGAGACTGCGTGCAATTGGCGAATCACCAGACGTGCGATACAAAGTGATTTTGATTCCTTGCACACGAGGGTCTTCTGCTGCTTGCTCTAAAAACTCTTCTGTCGACGATGAGAATGACTCATACGGGTGATGTACCAGCAAGTCTCTGTCTCGCAGCACGCTGAACATTGATTGATCATTGCCATCGGCAGCAGCAAGGCGACCGGCAGTCACAGATGACCAATGCTTGTCCTTCAAGCCTGGTTCATCAATTGCATGTATTTCCCAAAGAGAACTGAGTGCAAGTGGAGCATCATGAAAAGAAACATCTCCAAATTCAAGCTCCAATTCCTCAAGCAGCATTTCCAATACCTCAGCATCGATGCCGCGTTCAACTTCCAAGCGCACCGCACGACCAAAACGGCGGCGGCGTAATTCCATTTCCACAGCAGCTAACAAGTCATCTGCATCTTCATCTTCCAAGGTGAGGTCAGCATTTCGCGTAACACGGAATGCACTCACATGGACAATGTCCATACCCAAGAAAAGATCTGCGATATTTGCAGACATCACGTCTTCAATTGGGACAAAACGATTTTCCGAGACCTGATGGAATCGCTTCAGGAACGTTGGAACCTTTACGCGCGCAAAACGTTGTTCACCACTAGACGGGTCACGAACCAAAACTCCCAGACTTAACGCGAGGTTAGAGATATATGGGAATGGATGTGCAGGATCAACCGCTAACGGCGTGAGCACCGGAAACAATTGCCGATCAAAAAACTGAGACAATTGCGACTGTTCATCAGTAGTGAGGTCGTGCCATCGACACACGGTGATTCCTTGCTCGGCCATGAGTGGCAATAAATCCTCGAGCAAAATTCTTTCTTGCTCTTTCACAAGACTTTCTACACGCTGTCCCACTGCAGTGAGTTGGCGCGTTGGCGATAAACCATCTGCCGCGCTTGAAGGAACACCGGCGGCAACTTGACCTTTCAGTGCCGCTACACGAACTTGAAAAAACTCATCGAGATTGCCGCTAAAAATGGCGCAAAACTTCACTCGCTCAAGAAGTGGCACGGATGTTTCACGAGCTAGAGACAGAACTCGCTCGTTGAAATCGAGCCAACTTAACTCTCGGTTACCAAACCAGCGACTCATACAAAATTAGGGTAATGACATACGAAGGCACCACCTACGGATTGCAAACGGGAGTTTTCCATTTGTTCACCAGCAAGACGCATGAGCGTCACCGGCAGTGATTTAGAACTCGTAGTTCGGGTCACCCATGTCCCATTCAAGGGAAATCAATTCACGTTCTGCGTCACGCACGATGCGTGCCATGTTTCGGCGAAACTGTGGGTCGTCGCGGGGAAGCAAGACCAAACGGGCAAGGACGCGAGAACGAAATTCATCGATGGCGTTCTGATCGCCCCACTCGCCATAGACCTCCCAATGAGGTGACACTGCACCAAGAAACACAATGCGGGCATGAGCTTTTGGCGGCTGCTGAATCTGTGTATCTGACATGTGGGCCTCCGGGGGGACACTGGCGCGTTGAGAAAACGGCCTGGCTACTAACGAACTTTCACAAGCCTATCGGGGGGTGACCAATGACAACAGAATGACTCTTTTTTCGCTTTTTTCCTTGATTCGCAAGGCTCTCTCCTGTGGATAAGCAGGATTTTTGCCAAACCTTTACTTTTCTGACTACACGAGCAGAAATCTCCGTGGTTGAATGTTCTTGCGGGAACTTCCCGTCATGACTCGGCGTCATACAGATACCGAACCGATAGTGACCTCATCCCGAGGTTGCAGTGAGGAGAGCCATGAAACTCAAACTTCAAGTAACGACAGAGACAGTCAAGCCGCAGCCGTTTGACGACTCTCCGACTGCCTGGATGGGAACCGGCAACTGCCGCAAGTACCCACCGACAACGTTCTTCCCATCAGACGGAGTGGGTGTTGATAGAGCTCGCGCAATCTGCAAAGGATGCCCGGTG
The DNA here is from genome assembly GCA_044354565.1 of Ilumatobacteraceae bacterium. Lineage (GTDB taxonomy): Bacteria > Actinomycetota > Acidimicrobiia > Acidimicrobiales > Ilumatobacteraceae > UBA2093. Next base: position 13,899 of record JBIKZT010000002.1, read on the forward strand.
TTGGACACTTGTCTTGAGTACGCACTCACAGAGCGCATCGAACACGGTGTGTGGGGTGGCACGAGTGAGCGCGAGCGTCGCCGCATTTTGAAGCGCCGTCGCGGCGTCACGGCCTAGTTAGTTTTGAATTGGCTCTCGAGCCAACAACAAATGACTACTTTGCTTCGCCTTCGGGCTTCTGATCGCTCTTGCCTTCGTCCATAGCTTTCTTCAGTTCACGTTGTGCGCTGCCAAGATTCTTAGCGAGCTTTGGCAACTGAGAGCCTCCGAAGAGGACCAGCACCACAATGGCGATCATGACAAGTTCAGGTGTTCCCATGAGGCTCACGCTACCACTGAGGTAGCAACGAGGGCATCTGAGTTGGTAGGAACTTGTCGTGCTTGAATGCGTCATCAATATCAGCGAGGGCCGAGACCCTGGAATTATCGCTGCGTTGTCAGACGGGCTTGGTGACACTCTGCTTGATGTTCATTCAGACCCGGACCACAACAGAAGTGTGTTCACACTGATTGGGGAAGAAGCCCCACGAACATTGACGAGCACCGCAGTGCAACTACTCGAAATAACGCAACACGACGGAGTGCATCCACGCCTAGGTGTTGTCGATGTAGTCCCATTCGTTCCACTTGAAGGTTCGACAATTGATGATGCTCTTCGTGCTCGACAAGACTTTGCAAATTGGGCAACAACATCATTGCAAATTCCTATTTTCTTTTATGGCCAAGAACGCACGCTTCCATTTGTACGCGCGCATGCATGGAAAGATCTGCAGCCAGACATTGGTCCACTAGCGCCACATCACACGGCCGGCGCCATGTGCGTTGGCGTGAGGCCCCCATTGGTGGCGTACAACTTGTGGCTTGAAAATGTTGATCTTGTTCAAACAAAAAACATTGCATCTGCTGTGCGATCTGCGGATATTCGCACATTGGGACTACAAGTTGGTGCCTACACCCAGGTGAGCATCAACCTCATTAACCCAATGAATGCAGGGCCTTTAGATGCTTACGATGCTGTGGCACAGCATTCCCCAATTCATCATGCAGAACTAGTTGGTTTATTGCCAGCAGCTGTTCTTGCGAATATTCCGCGAGATCGGTGGGAGGCACTCGATGTGTCGAAGGAACAAACGATTGAGTGGCGTCTACGGAATTAACCGTTGACGATACGGCGACCGTCTTGTGCGCGTTGACGACGCAAACGGCGGCGCTCACGTTCAGACAATCCGCCCCAGATACCAAACTTCTCACCGTTTGCTAATGCGTATTCAAGACATTCGCCACGAACTACGCAGCCTTTGCATACTTCTTTGGCTTCGCGAGTGCTCGCGCCGCGCTCAGGAAAGAAAAGGTCGGGGTCGACGCCAAGGCAGTTGGCCTGGTCTTGCCAGCCGCGTTCCTGGCTTAATGATTCAGAATCTCCGTGCATGCTTGTTGCCTCCCAGCAAGAGGTTCAAGCGACTCCCGGGGGACATCGACTTTCGCCTCTGTAATTACAGCGATGTCATTGTTACAAAGAATCACAGAAAAAGCAAATGCTGTAAGGGTTTAGGCAACTCAACAGTCAACGTCTGCCAAATTGGAAGGCATTCGCCTCCGCGACCCGATCTACCGAGCGCGGCTCATTTTGCGCCGATTTTCCAAAAAATCGACCAAAACGTAGTCCCCTAGGGTCTCTGGAGTCGTGAAAAACGCACGTCCATGGTTCACCTGCGCCATTTGCTCAACAAATTTGCGCAATGAACCACTTGCATCAAGCACAAATGAATTGATGGTGATGTTGTCCTTCGTGCAACGCATCACTTCTCGCATGGTTGCTTCAGCTGTCAGTTGCTGCGCTTCATATCCATCGAAATACGTGAACCACGGATACCCATCTGGCGTGATGTGCGAAGTGGGCTCGCCGTCGGTGATCATGATGATCTGCTTTGTTCCCGTTTGCTGCGCAAGAAGTTTGCGAGCGATGGCAAATCCGTGCTGCATGTTCGTGCCGTATTCCTGATCCCAACTGATGCCCGGCAGATCTTCATGCGTAATGGGATACGCAATGCTGCTGAATCCAAGAATGCTGATGTAGTCACGTGGGAACTGCGAAGTAATCAATGAATGCAATGCCATTGCTACTTTTTTGGCGGGCAAGAATCGACCTGCCTGCACCATGCTGTAAGACAAGTCGAGCATCAGCACTGTGGAAGAACGCGTGGTGTGTTCCGTGCGTTCAATCTCAAAATCTTCTGGCAAGAGGCGCACCGGTGTGCCTGTTCCATTTCGAGAAATTGCATTGCGGATTGTTCGTTGCAAATCAAGTCGGAATGGGTCTCCAAATTCATATGGCTTCGAGTCGTAGGTGCGCTCGTGGCCACTGCCGTCGCGAGCAATTCTGTGTTGACCGAATTTGTCTTTCGACAATTTGCTGAATAGCTCGCGCAAGGCGCTGTTACCAATAGCTCGTAGGCCACGTGGTGAGAGTTCTAATTTTCCATCTTTGCGATGCACAAGGCCGGCGTCTTCTAACTGCTTGACAACTTTGGCTAATTGCTCCATGGAGCGGGCAGCATCTTCACCCAATAAATCCCGCATTTTTTCAATGTCTACCTCAGCCAGTTGGGCTGGGTTACGAGACTGCTGCAACATTGCTTCCATCTCACTGAGTTGGCCCATTTCACGCATGGCATCCATTGCCTGCTGCATGTCCATGGGTGTCTCACCACGAAAGTTGTACCCCTGTTGTTGACCCGGTGGGCCCTGCTGAGGAAACATCGACTGCAACTTCTGACCCAACTGCTGTACCTGCCAATTGAGGTCCATGTCTTCCATGAGTTGATCAGACAACTGTTGCAACTGTGAGCGCTGTTCAGGCGTGAGGGAGTTCATGAAATCTTGCATGGCCTGCATGCGTTGCGCCATGTTTTCCAAAAGTTCGTCGAGCGTTTGCGGATTCTCAGGAAAGAAATCTCCGAACTGCTCCATGAACTCTTCAAAGTGCGGGTCTTCCCCTTGCTCGCGCGCTTCAATCATGTTGTTGAGCGCAGCCATCATGTCTTTCATGCGAGCCATGTTTTCTGGCGACATATCTTGGATGCCTTCAGCCATTTGATCCACAACTTGTTGCATCATCTGCTGGCGCAATTTGTCCATCAGTTCTTCAAATCGCTGGCGAGCCTCTGGTGATTCAAAGTCATAACTTTGTAATTCACGCACCATGCCCGCAAGGTCGTCGGGCATCATGTCTAAGCGAAAGTTGCGCTCCATTGCTGCATCACGCGCGGTATCTGCACGACGCTCATCACCAGAATTTTCTGCTTCACGAACTGCATTTTCAACAGCATGCCGTTCTTCGTCGATGACATCTTGCAATGCTTCAGCAATTTCTGAATACACGCCACCGAGATCGCCACTTTCCTCAAGTTCTTTTTTGCGCTGACGAATGCGCTCCATCATTTCGCGAAGACCCTCTATTCGATTGCCGTCTTTATCGGTCATTCCTTCACGCATCAAACGGCGCAAGGCTGAATCGAGATCGCCGTGATACATCAGATCATCGGCTAATTCATCAAGAATCCCGTCTGCATCCATGCTGAATGGGGTCTGGGTGCCATCCCATCGGGAGTATGTGAATCTCGCAGGCATATTGGCAACCTAGTTGCTCTAAGGTGGTGAACAACATGCGAGTACCAAGAACTTTTGTTTTCGTCGATATCTCAGGGTTTACGAACTTCACCAATGAGAACGGCGACGATGCGGCTGGTCGCCTTTTGGCGTCCTGGCGAGCCGTGACTCGTGATGTGGCATCTGAGACCGGCGTGCGTATCGCTAAATGGCTCGGCGATGGCTGCATGCTCGTAGCCGTCGACCAACGTGATGCTGTGCGCTTTTGTTTGGAACTGCAGAAACGCTCTGCGTCTGCCTGTGCCCCACTCTCTATCCGTGTTGGTATCGCATCTGGCCTTGCATTGCTCTTCGAAGGCGACGACTACATCGGTACCGCCGTAAACCTGGCTGCGCGCCTCTGTGACGCTGCTGCTTCGTATGAAGTGATCATTCCAGTGGATCAGATCGAAAACCTGCCAGAAGGCGTTGTTGCTATCCCTCACGAGCCGCTCACATTGCGCGGGCTCAATGAGGCGATCAACGTCGTCACGCTCACAGGCGAAGCAACCGACGTTGCACGCAATGACACTGGCGAGCTGTGGACACGCTCTCCGTTCGTTATGTAGTTATCGCCATCGGCGACACATACAAATTCTTTAGCTCGCTCTAACCGCGAGAACGGTACGTGGCTTTCGTGCCCGATGCATCTTTGTTGAGACGACGCGTGAGGTGTAAACCTTCCAGCACAAATTCAACAGCACTTGCCAAAACAGCAGGCGATTCATCGCCTTCAGTGAGCACAAGCACAGGAGCCCGTAATGCGGGGATGTCGTTGAACAGTGCAATCAGTTCAGCCGATGGAATGTCTTCGCCGACGTGAGCAATGGTTCCCGTTTCAAAAGCTGTTATGACTTCGCCCATCATGGAACCAGGAGCCAGTTCCTTATACACAGTAAGAACTGCAGCTGAGATCAACTGCTGCAGGATGAGGGATTCGCGGCCTTCTTCAAGCGACTCGATCTCAACTTTTCCACCAGTGGAAGAAGCAAGAGCATCAAGGTCGCTCACGCGTGGCGCTACATCTTTTTCGCCAGCGCGTAATGCACGGCGCACTGCGTTTGCACTGAGAATTTCAAAATTTGAAACGCTAAGGCGCACACTGACACCGCTGCGCTGATTGACGTGGCTACTGCTTCGTGCTTGGTGCGAGAACGTTGCGATGATTCGCTCCATAAATGCAGGCATCGTCACAGTGACGTCACCAATTGACGCAGCCCGTGATTCTTGACGCATGATGGCGATTTCAGTTTCCACTTCCAACGGATAGTGCGTGCGAATCTGGCTTCCGAAACGATCTTTCAATGGCGTGATAATGCGACCACGGTTGGTGTAATCCTCTGGGTTTGCAGAAGCAACCAACATCACATCGAGTGGAAGACGAATCTTGTATCCGCGAATCTGCACATCACGCTCTTCAAGAACATTCAACAAACCCACTTGAATTCGTTCTGCAAGGTCTGGTAGTTCGTTGATTGCAAAAATGCCACGGTTGGTACGAGGAACTAATCCGTAATGCAATGTGAGTTCGTCGCTGAGGTAACGACCTTCAGCAACTTTGATGGGATCAACTTCACCAATGAGGTCAGAGATTGATGTATCTGGCGTGGCAAGTTTTTCGCCGAATCGCTCACTGCGATGCACCCATGCAATGGGCGTGTTGTCACCCTCTGCGGCACACAAGTCGCGCGCATGTCGTGAGACTGGGTTGTACGGATCATCGTTGATTTCACTGCCAGCAACAATGGGCATCCATTCGTCGAGCAAATCTGTGAGCGAGCGAATCATGCGTGTCTTTGCTTGTCCACGCTCACCGAGAAACACAACGTCGTGACCGGCAAGCAACGCGTTCTCTAACTGCGGCATCACGGTGTGTTCGTACCCCATCACGCCTTCGAATAGCGGCAAGCCAGCAGAGATATTTCGCACGGCGTTCTTACGCAACTCCTCCTTGATGGGCAGGGACAGCCAGCCAGAGGCCCGTAGAGCCCCCAGAGTGGTGGGCAGGGACTCAGGGACAGGAGGAATTGTCATATATGCGACAGTACCCCGAGAGCCCTGAGAAGCCCCAAGCGAGCCAATTAGCCGCGAGCGAGGTCCTTACGGTTTGAGAACTTGGCTTTGCGGTAGTCCTTGTGCATCAGCGCGATGACATCGATGCTGATCTCTTTCGGACATGCTGCTTCGCACTCACCGTGGTTGGTGCATGAACCAAAGTGCTCATCCATTGTTTCCACCATGGCTTCAGCGCGCGAGTAACGCTCTGCTTGGCCTTGGGGCAAACGATTGAGGTGAGCTATTTTGGCACCGGTGAACAAGTTGGCCGCACCGTTTGGACACGCAGCAACACATGCACCACAACCAATGCACTCTGCTGAGTCCATTGCAGCATCAGCAATCACTTTTGGAATTGGAATGAGGTTTGCATCTGGTGCACCACCGGTATCTGCGGTGATATATCCACCAGATTCAATGATGCGGTCAAATGCGGAACGATCAACCATGAGGTCTTTAATCAGCGGGAACGCTGATGCACGCCATGGCTCAACAGTGATGGTGTCATTGCTCTTGAACTGACGCATGTGCAATTGACACGTAGCGGTTCCACGCTGTGGGCCGTGTGCTTGACCATCAATCATGAGTGAGCACGTGCCGCAGATTCCTTCTCGGCAGTCGTGATCGAACACAACAGCTTCTTTACCTTCGTGGACAAGTTTGTCGTTCAAGATGTCGAGCATCTCAAGAAAAGATGCTTCATCGGTGATCTCGTCGATGACGTGATTCTCAAAGTTGCCTTTTACATTTGGTCCGGCCTGACGCCAGATACGCAATGTGATGTTCTTCAGATGATTGCTCACTTGTAGCTCCTTGTGGCGAGGTGAACTTCTTCAAATTCAAGTTTTTCAACGTTGAGGTTTGGCTTCATTGGGTCGCCGCCCCACTCCCATGCAGAAACATGGCAGTAGTTGTCGTCGTCGCGAAGTGCTTCACCATCATCAGTCTGGAATTCAGCGCGGAAGTGACCGCCACAGCTTTCCTTACGATCAAGAGCGTCCTGACACATCAACATTCCCAATTGGAAGAAGTCGTCGACTCGACCAGCCTTTTCAAGCGTTTGGTTCATGCTTTCGCCACTGCCCGTGACGCGTAGGTCTTTCTTGAATTCTTCGTACAACGCTGGAATTTCAGACAATGCCTTTTCAAGGCCTTGTTCCGTGCGCTCCATGCCGCAGTAATCCCAAATGATTTTTCCAAGTTCACGATGGAAGAAGTCTGGAGACTTTGTTCCGCCAGCAGCGAGGTAGCCATTGAAACGCAAACGCGCTGCTTCTTCTGCCGCTTTGAACTCTGGATGATCGGTACCAGGGATTGCCTTGTTCAACATTGGTGCCAAGTAGTTACCAATTGTGTACGGCAATACGAAGTAACCGTCTGACAAACCTTGCATGAGTGCGGATGCACCCAAACGGTTAGCACCGTGATCGGAAAAGTTGGCTTCTCCGGCTGCATACAAACCAGGAATGTTTGTCATGAGTTCGTAGTCAACCCACAGGCCACCCATTGTGTAATGGCTCGCTGGATAGATGCGCATCGGCTGTTCGTATGGATTCTCCCCGGCGATGCGTTCGTACATCTGGAACAAGTTGCCATAACGCTCTTCTACAACTTCGCGACCGAGTCGCTGAATTGCATCAGCGAAATCGAGATACACGCCATTTTTCTTTGGACCAACGCCAAGACCTTTGTCGACTGCGCGCTTTGCTGCACGCGATGAAATGTCGCGTGGTGCCAAGTTGCCAAACGATGGGTACAAACGCTCGAGGTAGTAGTCACGCTCATTCTCGGGCACTTCGTGTGCAGGACGTGTCTCGTCTGGATTTGTTGGAACCCACACGCGGCCGTCGTTACGTAGCGACTCTGACATCAAAGTCAACTTTGACTGGCTGTCGTCGCTTTGCGGAATACATGTTGGGTGAATCTGCGTGTAGCAAGGGTTCGCAAACAACGCGCCCTTACGATGCGCACGCCATGCTGCTGTGACGTTGCACGCCATTGCATTGGTTGACAAGAAGAAAGCGTTTCCGTATCCACCAGTTGCCAACACAACTGCGTGAGCAGCATGTGATTGGAGTTCACCGGTGACAAGATCGCGAACAACAATGCCTGACGCATGTCCATCGATGACGACGATGTCGATCAATTCGGTGCGGTTGAACAAACGAATGCCACCAAGACCTACTTGACGTGAGAACTGCTGATATGCGCCCAACAAAAGTTGCTGTCCGGTTTGACCGCGTGCATAGAACGTACGGCTTACTTGAGCACCACCGAATGAACGGTTGTCTAACAAACCACCGTATTCACGGGCAAAAGGAACACCTTGAGCAACCATTTGGTCAATGATGTCGACGCTGTTTTCAGCGAGACGATGCACGTTTGCTTCACGTGCGCGGAAGTCGCCACCTTTGACTGTGTCGTAGAACAAACGATGAATGCTGTCGCCGTCACCCTTGTAGTTCTTTGCACCGTTGATACCGCCCTGGGCAGCAATGGAGTGCGCACGACGTGCTGAGTCATGAAATGTAAATGCGTCGACTTGGTATCCGAGTTCGGCCATGGTTGCAGCAGCTGAAGCACCAGCAAGACCGGTACCCACCACAATGACTTTGAACTTGCGCTTGTTGTTGGGGTTCACCAACTTCATGTTGTCTTTGTAGCTATTCCATTTGTCGGCCATAGGCCCAGCAGGAATTTTGCTATCGAGTTGAACTGTATTTTTTGCTAGGAGATCATCTGTGAGGCTCATTGGGTTCTTCTTTCTTCAGAGCGATGGGTCAGCCGACAACGCCGGCCATGACGGCGATAGGGAATGAAACGTTTCCGACAACAACTAGTGCGGCAAAGCCAGTGGCAAATGCGCGACGCCATGTGTTGAAACGCGGGTTGTTCCAACCAAACGATTGAAAAATGCTCCAGGCACCGTGGAACAAGTGAATGCCCAAGAGAACGTTTGCAAAGACATAGAACAATGCAACAGGTGTGCGACTGAACGAGTGCACCACACTTGCGTACACGGCCTTGACTGGTTCTTCATCTCCAGAATGCGTCACCATCTTTCCCACTTCGGAGTTAACGACTCCGAATGTCAGGTCTGCAAGGTGCCACACAATGAACGCCAGGATTACCAATCCAGACATGCGCATTGTGCGACTTGCAAAGTTCGCAATCTGATAGTCACGCTTGCTCTGGTATTTCACAGGTCGTGCATGACGATTCATGACGGTGAGTGAATACGCGGCATGCAGGTGCAAGAACAACATCGAGATGAGTCCGCCGCGAAGAATCCACAAAACCCATCCCTTGGGTGCCAGTGGGTACAAGAGTGTTTGCAAAAAATGCGCGTAGTGATCGAGGTCTGCCGCACCTGCGTACATCTTCAGGTTCCCAATCATGTGGAAAAGGACGAACCCCATCATGGCGATACCGGTGGCGCCCATGACGTACTTCTTGCCCACCGCGGTGGAATAGAGGTCAAGAAGGAACGGACGACGCTTCTTCTTGGCAGTAGCGGTCCCTGTGACGGGGCCTCTCTGGCTCGTGACTATCTGTGCCATATTTGGACTCCTTGCCGACTGGGCCACCCAGTGGTGCAATTGCACTTGAAACGGTACCCCCCAAGCCCCCCTGGGCACCAACTTGACCATTTCGTATCTGAGTGCCTTTTTTCACTACTGTTGCAATGTTCCATACAGAGGCCATCAAAACTTGGTGGCCCAAAACATGCCAGGAGACAATTTCCGTGTCAGGAATATTTGCAGCAGAAGGCGGGTACCAGGAATTCGTACTCAAGGGCGGAGAATGGGCGGTGTTGTGGCTTTCAGCTGCTTCAGCGATCCTTGCTATCGCCGTTGGGTTCTATCTTGCCCGTTTAGTAATGGCGGCCGACGAAGGCACGCCGAAGATGAAAGAGATCGCCTTGGCGATTCAAGAAGGCGCGAACGCCTACTTGAAGCGTCAGTTCAAGACGATCGTCATGATTCTCGTTCCCCTTGCAGCGATCGTGTTCATCACGTCCACTGCAATCATGAAAGGTGAAGGCATGGAGGCAACGGAAGCGTTGTCCTTTATGCAAGCCGGAATCTGGCGAACCGTGGCGTTCATCCTCGGATGTGCTGCTTCTGGTTTCACCGGTTACATCGGCATGACCCTTGCTACTCGCGGAAACGTGCGTACGGCAGCAGCCGCGCTCACGGGTTCAATGCCAAAGGCACTCACTGTTGCGTTCCGCACCGGTGGCGTTGCAGGTATGTTCACCGTTGGTCTCGGACTTATCGGCGCAACAGTCATCATCATGTTGTTCCAGAACACCTCAAGCGTGATTCTTGTTGGTTTTGGTTTTGGTGGCTCACTCCTCGCGCTGTTCTTGCGCGTTGGTGGCGGCATCTTTACTAAGGCAGCCGACGTTGGTGCTGACTTGGTGGGCAAAGTTGAAGCAGGAATTCCTGAAGACGACCCACGTAACCCAGCAACAATCGCCGACAACGTTGGTGACAATGTTGGTGACTGTGCAGGTATGGCCGCTGACCTTTTCGAGAGTTACGAAGTAACACTCGTTGCATCAATCATTCTTGGTGTTGCAGCGTTTAACTCAATTGGTTTGAACCCAGCAATGGGACTCGTATTCCCACTCGCAGCGCGCGCCATTGGTGTTATCGCATCAATCTTTGGTGTGTTCGCAGTAAAGGCAAAAGAAGGCGAAACAGATGCATTGAAGCCAATCAACAAGGGTTTCCTTGTTGCTGGTTCTCTCACACTTGTGGGAACACTTGCACTTTCACTTGCTTATGTTGGAAACGAAAAAGGCACAGCCGGCGAAGGCGTCCAGCTCTTGGGCGGCGCAGGCTGGCGAGTGTTTGGTGCAGTTGCAGTTGGTCTTGTACTAGCGCAACTTGTAAGCCGTCTCACCGAGTACTACACCGCTACACATCATGGTCCTGTAAAGGAAATTGCAGAGTCAGCAGAAACTGGCCCAGCAACCGCCATCTTGTCGGGTACCGCGTACGGTCTTGAATCAAGCGTGTACGCAGTAATCGCAATCGCAATCGCGATTGGTGTGGCATTGGCACTTGGCGGCGGAAACCTTACGTTCTCGCTCTACCTCGTTGCTTTGTGCGGCATGGGTATGTTGGCAACAACAGGCGTGATCGTTTCGGAAGATACGTTCGGACCAGTGTCTGACAATGCTGCAGGTATTGCAGAAATGTCCGGCGAATTCCACGGTGAACCACAAAAGATCATGGTTGCTCTCGACGCAGTGGGTAACACCACTAAGGCTGTAACAAAAGGATTCGCAATCGGATCTGCTGTTATTGCTGCAGTTGCATTGTTTGCTTCATTCATTGAAACCGCTGGTGCAGAACTCATGATCAAGGCTGAGAACTTGGCCGATGGTGTGTTCAAGGCTCCAGAGCTTGCAATCAACGTTGCTGACCCAAAGATCTTTATTGGTCTTCTTATCGGTGGCTCCGTGCCATTCTTGTTCTCCGCATTGTCGATTCGTGCCGTTGGCCGTACCGCTGGTGTTGTTGTGCAAGAAGTACGTAACCAGTTCCGCGATGGTGGAATTATGGCCGGTACTAAGAAGCCTGAATACGGTCCAGTCATTGACATCTGCACAGAGGCATCGCTTCGTGAATTGATGACACCTGCACTTCTTGCAGTGTTGACACCTGTAATCGTCGGATTCGGTATCGGCTGGCAAGCACTTGGTGGCTTCCTTGCCGCTGTAATTCTTACTGGTCAGCTCATGGCCAACTACCTCAGCAATGCTGGTGGTGCATGGGACAACGCTAAGAAGTACATCGAAGACGGACACCATGGTGGTAAGGGATCAGAGCCTTACAAGGCTGCTGTTATCGCAGACACCGTTGGTGACCCATTCAAGGACACTGCTGGTCCTGCATTGAACCCATTAATCAAGGTGATGAACCTTGTTTCATTGTTGATTCTTCCTGCAATCATCAGCAACCAAGACAACGACACAACGCGTCTTCTCATTGCAGCCGCAGCACTCGCAGTGCTTGGTGCATCAGTGATTCGTTCCAGTCGTCAGAAGTCAACGATTCTGGCATCTGCCGAATAGACCTACGTCTAGCAAAGGGCCCGGGCGTAATGCTCGGGCCCTTTGTGTTTCCCCCACTAGTTCTCTTGATGCTCGTCGGAAAGTCGGAAAGTCGGAAACCTTCGGCAGAATAGATACATGCGATATCTCAGTCTTGAATGGATAGAGGCCATGCAGTCACTTGTTGGCGCCAGCGAATCAATGCAGGATGCAGCACAGACTCATGAAATCGGAATCACTCAGGTTGTTACTGACGGTCCAGAAGGAACTGTCATGTATCACTTGCAGGTAGGCAACGGTGTCGCCACCTTTGGCGCTGGTCCTGCATCAATTGAACATGTGCGCATGGAACAGTCATGGGAAACCGCAGTTGCTGTTGCGACCGAACAGGTCGCAGCACAAGAAGTTTTTATCAAGGGTCACGTTCGCATCGGTGGCGACTCACAGCGCATCATGGATTCGCTCCCCGTCTTTGCTGCACTTGATGCAGCGTTCGCTTCAGTTCGATCAGAAACTGTGTACGAATAGTTCTTACAGAGAACCTGCGGTACTTGGCGTAGAGCCGCGAGACGAATCTTCGTTCGAGCCGAATTGTGCTGACACAATTCCCAAAGTGAGCGCGGCCAACAACACAACCACAAGACCAACTCGAGCACGACTCACACTCAGGCGCGGCGCGACTGAGTGACTCTGTCGGTCGTTGCTGGTGTGGGTGATGGTGGTCATTTCTGGATTCCTGATAATTCCGAGTGATTTAGTCAGGTATCTAATCAGAAGTAGTGCAAGTTCGCAACTCCGGGGTCTACCCCTGGCGGAAATAGGGGTTTTCGGGCTGCAGCATGGCTGCAATGGCAGCGTCCATGTCAGGGGCGCTAGAGCGCGCCATAGCGAGCGCTGAGAGCGTCGCATCCCGATTATTGGCAAAGACTGCTTCCTCGTCGTTTGCGGCCGGATTGACCCACACAGCAGCAATGAGGACATACGACTCGGAGACCGTTGGGATATGCCCGTCGATGTGTGCCTGGCCCACCCCGGCAGCCACTCCTGCCTGCGCAGCGCCCCAGGTGAGAGATCCGTGAGTGTCATTTTCGATGGCGGCCTTATTCACAAACAAAGTGAACGGAAGTATCGGGACTCCTGGTTTAGCAACAGCCACAAACGGCACATGGCCCGCACGTGGTGTGGCAAGTGCAGTTGCCCACGCAGTGCCGACCGGGCCATTACGGGCACCCATCACTGTGTTGATGTGAGCTGCGTTGACGCCTTCGCCGACAAAACCCTCGCCAATAAAAATGCGTTGATCACTCATACGGGCAACCTTCCATAGCGGCCAATTTTCAATTCATTATTTGAATCTGTGCCGGGCTTCGTGTCGTACGCCAACAAGGCAACATGGCGTGCGACATCGCCGTGCACTTTTGAGACGCGGTGATAACTCCATCGGCCATTGAATACCATCAAAGTTCCGGGTGTCATTGGTTCAATTCGTACAAGGTCGTCACGCTCGCCATTACGAATTGCAGCAACTGTTTCTGCATTGTCGTTACCCATGGATCGAATGCGTGGCACGTTTTCAAAATGGCCACCTTCAATCGACGGTTGCAATGCAATGGACACGACAAAATCAGTTTGATCGAAGTGCCATCCGAGTTCATGACCGTCTCGCATGACTGCCAAGTTCAATGCACCAAACGGATCGGCATACCGATACAACTGTTTCTCTCCCAGGACGCGAGCGACAAACTCCATTAACGGTTCCCATTCATACAGTGCGCGGATGACACTGTCTTTAGGGAATTGGTCGTACGCAACTACTTCAAGATTGGCATTCACCGTGGTGTGATACGCCACCTGCGCCAACTCGTCGCACTCGGCAACTAAACCAGGTAATGCCGATTCTTTAATGAATCCCGGCAACACAACAATGTTTTCATCAACAAAAGCTTGGTTCAATTGCGATGCTAAGGCATTGTCGTTCATTGGCCACCGGTCAGTGTCGACCAGTGACGCAACGTTCATTAGATAAGACCCAGCTTCTTTACTTCGTCACGTTCTTCAACAAGTTCAGCTACGGAAGCGTCGATGCGGGCGCGACTGAACTCGTCAATTTCGAGACCTTGCACAATGCTGTACTTGCCGTCTTTGCAAACACATGGGAACGACGAGATGATGCCTTCAGGAACTCCGTAGCTACCGTCAGATGGAATCGCCATGGATACCCAGTCGCCTTCGGCTGTTCCGAGTGCCCACGAATGCATGTGATCGATAGCTGCGTTTGCGGCTGATGCAGCAGACGACAAACCACGAGCCTTAATGATGGCAGCGCCACGCTTTGCAACGGTTGGAATGAAGTCATTCTCTAACCAGGCCTGATCGTTGATGAGTGCTGCTGCGCTCTTGCCGTTCACTTCACAGTGAAAGAGATCGGGGTACTGGGTGCTCGAGTGGTTACCCCAGATGGTCATCTTCTTGATTGCAGTAACGGGCTCTCCAACTTTGGCAGCTAATTGACTAACGGCGCGGTTGTGGTCGAGACGAGTCATTGCTGTAAATCGGCCTGGATCGATGCCCTTGGCATTGTTCATGGCAATCAACGCGTTTGTATTTGCTGGGTTACCAACAACAAGAACTTTGATGTCTTTCTTTGCAGCAGCTGCAATGGCTTGACCCTGTGGTTTGAAGATTCCACCGTTTGCGCTCAACAAGTCGCCGCGCTCCATGCCATCTTTGCGTGGCATCGCGCCAACAAGGAAGGCCGCGTCTGCATCACCGAACGCAACTTCTGCATTATCTGTGCATTCAATACCTGCAAGCAATGGGAATGCGCAGTCATCAAGTTCCATGCGAACGCCTTCAAGCGCACCGAGGGCTGGTGTGATTTCCAGCAATTGCAAAATCACTGGGGTGTCAGGGCCAAAGACGGCGCCGGAGGCAATTCGGAAAAGGAGGCTGTAACCAATTTGGCCAGCAGCTCCGGTAACAGCAATACGAACGGGAGTTTTCATACCTCTAAGCGTAGGCACTCACGACCGTGGAATCCCAATGCTGGGAGACCGAAAAACGGCCTTTTAGCGACCAAGGCTTCGCAAAATGAAGGCCACGTAATTGTCCTGTCCGACTGCGTTGAGATGCACCTTGTCCTTGGCAAACCAATCCGGGTGTGGGCTCGAATGCCCATACCAATCGAGCACCGTCACGTTGCTCCACCTTTCGGGCAGAGCATTAATGATCTTGTTGTTGATCTTTTGATACTCACGCGAGGGAACGTGAATGTTGAGGACGAATACTCGCTTTATGTCTTTCAGCGGCGCAAGAATCGAATCGAACGTTGATGCTTTGGTTGTGCCATTTGTACCAAGGTGAATGACGACGTTGTCACCTAATTCATCCGTTGACAAGTAATACCTAAAAATCTGTTTGGCGTACAGCACTTGACGATTTTTCTCTGCATCAACTGTGAGGCCATACGAGCTCAATTTCTTTGCCGCACCCAACATGACAGAATCGCCAACTGCTAAGACATCAATCTTTCCTTTGGGAACTGGTGCCGTCGTTGTCGTCGTCGCTCCTGGAATCGTGCTTTCAGTATTCGGCACTGTCGTTGTGATGCGAGTAACAGCTTCCTCATTTTCATCGAGACCAGCTGTGATGTCGTCTGGAATCACGCGAGCACCCACCATGCTCACCACAGAAAACACAGGAACCACTGCAAGCGTTCCCAGCAGCACTGCTACTGGACCTCGCAGTGTGCCGCCACTCCTTCGCCATTCAGTCCAGATTGCTTTTGTTCGTCCTGTACGAACTGGAGTTTCAATAAATCGATAACTAGCTTCTGTGAACACCAAGGTGACTGCCATCAGCGCAAGAAACTCTCGAATGTTTAGTGCGTTGCCGGCAAGTTTGCGATACGCCTGAAACACGACCCAGTGATACAAGTACAAACCATAGGAACGCTTTCCTATCCACACCAACACCGGTGTGCCAATGACGTACTTACCTAATCGTGAACGTGGGTGAGTCACCGTGGCGATGGCAACCACCGTGGCCACACCTACTGCGATAAGACCACCTTGATACAACAGGTCATATCCCTGGGTTCCGCCATCCACCACGCTGACAACTTCTCGAAACTTCCAACACATGAATCCCAATGCACCAAGTGACAAGACACCTGCAACGTCGAGAGCATTGGCATTTGAACCAGCACGACCTCTACGAATTGCCCATGGACGCCACATCGTGGCAAGTGCTGCGCCTAAGAGCAGCCCACTCGCACGAGTCGCAGTTCCTAGATAAATGAAGTCAATACGCGAGACCTGCCGCCCGAAGAAACTCATGTATTGCTCTGGTGTGACTGCAAAAGTGTCAATCGTACCTGAGCGATACAACATGGCCGACCACACACCAAGACCAATAGCAATGGCAGCGAACACCAAACCAAGAATTGGCAGTGTTCGTGGGCGGATGCGGCGAAGAAGCACAAACATAACAAGTGGCCACACGATGTAGAACTGCTCCTCTACTGCCAACGACCACAAATGACGCAACGGCGCAAACGTAAAGCTGGATGTATACGAAGAACCCGTCCATATTTGGAACCAGTTCGAAATGTACGTAACACCGCCAAGAACATCTCCGCGCAACATTCCGAGACGATCACGATCGAAGAGTGCGCAATACACAATTGTTCCAAGAAGCAGTGCGAATAGCGCAGGAAGCAATCGACGCGCACGGCGCATCCAGAAATTACCGAGCGACACTGTGCCAGAGCGTTCCCTCTCGGCTATCAACAACAACGTGATGAGATAACCAGAGATGACGAAGAAGACTTCAACACCGAGGAAGCCACCACCAAGCCATGCGTGATTTGCGTGGTACACGACAACGGCCAGAACAGCTAGTGCACGTAAACCATCGAGACCAGGAACATACGGCACCACAGGTCCGCGGCGTGTTCCCCATGCCGGCGTACCACCGGACAACTGTTGATTGTCAGAACTGTACATAGTCAACGAACTAGGCGACGGGAAGGCCTAGTTGCGTGTAAATGTCGCGAGTGGCGGTTGATTTATTCATTGTGTAGAAGTGCAACCCTGGCGCACCAGCTTCAAGCAAACCTGCACAGAGTTCAGTTGCTGCATCAACACCAATACGGCGAACATCTTCTGCTGTTTTGCCGGACTCTAAGCGCTCGCGCAACCACGACGGGAATGCAGCACCAGACAGTTCGGCCATTCGTTCTACTTGACCGATGTTTGTGACGGGCATGATTCCTGGCACCACTGGTTTCGTAACTCCAAGATCAGCCAAATCATTCACGAGCGAGAGGTAGTGCTCGATGTCGAAGAAGAATTGCGTGGTTGCGAAATCTGACATGCGAAGTTTTTCAGCCAGATAGCGACGATCGGTGGCGAGATCTGGTGAACGTGGATGTCCCTCGGGATGCGCCGCAACACCGATGGACAGATCAGAGATTTCGCATAGGTGTTCGATGAGGTCTGTTGCGTAGGTGTAATCGCTCGGGCGTGCATCTGCAGGATCCTTTGGCGCATCGCCAGCCAGCGCCAAAACGTTCTCAATGCCAGCCTCGACATATGTAGCAATGATGTCTTCAATTTCGCCACGTGTATGGCCAACGCAGGTGAGGTGCGCCATTGGGGAAATATTGGTTTCACGTTGTACCCACAACACTGTGTCGCGAGTGTGCTCGCGTGTGGAGCCACCTGCACCGTAGGTCACCGACACAAAGGAAGGACCTAGGGGTTCTAGTTCGGCAATAGTGCGACCAAGCGACATGGAAGCAGTCGCAGATTTGGGAGGCGAGAACTCAAACGAGAAGGTTCTGCCTGCAGCAAGAAGTTCTGCGATACGCGCCATTTGTACAGTCTACGACTTGACTAGTGACGGAAATGGCGAGTGCCAGTAAAGACCATGGCAATGCCATGGGTGTTGGCCACCGCGATGGATTCTTCGTCTCGGACACTGCCACCGGGTTGGGAAATAGCAGTGACACCAGCGGCGGCCAACGCTGAAACGGTATCGCCAAAAGGAAAGAAGGCGTCGCTTGCTGCAACTGAACCAGTGGCTCTATCGCCTGCACGGCTAATAGCTAGGCGTGCAGCGTCAACACGGTTTGGTTGACCCCCACCAATACCCACAACAGTATTGCCATTGGCTAAAACGATTGCATTGCTCCATGTGGCAGCAACTGTTTGCCATGCCAGCAACAAACTCGACCATTCAGTATCGGACGGTGCGCGTTCGGTGACAACGGTGAAATCATCGAGTGGCTCATCAACTTCATCAACAGATTGCACCAACAAGCCACCATCAATAGAACGAACATCAATAGCCATTGAATGAAATGGTGCTGCGCCTTCAATGAGGCGCAAGTTCTCTTTCTTACACAAGATTTCTAATGCCTCTGCGGAAAACGATGGCGCGACAACTACTTCGGTGAATATGTCAGAAATTGATCGAGCGGTGTCAGCGTTGACTTCCCCATTCACAGCCACAATGCCGCCAAAGGCACTCACTGGGTCGGCGCCGTGCGCTTGCGTGTATGCCTCGAAGATTGTCGAAGCAATTGCAACGCCACACGGATTTGCGTGTTTCACAATCACTGCCGCCGGTTGATCGAAACGGCTCACTAATTGCCATGCGGCTTCAGTATCAAGGACATTGAGATACGACATCTCTTTGCCGTTCAACTGAACTGCAGCGTCCCACCAGCTCTCCACTCCTGGCAGGCGATACCTCGCGCCAGTTTGATGCGGATTTTCTCCGTAACGCAATACTTCTGCACGTTCTGCAACAAGCGTAAGAATTGGTGGCACGGTTGCGTCTTCTCTGTCGCTCGTTTCTTCAGCCATCCACGAAGCAATCGCAGCGTCGTATGAACTTGTAATCCGAAATGCTTTTTGTGCCAAGCGACGACGTGCATCAATTGTGAAGAATCCACCTTCGATCATCTCGATGACATCTTCATAATCTGCAGTGTCCACTACAACGCCTACATGTGCGTAGTTCTTTGCAGCAGCGCGCACCATGGCAGGGCCACCGATGTCAATTAGTTCAATGCTTGGATTTGAAGCAAACGGATACAGATTGACAACAACAAGGTCGATGCCCTCAATACCATGCAGTTTCATCTCCGCTGCATGATCTGCATTGTCCCTGTCGGCAAGAATTCCACCGTGCACTTTGGGGTGCAACGTGACTACGCGATGATCAAGAATGGGACCAAGGCCCGTGATGTCGGCGACGTCTGTAACAGGAAGACCAGTTGCTGCTATTGCCGCTGCTGTTCCGCCGCTTGACACCAATGTCCAGCCACAGTTATGCAACGCCGTGGCAAATTCGATGATGCCAGTCTTGTCGTAAACCGAAAGGAGTGCGCGTGGCACTTAGCGCAGTCCTGCCACAATCTCAGCCATCAACGAACCAGCTTCGGTTGGATTGTTTCCAACCTTTACGCCTGCATCGCGAAGAGCGTCCATTTTGCCCTGAGCAGTTCCTTTGCCACCAGACACGATTGCACCCGCATGGCCCATCTTCTTTCCTGCCGGCGCAGTAACGCCTGCAATGTATGCAGACATTGGCTTGGTGACATGAGCTTTGATGAACTCAGCTGCCTCTTCCTCTGCTGAACCACCAATTTCACCAATCATGATGATTGCGTGAGTTTCAGGATCTGCTTGGAATTCACGAAGACAATCAATGAACGATGTTCCTGGAACAGGATCGCCCCCAATACCTACACATGTGGATACGCCAATGCCGCGCTGCTTCAATTCGTAGAGAGCCTGATACGTAAGAGTTCCTGAACGCGAAACAATTCCGACGTTTGGACCTTTTGCACTTGGAAGTTCTGCAATTTCACCAGCTGTAATACCGATGTTGCATTTTCCTGGGCTAATGATTCCTGGGCAGTTTGGCCCAAGCAAGCGAACCTTTGGATAATCGCGTACCAACGTGTTGTATGTGCGTGCTTCGTCTTGGGCAGGAATACCTTCGGTAATGCACACAATGAAAGTGATGCCAGCAGCTGCGGCTTCCAAGATTGCAGCAGATGCAGCCTTTGGTGGAACCGTTACGAATGATGCAGTCGCACCCGTTGCAGATACTGCTTCGGCGACACTGTTGTACACGGGAATGCCTTCAACATCGGAGCCGCCTTTGCCAGGTGTAACACCAGCAACAACTTGTGTTCCGTATGCCTTATTGCGCAAGCCGTGGTACTTGCCTTGGCCACCGGTAAGTCCTTGCACAATGACTTTTGTATTTTGATTGACGAAAATTGCCATGACGGAGTCCTTACTTTGCCAATGCCACTGCTGCTTCAGCAGCTTCAAGCATGGTGGGTTTGCTAGTGAGTTTTGATTCTGGAATTCCAGCGTTCTTCAAGATCTCGCGACCTTCTTCAGCGTTTGTTCCGTCGAGACGAATAACAATTGGAGCACGCAAATCAACGCGGCCCATTGCTTCAACAATTCCCTTGGCAACTTCTTCACCACGAGTAATACCACCAAAGATATTGATGAAAATACTCTTGACGTTCTTGTCCGAGTTGATGACGTCGAGTGCGCTTGCCATCAGGTCGGCGTTTGCACCGCCGCCAATGTCGAGGAAGTTCGCAGCAGAGCCACCAACCTGATTCACAACGTCGAGTGTGCTCATCGCAAGGCCTGCGCCATTGGCGATGATGCCAACAGTTCCATCAAGACCGATGTACTGAAGTCCCTTTTCGCGCGCAAGTTGTTCACGCGCATCAAGTTCTTCCGTTGCCTTGAACTCTTCCCACTCTGGGTGACGGAAGTCAGCGTTTGAGTCAAGGCTTACTTTTGCGTCCAGTGCGTGCACTTCTCCAGTTGGCTTCAGAATCAGCGGGTTGATTTCTGCCAAGTCACAATCGCCTTCAACGAAGCAGCGATACAACTTCACAAGAATGTCGGCAACGCCTTGTTGAGCCTTCTCTGGGATCTTGGCATCAATTGCTGCCTTCTTTGCGCCAGCAGCGTTGAGACCGTCAACCGGATCAATATGAAGCATGAGAATTGCATCAGGGTTCTTTGCAGCTACTTCTTCAATCTCCACGCCACCTTCAGCACTCAACATGAGCAAGTGCTTCTTCGCTGCGCGATCAAGTGTGAATGAGGCGTAGTACTCCTCAGCGATGTCGGATGCGTTTTCTACCCATACACGCTTCACAACATGGCCCTTAATGTCCATACCCAAAATGTTTCCGGCGTGTGTGCGTACTTCGTCGGCATTGTTGGCCAACTTGATGCCGCCAGCTTTTCCGCGTCCACCAACTTGCACTTGTGCTTTCACTACTACTGGATATCCAGCAGCATCTGCAGCAGCAACTGCTTGATCAACGGTGACTGCAACGTCTCCCTTTGAAACTGGAATGTCGTAGCGCGCAAAATATTGCTTGCCCTGGTACTCAAAAAGGTCCATGAGTTACTCCCTATTGTCGAGTTCTTCTTCAAGCCATTGGCAGATTGCTTTTAGCGATGAGCCTGGTCCAAAGATGTTGCCTACGCCCTGCTCGCGAAGTGCGCGCGCATCTGCATCAGGAATCACGCCACCACCGAAAATCAAAATGTCGGCCATGTCGCGGTTGCGAAGTTCTTCCATCGTGCGTGGGAAAAGAGTGAGGTGTGCACCGGACAGAAGTGACAACCCAACAGCGTCTGCATCTTCTTGTAATGCGGTCTCGGCGATTTGTTCTGGCGTCTGATGGAGGCCTGTATAGATGACTTCAAAGCCGTGGTCCCTCAGGGCACGGGTGATGGTCTTGGCTCCTCGGTCATGACCATCTAGGCCTGGCTTGGCAACGACTACTCGATACGGGCGCTTCACAGAAGGGAAACCCTACGCTGAACAGGGGTTTACTTACCAACCCGCCACAATGGGGGGTATGGAATCTCCCAAACTTCGCTCCCCATTAGCCCGAGCCGTGGTGCCCGTTTTCGGCGGAATTGCCTTCTTTGCCCTGTTTTTCTTGGGTTTGTGGGTTGTTGCCACCATCATCAACAACCGCGCCGAACCCACCTCAGCTATTGGCAACAAAGTCTTTGAAGTGGGAAAGGTGGAGGCAATGGCCAAGTCGATCGCCAAAGATGGGCCACTACTTCTCCCCGATCTGAAGAGCCCCGATGGGGTTCGTTCCGTAGTGCTCGACCATACGGGCGACGACCCAGCAACCGGCTGGCAGGCCTATTACGGGTACCCCGCCGATAGAGATGCAACGTGTCTCGTCACTCATACACGTGGAAGTCGGACCTTTACTGATTGCGAGGGACGCACAATTGCTGTCACAGAACTCAAAGCACCAAATGAAGTGCGACCAATTGTTGAGAACAGAAAGACGCTCTACATCGATCTTCGTGGATTGACTGCTAGCAACTCAACATTGCCGTAAGTGAAAACTTACGAAGCAGCAGTTGCGTCAACTAAGCGAATCGCAAACTCTTCTGCATGCTCTGCGAGATGACCACGCTGCAAAGCGAGACCGCCAACAACGTCTGCACCAAGTGACAACAACGTGTTTGTCATGACATCGAGCGACTTGCCCGGATTCAACGCATACGTGCAAAACGAAACGGCTTTCTTCCCAGACATTGAAGGAAGTTGACGCAAGCGATCGATGGCCCATGGTGCCTGACCCACTACAAACAGGCCGTGCACCCATGTGCCGACAATGACTGTGTCGGCATCTTGAATAGATGCGTGATGTGGCTGCTTCACTGATGAAATACCTGTGATGGACCAGCCTTCTTGCTGCAAGTTGGCCGCGATGAGTTCGCCCGCCTTCCATGTGTTGCCAGTAAGACTTTCGATTAGGAGTGCTGCCTTCATGACTTCATTTCTACTACTGCTGCCAACCGGATTCCGATTTTTCTACAGCTTTTTCAGCGGAGCCCACGCCAAGGCCAAGTGTTTGGTGCCCTTTTCACGGAACCGAACTGTAACTTCAGCCTTCTCGCCAGTTCCCTTGATTTCAATAACGACACCTTCACCAAATACTGAGTGTTCAACATCGTCGCCCACCTTCAAACCAGTGAGGTGCTCAACATTTCGTGGTTCAGACGGTGCACGCATTGCACGTTCAGCACGTTTGGCACCAAAAGTGCGCCCCATTGGCTCGTCATCTTCGTTGCGTCGCTTGTACGGAGGGATCTCGCCATCGTTCCAGTCGCCGGTGCTACGGCCATACGTGCGCCCGTGGTCTGCACCGGAATCGACATTGCCTTGACGATCGAATAACTCGGCTGGCACTTCAGCAAGAAAACGCGACGGTGGGTTGTACTGAGATTGTCCGTACAGCATGCGTTGCCACGCATGCGAGACAAACAAACGCTCTCGCGCACGCGTGAGCCCCACATATGCAAGACGCCGTTCTTCTTCTAATTCATCTGGGTCTAACAACGCCCGACTGTGAGGGAAGATTCCTTCTTCACAACCAACTAGGAATACAACGGGATATTCCAAACCTTTTGCTGAGTGAAGCGTCATCAACACAATGTGATTTTCGGCGTCGAGATCGTCTGTATCGGCAACTAACGCAACCTGTTCGAGAAACTCCTCCACTTGAGTGAATTCAGCAGCAGAACCAATGAGTTCGGCAATGTTTTCCAGGCGACCCGCAGCTTCGACAGAGTCTTCTTGCTCTAATTCAGTGATGTAGCCACTGTTATTCATTGCAACTTCCAGTAGAGCAGACGGCCCATCGGCAAGCGCTGCGTTCATCTCGTCAATAAGAGTGACGAACGATGCAATTCCCTTGATAGCCGCGCCAGATACTCCGGCCTCCGAGGCGCGTCGCATGGCTTCAACAAAAGACACGGAATGCACTGCTGCGAACGCGTCAATTTTTCCAATGCTTGTGTCGCCGATGCCGCGCTTTGGAACATTGAGTACGCGCTTGATGCTGATTTCGTCGAGTGGATTAGCGCCTGCCTTCAAATATGCGATGGCATCTTTCACTTCGCGACGCTCGTAGAACTTGGTGCCACCAACGACTTTGTATGGGATTCCTGCACGCATCATTGATTCTTCGATTGCACGGCTCTGCGCGTTAGTGCGATACATAACTGCGATGTCGCCCCAGGCGCGCTTATCTTTTTTCTGTAACTCTTGTGCAGTACTTGCGACCCATGAAGATTCGTCGTATTCGTCCTCAGCGAAATAACGAACGATGCGTTCACCGTCTCCGGCTGATGTCCACAGATCTTTTGGCCGGCGGCCAATGTTTTGGGAGATGACAGCATTTGCGGCAGTGAGAATGGTTTGAGTACTGCGGTAATTCTGGGCTAGCACCACCACTGTTGCTTCACCGAATGCATTTTCAAATTGATCAATATTGCGCATGTCGGCGCCACGGAATTTGTAGATACTTTGATCACTATCACCCACCACACACACGTTCTTGTGTTGTTGCCCGAGCAGGAGAACTATGCGGTTCTGGGCTTGGTTGGTGTCTTGGTATTCGTCAATCAAAACATGTTTAAAGCGCTGTTGGTACTGTTGCAGCACAGAAGCATGCGATTCAAACAAGCGAACAACGTTGACCAAAAGATCATCGAAATCCATGGCGCCGGCACGCACAAGACGAGCTTGATATTCGCGATAGATTTCTGCATGGCGACGCGCCGCCACATGTTCAGCAGTGTCAAAGGCTTTGGCGGGAAAAACTAACTCGTTCTTCCACAGACTGATGCGTGATTGAGATGCTCCTGCTGGAAACTTCTTTGGGTCAAGTCCCATGTCGCGAATGACATAACCAATCAGACGTTTTGAGTCTTGTGAATCGTAAATAGTGAACTGTTTTGGATAATCAATGAGTTCAGCGTGTTGACGAAGGATGCGTACACACGATTTGTGAAAGGTGGTGACCCACATGTTGCGCGCAACAGGGCCAACCAAGTCAGCCACGCGATGGCGCATCTCTTCGGCAGCCTTGTTCGTAAACGTGATGGCCAGAATCTCCATGGGGTGAATGCCCTGAGAAATGAGCCAAGCAATTCGTTGCGTGAGTACGCGTGTTTTGCCCGAGCCAGCACCAGCAACGACCAATAACGGCCCACCGGGGTGATACACGGCCTCTTCTTGGTCGGGGTTGAGCGGAATGTTCACCCCAATAGACGCTTTATGAGACTCAGACATGGTCTCGCCATCCTACGAGGCGAGTGTGTCTGGGCTGTGAATCAGAATTAGGCGCGTGCGTTGACCACGAAAGGCAAGGAACGAGGTCCTCGTACTTGCCCTGTGCTCCACGTAACCATTTCGTTTGGATCGACTGAGAAGTCTGGGAAACGCTTCAAGAACACTTCGATAGCGACATTCATTTCAAGACGAGCCAAGTTTGAACCAAGGCAACGGTGAATACCAAGGCCGAAGGCAGCATGACGATTCTCTTCACGATCGATTTGCACAACGTGCGCATCAGCGAATTGCTTGTCGTCGCGGTTTGCCGCGGGGAATGGCAGAAGAACCCAATCTTCTTGCTTCATCTGAACGCCATGGAATTCCATGTCTTCTTTAACAATGCGTGCCATTGTGACCGGAGCATAGGCACGAAGGAACTCTTCGATTGCAGCTGGGATCATGTCTGGGTTTTCTACCAAACGGCGACGGTCAACCGAGTTGCTTGCAAGGTGCCACAGTGAAGAGCCAATGCCGCTCCATGTGGTGTCGATGCCAGCAATGAGAAGCAAGATAACTGTTCCAACGGTGTGCTCAAGCGACAACTTCTGACCCATGATTTCTGCGTTGAGCAAGAAACTGATGAGGTCTTCACGTGGGTTCTCCATGTGATCGTTCACGTGATACGCGAGATACTGGTTGAACTCTTCGAACTTGGCCATGCGCTCTTCCGTACGCTCTTCGCCAATTCCGCTGAGAACCAAGTTGACCCAACCACGGAATCTGTCACCGTCTTCAACGGGAAGTCCGAGCATGCGTGCAATCACCATTACTGGAATGTGCTGTGAGTACTGCAATGCAGCATCAATGTGATCCGCATCGCCCATGTCGTCGATCAATTTGTTACAAATCTCGATGACTTCTTCGCGCCAAGGATCTATTTTCTTTGGCGAGAAAGCTGGAAGCAACAAGCGACGTGCTTCAGCATGGAACGGTGGGTCTGAAGAGATAGGTGGAACTGGTCCGATTGGCGCACCAATGCGATCAGGCACTTCACTTGGCTTCAATTGGCCAACAACAGGACCTTCACTTGAGAAATGATCTGTGTCGTATGCAATCTCGTGCACCATCTCGTGAGTAAGTGGGAGCCATACGCCGCCGTAACGTTCGGTGTGTGCAATTGGGCAACCTGAATTTTTGAGGTCGTCCCAAATTTTGTGCATGTCAGCTGCATACGCAGGTGAACCGTGATCGAAGTCGGTCGCCCAATCTGTGACTGGACCAAAAACTGTTTCAGACATGTCTATTCCTCGATGCTTATTGCAAACTCAGGACAGTTAGCAAGAGCTAGCCGTGCTTTGTCTTCGAGACCAACAGGGACTACCCCATCGTTCAGTTCGAAAGCATTGCCGAGATCGTCGACATCGAATAATTCAGGCGCAAGGGCATAACAACGGTTATGGCCTTGGCATTTTGAGGGGTCTACGCGTACTCGCATGTTTCTAGCGTAGGCGCTGAGCACCACAAAACCGTTGCTGGATGTACCAAGAAATCACAAGTACACGAACGGTGACAATCACTAGCCCCCCGAACCTGCGATAGAAGCGTGCGAGAATGTGGTCATGAGCGCCCAACAATTTGTCATTCTTCTGCCGCCGACAGAAGGAAAGGCCGTGGGTGGGCACGCAGAATTGCCATGGAAGCCCGATTCAGGCACCTTTGGCACCAGTCTTGGGGCTCAGCGGAGTGAGCTACTGGCGCACTTAAAGAAATTAAAAGGTGGCGACCAAAAATTGTTAGGAGTAAGTGGGGCACACCTAACACGTGCACAAGACGCAAACACACACCTCATGAACGCGCCATCACTGCCAGCGTGGCAGAGATACACAGGTGTCGTATGGGATCACCTTGACCTTGCGTCGCTCACTGCCGCGCAACGAAATGCAATCGCGAAAAGAATTTATGTACCATCCGGGCTCGCTGGGTTAGTACGTGCAGATGATCCACTACCCGACTACCGCTTGAAGATGGGAGCTCGACTTGCACCATTTGGAACACTCTCAAAATGGTGGCGTGATGACATCACCAATGCACTTGTGAACGCTCTGAAAGGCCGCACGCTTATTGACCTACTGCCGAACGAACATCGCGCAGCGATCAACTGGGATCTTGTACCCACTGCAATTCGCGTCGACTTAGTGGCGCATTCTGGTGGAATCGTTGGTGGCCATAACGCCAAAGCAGCCAAAGGATTACTAGCCAGACATTTGTTCTTGTCTTCAGGCGCTGACATTCGGCGTACTGTTGCGTCATTCAAACATCCTGAGTATTCAGCAAAGGTGACCTCATGATTTCAACTCAACTCTTTTCTCTTGAAGGCAAAGTCGCCATCATCACTGGTGGCAGCCGTGGGTTGGGTCGCGAAATGGCACTTGCATTTGCAGATCACGGTGCTGACGTAGTGATCGCGAGTCGCAAAGTAGAAAACTGCGAAGTTGTTGCAAACGAGATTCGCGCCAAAGGACGAAAGGCATTGGCAATTGGATACCACGCTGCGTCATGGGCTGATGCCGACTCACTCGCGGAACAAGCAATCGCCCATTTTGGTCATGTTGATGTCCTTGTGAACAATGCAGGTATGTCACCTCTGTATTCGTCATTGGTGGAAGTCAGTGAAGAGTTATACGACAAAGTTCTTGGCGTCAATCTCAAAGGGCCATTCAGGCTTTCAACCTTGATTGCAACACACATGTGCGCGGTGCAAACAGATGGCGTGGTTCGCGGTGGCTCCATCATCAACGTCTCGTCTATCGCCAGCCAACGACCATCGCCGAATGAAGTTGTGTACGGCGCAGCAAAGGCTGCCATCAACAACCTCACTGTTGGTTTAGCTCATACGTACGGTCCGCATGTTCGAGTGAACTGCATCGTGCCCGGACCTTTTCTTACCGATATCTCAAAGGCTTGGGATATGGACCGGTTTCGACAAGCAGCAAAAGCTGCTTATTCAATGCAGCGCGGAGGCGAACCACACGAAATTGTTGGGGCCGCGTTGTACCTGGCAAGTGGTGCAAGCAGTTACACCACTGGAACACTCATCAATGTTGATGGTGGACCAAAGTAACTACTTCAATTTTTCTGTGAAGAACTGCAACACCCGCTGAACACTCGGTTCATCTCGCTGCTCTGTCAACACACTGTGATCCTTTGGTGATTGCGATGGCAATTCAATTGCAATAAATGCATCGCCTAACAATGATCGAAGCGATGAGAACCTGTCGCCCACTAATTTGTCTTGGTCAAAACGAAGACCGAGTACTTGGCAGCCATCTGCTGCACGTTGAGCAATAACCGCAGCATCATCGGGTGACAAGTTAAGACTTGCAGCACGATCCTTGCCAACAGGGAAAGGTAAAGATGGCTGTGACAACACAGGTGCAATCATGATGTCGTCGACCATCATGCCAAGTGCAAAACCGCCCGAGAAACACATGCCCACAGCACCCACGCCTTTGCCGCCAACTTCAGTGTGAAGTGAACGTGCAAGTGCGCGCAACCAAGAGATGATAGGTGACGTCTTGTTAAGCGCCATAGTGGTGAACTCTTTGGCAATGCACACCTTCAGCATTGACTGAGCGAGGTATCCATTGCTCACTTCACGACCAGGGGTACCTACGAGGTTTGGCATCACAACTGTGAAACCTGCATTGACTACATCGTTGGCGAAACGTTCTACTGCCGGCGTAATACCTGGAATTTCGTGAACAATAATGACAACTGGTCCATCGCCTTTGCGATATGTCTCACGAGTCAGTGACGCAGCAGTGAAAGAACATTTTGTCCAGCCCTGCAATGACGAAACAACTTCCATGTCTATTTCCCTTTCAACGACGCGAGTGCGGCTTCAGCCAGAGTTTCTGTACCAATCTTGAGAGGCATGAGGTCGACGTCATGATCACCCATTGCTCCGTGCAGGTAACGCGCATACACACCTTCTGAAATCACCGCAAGACGGAAACTGGAAAATGCTCGGTAGTACCCAATATTTGAAACATCGCGACCGGTACGTGATGCGTATCTATTCACAATCTCGTCGTACGTGCGAAAACCCGCGAGACCAGTTGGATCATTTGTTCGGGTCATTTGCATGCCTGGGTCTGTCCAATAGACACCGATATAACCGAGATCTGCAAGAGGATCGCCAAGCGTGCAGAGTTCCCAGTCGAGTACACCGGCAATGTGCCCTGTTTCTAAGTTCGTCAAACAGTTTCCGAATCGATAATCGCCGTGCGCGATAGACACTCCGTGCTGAACAGGAATGTTCTCAGCAAGTAATCGTGCGACTTCTTCAATCGCTGGCAACTCACGAGTCTTTGAATTTGCCCACTGTGTGGACCAACGCTTCACTTGGCGCTCTACATACCCTTCGCGTTTCGCAAGATCTCCGAGACCAACAGCATCAATGTCGACTGCGTGAAGATCAGCTAAAACATCGACCAAGTGATCTGACGCGGTTGCACGAAGATGCTCAGGCAACAAATGACCTTTTTCGGGGCTGTCCAACACCGTGCCCGCGACATATGACATCACGTAAAACGGTGCGCCATTGACTGATTCGTCTGTGCACACACCAAGAGTTTTGGGAACAGGAACTCCAGTTTTTCCAACTGCAGAAATGATGCGATGTTCGCGAGCCATGTCGTGTGCTGTTGCAAGTACGTGCCCAAGTGGTGGCCGGCGCAACACCATTTGAGTGCCGTGCGCATCTGCAACAAGAAATGTGAGATTGCTACGGCCGCCGGCGATTAACGAATACGAATAAGGCCCCTGCACCCCATCAATGTGAGTGTTTAACCACGCTTCAACTTTTACTTCGTCAATGCCTTGCATAGACAATGACCGTAGTGCCTGTCACCCTGGTCGGGCGACGCCAACTACTTTGTACCAACGAATCGGGCCAATCTTTACGACGTCGCCGCGTTGCGGAGCATGCACCATGGTGCCGTTACCGAGATAGATACCTACGTGGTGAATCGGAGATCCCGTAAAGATGAGGTCTCCGGCTTGAGCTAACTGCTTTGGGATATGAGGCAAAGAGTTGTACTGAGCACGTGAATTTCTCTTCAGACCTACCCCGGCCTTACCCCATGCGTAGGTAGTGAGTCCCGAACAATCGAATGCTTTGCCCGGAGAACTCATGCCATACCGATACGGAACACCGAGTTGAGACAATGCCGCACGAATTGCTGACTGGCTTCTCGCCGACACCTTCGGAAGATTTGCATAACGTTTTTGAATAGACGCGTACTTGCTGTTGTACGAATTTGCTTCGTTCTTTGCATCAATCAATGCTTGGGCATCACGACGACTTCGCTCTTCACGTAAAAGATCGATGAGGTCACCCTGGACAGTGGACTGCAACTGCTCATAACGCGATGCAAGTGCTTCTGCAGCTCCTTGTCGCTTCAATACATCGGAAGCAACATTTTCAGCTTGCACTTTTTTCTTTTCGAGAACTTGTTTCTTTTTCGTCAGTTCAGTTGCAGTGGCATCCAGCGAATCAGTTGTGAGAGAACCTTGGTTCATTGCAATAGAAGTCAGCTGACTGCGCTGCAAAGCATCTTGCACACCACCCGATGACGCAAACAAGTTGGTCAGCGTTGAGTTTCGCCCACCATGCATAAATTGGGTAACGGCCGACATGTACAAAGTGCCACGCATCTGCGCTAGTTGTGCTTCAGCAGCAGCCACATCTGCTTGCGCGCGTTCAATCTCTACAGATAGGTCCGCCTGTGTCTGGAGGGCTTCGGAGTAGTTCTCTCCGAGCGCGTTCATTTGGTCAACCAGGTTCTCCAATTGGTCGGCAATGGCGGCGGCTTGACGGCGTTTGTCGTCGATGGAATCGGCAGAGGCACCCGATGGACCCACCACAATCCCAAGCAGTACCCCGACGAGCAGAAGGATGGCGAGAACGGACCTCGAGGATCCCCGGTGTTGGCGGGTCGCGTTCATGACCCTTCTAGGGTACTTGGGCTCTTCTCATGACCCCCGTCGCCCCCTGTGGGCCTTACAGGGCTTGAGAAACAGACTGTGGGGCTATTCCCACTCGATGGTGCCAGGCGGCTTTGAGGTGACGTCGTAGACCACGCGATTGATGCCAGGGACCTCATTGATGATGCGGTTCGACATCTTCTCCAAGAGGTCGTACGGCAGACGTGCCCAGTCGGCCGTCATCGCATCGTCACTAGTCACGGCACGAATGATGATGGGGCGCCCATAGGTGCGTTCATCGCCCATGACGCCAACACTGCGGATATCGGCCAATACGGCAAAGGCCTGCCAAATCTCTCGCTCGAGGCCTGCTGCCTTTACTTCGTGGCGCACGATTTCATCGGCATGTTGCAACGTAGCCACTTTGTCTGGGGTGACTTCGCCGATGATGCGTACACCGAGGCCGGGGCCTGGAAATGGTTGACGCCACACGATGTTGTCGCTGAGTCCAACTTGCACGCCAACTTTTCGCACTTCATCTTTGAACAATGCACGTAGTGGCTCGCACAGTTTCAGCGTCATGTCTTCGGGAAGACCACCAACATTGTGATGGCTCTTTATGACGGCCGCGGTGCCGTCGTGGCCACCACTTTCCACAATGTCTGGATACAAAGTTCCCTGCACTAAGAATTTTGCATCGGTGATTCCACCAGTGTGTTCTTCGAAGATTCGAACAAACAATTCACCAATAGCTTTGCGCTTCGCTTCAGGTTCTGTAATACCTGCGAGTGCTGCAAAGAATCGTTCGCCAGCATCAACATGAATGAGTTCAATACCCATGCTGCGCCTAAATGTTTCAACTACTTGTTCGCTTTCGCCGCGACGCATGAGGCCGGTGTCGACATACACGCACGTGAGTTGAGCCCCGATTGCCTGATGCACAATTGCTGCAGCAACTGAAGAGTCGACTCCACCCGATAATCCACAAATGGCTCGTTCATTTCCAACTTGCTCACGTATCGCAGCAATTTGATCTTCGACAATATTTGCCATTGTCCAGTCTTGTGAGCATCCCGCGACGTCAACCAAGAATCGAACCAATAAATCTTGACCACTTGATGTGTGCACAACTTCTGGGTGGTATTGAACGCCATAAATCTTACGTGTGTCGTTTTCTATCAATGCATGAGGAGCATCAGGAGTAGAAGCAGTAGTCACAAAACCAGCTGGAGCTTCACTGACGAAGTCAAAGTGGCTCATCCACACGTCGTGTACATCGGGAGTGTTGCTACCAAGCAATGTGCTTGGGGTTTCTGTACGTACCAATGTGGCGCGGCCGTACTCGCCACGGCCTCCACGAGACACAGTGCCACCTAACTGTTGCGCCACCAATTGGCAGCCATAACAAATTCCCAATACAGGAATACCTAATTCATAGATGGCCGGATCAAGAGCCGGAGCTCCCTCCACGTGCACGCTCTTTGGTCCACCAGACAAGATGATGGCCTTTGGCTTCTTCGCGGCTACTTCAGCAGCAGTGATGCGATGAGGGACTATCTCTGAGTAGACCAGGGCCTCACGCACTCGCCGCGCGATGAGTTGCGCGTACTGAGCACCAAAATCGACTACGAGAACTACGTCGTGCAGGGGGGAATTTGTCGGTGCCATGACCTTCACGACACTAGTGGGCGTGGAACGATAGACCTATGCCCCGTTACACCCGAATCGCCTGTGCCGTTCTTCTCACTCTTGCTCCATTTGCAGCATCCCAAGTTCACGCTGCCGATACACCGACCGACTCCACGATTGCGCAAGTCAGCACATCGGACCCCGCGTATGTGTGGGACCTGGAAAATGACCCATCGCAATGCATTAGTTCTAACCCTCGACCTAATTGTGGAAAGAAACCACAGCTATCTGGCGATCGCGGCGGATGGATGCAGTACACCGTCTTCATCGTGATGTTGGCTGGAGTTGGAGTGATTGGCACCGTGCTGGTGCGCAATGTCATCCGTCGAGATCGAGCCATTGCCGAACAGATGGAATCATCTGACTAATCAACGCAGAAATTCTGTCGTTCTCTTCAGTAATTCTTGTGGCGCTTCCCACGGCACATAGTGACCACAGTTCTCTATGCGGTACGGACCTACATGGTTTTCAAAGACCGTGGCTGCCATGAGATCAAAATCTGGATAAATGACATGGTCACTCGTACCAAACAAGATCAGCGTGGGGGTAAAAGTGTTGCGGCCGTACAAAGGCCTTGCGGATCTCTTGGATTCATCAAATGCTGATTCGTAGTTGATAAATGACGCGCGCAGTTTTACCGCATCTTGAAAAGGCTCAACATGCCACTCAATTTCTTCTGCGTTAAATGCTCCAGGATGCGCCCACAAACGAGTGGAATAAAACGTTGCGATGTATGCAGCTCGTTTCCCAGGAGTATCTAATTCATTTGCCAATGCATCTGCATCAGTTCCCTGTCGTATGAAGTAGTCCATCACTTCAACTGGTGGTCGCGTGCGCATTCCTGCCATGCGTTCCTTATCCATTGGCAATGGCGAGTTGAACACCACCATCTTCTCAATGCGTTCTGGTGATCGCAATGCCATTTCTTGAATAACTGGGCCACCAAGGTCGCCGCCAATCAATACAACTGATGACAACGACAAGTGAGAAAAAAGCAAAGTCTCCATGTCGTGTGCATGAGTCACTACGTCGTAGAAACCATCGGCACCAAGTGAGGAATCACCAAAGCCACGTAGGTCTGGAACAACAACGTTGAAGCCGGCGTCGACGAGGGGTTGAACTACTCGCGCAAAGATACGTTTCGATTCAGGCCAGCCATGAACACATACCAAAGTCTGTGCATTTGGTAACGACGAACGCTCATGCCAATAAGCAATCGTGACCCCGTCTAGATGGGCCAGATGTGTTTTGAAATCCACAGTTGGAACGATAGGCCATAGGCCGAGGGCAATTAGCGTGCGGACACTAAGTAGAACTCGAGAGCCGACAACATCTCCAAGTATGCAGATTCGCTACGTGGTGTGGAACACATTGATCCATCTGTTGCCCGCCATGCTGCCATTCAAGCCATTTCTATCGGCCTTGGTGCTGGCACCTTTGCCCCCATCTTGGGAATAAACGACGTGAAAGACATTGCCCCTGTCATGCAGTTGTGGCGACGTGGCGTCGGGTTGTTGAGCAAGTGCCCCGAGGCGTAGCCTTTAAGCCGAGGGAAATTCGTCCCTCACATACACAAAACACCCCTTGCAGGGTTTGGGTGAAAGTCCCGACCGGCGGTATAGCCCGCGAACCCTCGTACTTCGGTGCGAGGGCCGACTCAGTGAGATTCTGAGGCCGACGGTAACAGTCCGGATGGGAGCAAGGACACAACATGACCAACCACGAGGCGCTCATGCGCCGTGCCATGCATATGGCTGAGACCGCGCGCCTACATGCGCGACCCAATCCATGGGTGGGTGCTGTCGCTGTGTGTGTTGATGGAACTGTGTATGAAGGTGCCACGCAACCACCCGGTGGTCCGCACGCTGAAATTGTTGCTTTGAAATCTGCTCGCGAAGCTGGCGCTGATGTTCGTGGTGCAACCTTGTATTCCACACTTGAACCGTGCTCGCATACTGGTC
Organism: Ilumatobacteraceae bacterium; assembly: GCA_044354565.1. Classification (GTDB taxonomy): domain Bacteria; phylum Actinomycetota; class Acidimicrobiia; order Acidimicrobiales; family Ilumatobacteraceae; genus UBA2093. Next base: position 48,462 of record JBIKZT010000002.1, read on the forward strand.
GCACTGGCCCGTGCACCGAAGCAATTATCTCCGCAGGGATTACACGTGTTGTTTCTGCAATTTCTGATCCTGATGAACACGTTGCCGGCAGTGGATTTGATGCGTTACGCGCAGCAGGTATTGAAGTCATCACAGATGTTCTGGCTAACGAAGTAACTGAACAACTGGCGCCGTATTTACATCATCGTCGTACAAGACGTCCGTTTGTGATGTTAAAGATGGCAACCACCCTTGATGCGCGCACTGCAATACCGAACGGACCACGTTGGATTACCGGTGAAGATGCACGAGTGCGCGTGCACCAGTTGCGCGCCGACAGCGATGCGATTGTTGTCGGCTCTGGAACTATCGCAGTAGACGACCCTGAACTTACTGTTAGACATGTTGAAGGAAAGTCCCCTCGACGCATTGTGTTGTCGCGCAGTGCTTCAGTACCTGCAACAGCAAAAGTGCAGCCTTGTGAAGTATGGAGTAGTTCGCTCGACGAACTTCTTGATTCACTTGGCAGCGAAGGCGTGATCCAGTTGATGGTGGAAGGCGGCGCCACAATTGCGACTGCATTCCACGAACAACACCTCATTAATCGTTATGTCTTTCACATTGCCCCCATAGTGAGTGGAAGCGACAATGCACCCGGAGTGTTTGTCGGAGACGAACCACTGCCCCTCACCGATTGCCAGCTGGTATCGGCTACTGCGCTTGGCGCAGACCTAGAGATCGTTATGAAACCCATACGAAAGAAAGTAGAAGCATCATGAGTGACTCCCCACTTGCACCTATTGAAGATGTCATTGCCGCAATGGCTCGTGGCGAAATTGTCGTCATGGTGGACGACGAAGACCGTGAGAACGAAGGCGACTTCATCATGGCGGCCGAGTTTGCCACCGCTGAGAAACTTGCATTTATTGTGCGCTATTCCACTGGCGTTGTGTGTGCTCCGCTGACCGATGAACGTTGTGATGAATTGCGTTTGCCTCTCATGGTGGAACAAAACACTGAAAGCCAGCGCACTGCGTTTACCGACACTGTTGACCTGATTGAGGGAACAACCACAGGTATCAGTGCTGCAGATCGCGCAGCCACTTTGCGCGCACTTGCCGACCCCAGTTTGTCTTTCCAATCATTTGCACGGCCTGGTCATATCTTTCCTTTGCGTGCGCGTAATGGCGGAGTACTCAAGCGCGCGGGCCACACCGAAGCCGGCGTTGACTTGGCACGAGCGGCAGGTTGTGAGCCAGCAGCCATCATTTGTGAAATTCAAAACGATGACGGCACCATGATGCGCCTCCCTGGTCTGCGTAAATTCTGTGCTGAACACAACTTGTTGTTGTCATCCATTGCACAACTCATTGAATACCGACGCCACAACGAGCGTTTGGTAGAGCGTATGGGCGAGGCAACAGTTCCTACCGAATTTGGTTCCTTCACTTGCGTTGCGTACAAGAGCACTATCGACAACATCGAACACCTTGCATTTGTAAAGGGTGACGTCACAGGCGACGCACCAATACTCGTGCGAGTACACAGCGAGTGCCTCACTGGAGACGTTTTCGGATCACGTCGATGCGATTGTGGACCACAGTTAGCAACGGCCATGCAAATGGTGGACGAAGCCGGCGCAGGCGTCATTGTGTATCTCCGTGGGCACGAAGGTCGCGGCATTGGTATCGGACATAAGATTCGTGCGTACTCATTGCAAGATGAAGGCTTCGACACTGTTGATGCAAACACTGAACTTGGTCTGCCCGTCGATAGTCGCGAATACGGAATTGGTGCGCAGATTCTTGCCGACCTCGGTGTTCGTCAATTACGCCTAATGACAAATAACCCTGCCAAATACGGCGGCCTTGGTGGTTACGGCTTGTCTGTTGTTGAGCGTGTTGCACTTAACACTGTGCCCACACCTGAAAACGAAGCGTATTTGCGCACAAAGCGTGAACGCATGGGGCATCACATTGACATGCACGATGGCAAAGGAGAAGGAAAATGACACGAGCCGGATCTAGCGGCGCAGTTCCTGAACTACATGGTGAAGGATTACGTATCGGAATTGTGTCAGCGCGGTTTAACGACCACATTGTCACCAACTTGCGTGACGGTGCACTACGCGGGTTAGAGCGTTGTGGAGTGCGCGACAGCGACATCGTTGAGCACTGGGTGCCCGGCGCATTCGAGGTGCCTCTTGCCGCCAAAGTTCTCGCGCAAAGCGGAACAGTAGATGCAGTCATTTGTCTCGGCACCGTTATTCGTGGCGATACGCCTCATTTTGAGTATGTCTGCGAAGCCGCTACACAAGGAATCCTTGATGCCCAGATGACTACTGGCGTGCCTGTGATGTTTGGAGTGTTGACTTTGAACACCGAACAACAAGCAATAGATCGCAGTGGCCCAGGAATTGATAACAAAGGCAACGAAGCTGCAATGGGTGCCGTGGAGATGGCACTTCTCATCAAAAAACTTCGTGGCTAAATAGTTCCCACTGACATAGTCCTTCGCACACAAGTATGCGAAGGAGGTTCGCATGGCTTTCATGTGTTCACTCGTTGCCACTGCGGGATTATCGGTGGCCCTCTTCTCCCCGCCATCGCCACGGGCCCAAATCGATATGTACGTCTTTCGTACACCACTCGCAACGTTCATCAGTACTGCTGAATCCCCTACACATGACGCACGTCTCGACTGGAGTTCAGACGGCTGTTCAGCACCCATTATTGAAAGTACTGGAAGGACTTTTGATTTTCGTAACGCATGTCGTCGTCACGACTTTGGATATCGCAACTATTCACGTCTCGACAATGGAACAAAATGGATTTCTTCACTGCGAGCACGAGTTGACGCCGTGTTTCTGAAAGACATGCAGGCCGACTGCGTGCGTCGACCGCGAGTAGTGCGAGCATCGTGCACGTTGTGGGCACAAACCTTCTATCGGTTCGTGCGAACCTATGCAGGCCCTTAGTTCTTAGCCGTCACCACAGTGAGCAACTGATACAACAAACGACCAGTAGCACCCCAAATGGTTTCGTCGTCTAATTCAAAAAAGTGAAGGTTGATATCGCCGCGGGGAGTTGGCCACCATTCACTTCTGTATGTGTCTGGTCGCGTTAGTTCAATAAGTGGAACAGTGAACACACGTGCCACTTCACCAACATCGCCTTCAAGAAGTGGCTCGCCATCAATGCGTGCCAACACGGGCGTGATGTGGCTGTTGCTGACGAACGTTGTGATTGGCTGCATTGTACCCAACACATTGACCATCTGAATGGGAAGTGCAACCTCTTCGTATGCCTCACGAATTGCGGTGTGATGAGGAAGTTCACCTTCTTCCATACGCCCACCAGGGAAAGACACTTCGCCGGCGTGACTTCGCAAATGATCTGCCCGACGAGTCAGCAAAACAGAAGGAACCTTGTTCACCAGCATCAACGGCACAAGAACAGCAGCTGCACGCGCATCGGCAACCCACTCTTGATTGAGTTCTTCATTTGGCTGCAACGTTTCATTCGCGTGCACCACGAGGCGACGTTCTATTTCATCAATGTCGTGAAGTACTGAAAGATCGAGTGACTCCCAGTGCGGCGCATCTCCGATACGCCAATCATCTGGACGCGGGATGTGCTGAGCACCACCGCGGCGATGGGTCACGATTCAGTTGGCGTCCACCCAGACGCCTTCAACTGTGCAAGCACTTCTGCCATACCAGCGGTCTTGAGATTGGCGAGAATGCGACCTGGCATCTCTTCGCCTTTTTCCCATAATTCCCAAGCTGCAATCAACTTATTTAGATCTGCTACTGGTCGTTCGAATGCCATACCCAAAGCGTACCGAGATGAACACCTCTGCCACCCCAGTCAAGATAAGTGTTGCGCGATTCGTCATGTCCAGACTTCCAAGAAATGCAATGACGATGGTGCCTAGACCGAGGAAGATGCCTAGGGCGCGATGCGTTGCTGTGTTGAAGACACGAAACGCAGACAATGGCCCATCGAACAGAGCCGCATTGAGTAACACTGCTCCAGCAACTAGGGCCGGCACAATCGGTTCTACAGCGCGAGATGCATACGAGGCCAGCATGAGAGCGACTGCGTATTCAAGTAATTGAAAGACCCACACTCCGGTCCAACGTTTCTGCATTCCTACACCGTAGGCGCAGAAAGATTGATGGCCCGGACCATTCGGTCCGGGCCATCAACGGGAGGCTCTGGGTACAACCGACCCAAGGATGTGTTTATTCCAAAATCGGAACTACATCATCCCCATGCCGCCAGGCATTCCGCCGCCGCCCATGGCAGCAGCGTTCTTGTCTGGCTTATCGGCGACGAGACATTCTGTGGTCATGACGAGCGCAGCGATGGATGCGGCATTTTGCAATGCAGCACGTGTCACTTTTGCTGGGTCAATGATGCCCGCAGCTACAAGGTCGACGTACTCGCCCGTTGCAGCGTTGAGGCCCATAGAACCTTTTTCTGATTCGACTCGTTGAACAACAACTGAACCTTCCATGCCGGCATTGTCTGCGATGGCTTTGGCCGGAGCGACCAATGCTTCATACACAGTGCGAGCACCAGTTGCTTCGTCGCCGGTGAGGCTTTCAACAACTTTGAGTACAGCAGGACGGCTACGAAGGAGTGCGGTACCACCACCGGCAACAACACCTTCTTCGATAGCGGCACGTGTTGCAGACACTGCGTCTTCAATACGGTGCTTCTTTTCCTTCAGTTCAACTTCGGTAGCAGCACCCACCTTGATGACAGCAACGCCGCCAGCAAGCTTGGCGAGACGCTCTTGGAGCTTCTCGCGATCCCAATCGGAATCAGTGTTGTCGATCTCTGTCTTGATCTGGTTGATGCGTCCGACAACTTCTGCCTTCTCGCCTGCTCCATCGACAATGGTTGTTGCGTCTTTAGTGATGATGACACGCTTTGCACGACCCAAAAGATCGAGTGTGACGTTCTCCAACTTCAGACCAATTTCTTCGCTGATGACTTGGCCACCAGTAAGAACAGCCATGTCTTGCAACATTGCCTTACGACGATCACCAAAACCAGGAGCTTTTACAGCTGTGGAGTTGAATGTTCCGCGAATCTTGTTGACAACAAGTGTTGCCAATGCTTCGCCTTCAACATCTTCAGCAATGATGAGCAACGCGCGACCAGTTTTCATAACTGCTTCGAGTGCTGGCAACAAAGACTGAACAGACGAAATCTTCGACGAATAGAACAAGATGTATGGCTCATCGATGATGGCCTCTTGACGATCTTGGTCGGTGACGAAGTATGGAGACAAGTAACCCTTGTCGAACTGCATACCCTCGGTGAACTCAAGTTCAATTCCGAAAGTGTTGCTTTCTTCAACGGTTACTACTCCGTCTTTTCCTACTTTGTCGATTGCATCAGCAATAACGCCACCAATGGTGGCATCGGCTGCAGAAATGGTTGCGACGCTGGAGATATCACTCTTGTCGTCAACAATTTTTGACTGGCTCTTGATGGACTCGACAGCCGCTGCGACTGCCTTTTCCATTCCGCGCTTGAGGCCCATTGGGTTTGCACCAGCGGCTACGTTACGCATGCCGTGCTGCACCATTGCCTGAGCAAGAACAGTTGCTGTTGTTGTTCCGTCACCGGCAACATCGTTTGTCTTTGTAGCAACTTCCTTCACCAACTGCGCACCCATGTTTTCAAATGGATCGTCGAGTTCGACTTCCTTTGCAATGGAGACACCGTCATTGGTGATTGTTGGCGCGCCGAATTTCTTGTCGAGCACAACGTTGCGACCTTTAGGTCCGAGAGTCACTTTGACAGCGTCGGCCAACTTGTTGACGCCAGCTTCAAGTGCACGACGAGCTTCGTCGTGAAATTTCAATTGCTTTGCCATGTTGTGGACTACTTCCCAACAATCGCAAGGACGTCACGGCTGGTGAGAATCAAAAGATCGTCTCCGCCATGTGACACTTCAGTGCCGCCGTACTTGCTGTAGAGAACAATGTCTCCAACTTTTACATCGAGTGCGAAGTGCTTGCCTTCGTCGTCGCTCCAGCGACCAGGACCGACAGCAAGAACGGTGCCTTGCTGTGGCTTTTCTTTTGCAGTGTCAGGGATGACGAGACCAGATGCTGTGGTCTGCTCCGCTTCGCTGGGCTTGACAACGATGCGGTCATCGAGTGGCTTCAGATTCATGATGTTCCTCCGAGAAATCGGCTGTGAGCAGATATTGACCCGAGCAGGGGGACCCAACTCGGGGTTAGCACTCTAGGAGTGCGACTGCTAATGATACGGACTACAGGCCAGGAACGGCAACCGTGGGGCTATATCTCGTGGGCAGATGGGGCTACTTCTACCCCGGCGGAGGCCAGCAATACGGCAGTTTCGGCCAGGGGAAGGCCCACGATATTGGACATGGACCCGCTGGCCATAGCCACCAAGGCACTGCCATGGCCTTGAATGGCATATGAACCCGCCTTTCCGGCCGATTCACCCGTGCCGATGTACCAGGCCAGCATCTGAGGTGAGATGGGCATGAAGGTCACGTCTGAACTGACGACGTTGACCTGTTCCCCACGATTGCTCACTACTGCCACGCCGGTGTGCACCCGATGAGTGGTACCGCTAAGAAGCTGCAGCATGCGTCGGGCGTCGTCGTCATCTATTGGTTGACCGAGAATGTCGCCATTCAGATCAACAGTTGTATCTGCACCAACCACAACGGACGTTGCCTCGCTTGCCAAATATACGGCCCGTGCTTTTTGTAGGGCAAGACGTCGCACGTATGCAACCGGGTCTTCATGCGGATGCGGAGTTTCGTCAAGATCGGCAGGCATAACAATGAAGTCAGAGACGAGGCGGTGCAACAACTCAACACGGCGCGGAGAACGCGATGCAAGCACGATGGTGAGGTCAGTGGCCATTCTTGAACTCTACGACGCCAGCACACATCCTTGACATGAGCATTACAGAAGCGTCTAGATTTCAATTACGGACCGCGATAGGTCAGATTCTGAGTGAGGAGGCAGCAGACACTCTTATGGAACTACTTCCTCTTATCGGCTGGGCCGACGTTGCTACCAAAACCGACTTGCAACACCTACGCGATGAACTCAAGGCCGACATACAAGCACTTCAGTTGAGTATTGAAACAACGCTAGAAAAAAGACTTCACGAGCAAACGAAATGGTTCAATACGACCATGATTGCTATGAACGCTGTGACAGTTGCCGTGGCAGTTGTGTTATCGAAACTTATCTAGCCGCCACTTAACGCCATCTCATGTCCATCATCAGGCACAGTGAGATCATCGCGGTTTTCTAAATAACCTTCAGGCAGCACCACTTTGATTGGTCCGTTGGTATGACCGCGAGCAAAGCGTTCACCACCTTCAACCAAACGCATTGTGTGATCAAGCCCCGCTGCCACCCGTTCAAGGTCTGCAAATGTGGCAGCCGTAGAAAAAGAACGGCGCACTTCTGAACCCACTGGATACCCCGTGAGATACCAACCGCAATGCTTACGGAAATTACGGATACCAAACTCGGGGCCCATAATCTGCATCAGCCCTTGAGCGTGTTCCAACATCACACCAAGAACAAACCCGAGATCTGGCGATGCTTGCACTTCTTCTCCGCGAAATGCATTCACCAGGTCGCGAAACAACCACGGCTTACCAAGGCATCCACGCCCCACCACAACACCGTCGCAGCCCGTTTGGTTCATCATGTCAATCGCATCTTGCGCTTCCCAGATATCGCCGTTACCAAGCACAGGAATACTTGTGACAGCTTGTTTTAGTTCAGCAATCTTTTCCCAATGAGCATGACCGGCATAGTGCTGTTCTGCGGTGCGCGCATGCAACGCAATCATTGCGATTCCTGCGTCTTCAGCGGCTTTTCCGGTGTCGAGAAATGTGGTGATGTCGTCGTTGATACCAATGCGAAATTTGCACGTGATGGGCACACCATGAGGTGCTGCTGCGGCAACTGCTGCATCCATGATTGCGCGAGTCAGGTTTCGTTTCACTGGAACTGCAGCACCACCACCTTTGCGAGTCACTTTTGTGGCGGGACAACCAAAGTTCATATCAATGTGATCAGCGATGTCTTGTTCACACAGTGCACGAACTGCTCGACCAACAAACTCAGGATCACTGCCATAAATCTGCAGACTGCGAAAATCCTCATTCGGCGCAAACGCCACCATCTTTTTTGTCTTCTCGTTGCCGTGTACTAATGCAGCAGCCATCACCATTTCGCTTACGTAAATGAGGCCAGGACCAAATGTTCGACACTGCGCGCGAAATGGAATGTTTGTTACACCCGCCATAGGTGCGAGAACAACAGGGATAGGAAACTCACGACCGCGCAAGATAAGTGGATGCCGTGTCATCGTGGAACCGCATCAAGCTTGAGGTTTGGATATGCGCCACATGACAACGAACTTGGACCATCAGAACCCAAACGATGCCACGCTGCTGCTGCAATCATTGCAGCGTTGTCTGTACACATGGCCCGACTAGGCAGCGCCACCTTGAAGCCGGCTGCTGCTCCCCGTTCGCTCATCTGTGCGCGAAGTAGTGAATTGGCAGAAACTCCTCCGCCCAACACAATTCCTTTTGCACCAATCTGTTGAGCAGCACGAATCGTTTTTGTACACAACACATCGACCACTGCTGCCTGGAATGACGCTGCAACATCAATGTTGGCAATATCGGGATTCTTCTTCACATAGTTAATGACTGAGGTTTTGAGTCCACTAAACGAAACATTGAGTCCGTCGTGTTCCATGGCTCGTGGAAAATCGATTGCTTCAGCATTGCCTTCTGATGCAATACGGTCGATCACTGGCCCGCCGGGATAACCAAGGTCCAAGTATCGAGCCACTTTGTCGTAGGCCTCACCTGCTGCATCATCAATGGTTCGACCAAGCACTGTGTAGTCGCCGTGACCACGCATTTCAATAATCATTGTGTGTCCACCAGAGACCAACAACACCACGAGCGGAAACTCAAGCGTTGGATCATCAAGCAGTCCGGCATACAAATGCGCTTCGAGGTGATTCACACCAATAAATGGCTTATCCCACACCAATGCCAAAGACTTTGCCGCAGATACACCAACAAGCAGTGCACCAATCAAACCTGGTCCTGCAGTTGCAGCGACTGCATCAATACGTGATGGAAGAATTCCCGCCTCGGTAATGGCAGATTGCATCACCGGAATCAGTGCTTCCATGTGGGCGCGGCTAGCCACTTCTGGAACTACACCACCAAAGCGAGCATGAATCTCTATCTGGCTCGAAACGATGGACGACAAAACATCATTGCCACCCATCACTACAGATGCCGCAGTCTCGTCACAGCTTGTTTCCAACGCGAGAATGACAGTTGACTCGTTCACAATAAATTTGCTCATGGTCGTCTCGCCTCAATGAGTCGCACACGTTCCATGAATTCACTGGTGTCCACACCATGAGCCCACATAATGATGGCATCGTCTTTGTTTTCGTAATAGCGCTTACGAATACCGGCTGGCACAAAACCGAAACGCCGATACAGCGACTGCGCAGCAACATTTGTATGGCGTACTTCAAGAGTCATTGCAGTGCATCCACGATCGTGGGCCAAGATGGACAGGTCAATCATTATTTCTGTTGCCACACCACGACCTTGCCAAGCTGGATCAACTGCAATGTTTGTGATGTGTGCATCGTCGCCACTAAACCACATGCCGCCATACCCCACCAGCACATCGCCAACATACGCCACAAGGTAATAACGCGAACCGGTGCGCATCTCGGCTAACTCGGTCACAAATGTGCGATGAGTCCATGGTTTCGGATACAACTGCTCTTCAATGTCAAGGATCCGGCGCAAGTGACGACGGCGCATGATTTCAGTCGTTAATGCATCGGTTGCGCGTTCACGCAGGAAACTCATGATGCTGCTCCGCGAATTTGCCAATTGATTTCTGCATCTGGTGCACGCAAATACATAGGTTCAACTGCACCTGGGGCAACTGTGACATCTGCAGCCAGCCGTTGACCGGCAAGCGTAACCAAATGAGTAGCTAACGGGTATGAACCAGATGCGCCCAGGAATTTCGCCCACTGCAATGCTTGGAAGACTTCTGTATGGCGATCAAAGCCACTACCGACACACATAATTTCTTCACCGCGGTCTGCGAGATGAATTGCAAGATCTTCGGGCGACGTCACGACAGGTTCGGTAATGCGTTGTGGTTCTGCACCAATTGTTCGCATGCGATACAACGCCCAATACACCTCGCCACGTCGTGCGTCTAATGAAGCAGCCACTACTGACTCAGACCAATCAGCGTTCATTGCAACCACATCAAGACTGCACACTGGAATCATTGGCAACTCGAGTGCCCATGCAATTGATTGTGCAGCAGCAATACCCACCCGCATACCGGTAAAGAGCCCTGGGCCAACATCCACAGCAACTGCAGAAAGGTCAGACATCTCTACTTCGGCTTGCTGCATGACGAACTGAATCATTGGCGTGAGCGACTCTGCATGTCGACGATCGCTCGCCAACATTGAATGCGCACGAATACCGCGATAATCACCAAGCGCAACGCCCACATGCTCTACCGATGTTTCAATTCCAAGAATCATCAGTTCAGACTCCATATACGAATCGCAGTGACTAGTTGATCCCAACGCGAATCCCATCCGTGACCCGATACCGAAATTGTGATGTCCCGGGCATCGTCTGTGACGTCATTCTGTGCAAGGTGCACCGTGAGTGCATCACCCAAAACTTCAGTAGCAACATCACCCCACTCCACTACAACGACAGAACCCATATCAGCTAATTCGCGAAGACCGAGATCTTCTACTTCGGCTCGGCTCGACAAGCGATACAAATCTGCATGTTGAATTGGCATACGACCAGAGGTGTAGCTCTGCACCAAATTGAAAGTTGGGGAAGAGACATATTCTTGCGAATCGACTCCGAGTGCGTTAGCAAAACCAATCGTGAATGCAGTTTTTCCTGCACCCATGTCGCCTGATAACACCACAATGTCTCGTGGTCGTACTAGACGCGCAATTGCAGCAGCAATGAGATGCGTGTCGTCGACTCCGCGAGATAGACAATCAATCATTGGTATCGCCTACCAATTCGTGCACTAATGCCGCACACAATTTCATAACCAATGGTGCAAGTTGCGCTCGCCCATTCATCTGCAGTAACAACGTGCTCACCTTGGCGACCAATCAACACCACTTCATCGCCCACCATGACAGAAGAATCAGTTCCACAATTAATCATGAGTTGGTCCATAGTGATAGTTCCTGCAAACTGACGTGGCACGCCATTCAACAAAACGCCAACTGTTGTTTCACCCAATGCCCGCGGTACACCGTCGGCATAGCCCAGTGGAACTGTGGCGATCAATGTTGATGCTTCAACTGGGCGACGCAATCCATACGACACTGCCTCACCTGCTTCAATCCAACGAATTGCTGACACACGGCTTTTCAATGCAAGCGCAGGGATAAGCCCACGGCACAGTTCTTTTACTCCATCACCTGGAAGGAGTCCGTACATTGCAATACCTAGACGCACCATAGAGAAACGCGAGTCCGGATTGGCCAACGCTGCAGCACTATTTGCTGCATGTACGAGCGGGGGCTCAATACCGTGTGCTGCAAGTTCTGTAAGAACCTCGTTAAACAATCTCAATTGCTGCACATTTGCTGGATGCTCTGGAGAGTCCGCAACAGCAAAGTGTGTATAGACGCCTTCCAACAACACTGAATCAAACGATTGCATAAATCGAATCAGCGAGAGAGTCTCTCGTGGAGCAACACCTACGCGATGCATTCCAGTGTCAACCTTGACATGCACACGTGCAACTTTGCTCGCAGCAGTGGCGGCACTGGCTAGCGCAGCAACACCACGAGTAGTGGAAACAGTCGCAGTAAGTTCATACCCGACTAGTAGTTCGGAAAGTTCTGCTGGTTGTTCGCTTAACACCAGAATTGGTGCAGTAATACCAGCGCGGCGCAAAGCGACCCCTTCGTCCATGAGTGCCACGCATAGACCTTCTGCTCCGGCGTTCAATGCAGCATTAGCAACAGGAATCGCACCGTGTCCGTATGCATTGGCTTT
>JBIKZT010000176.1:0-2524 GCA_044354565.1 Ilumatobacteraceae bacterium
CTGGTTTCAATAAAGCGTTTGCCGTGTTTTGGGAACACAAAGAATCTCCGTATGCACCAGATGAAGAAGAACTGCACATCACTTTGGCAGTTGACACTGAAGAAGAGGGTGCCGAAGGCGGCACAGCAGAGATTTCGAATGAGCCATCACTTACGCTGCGGTTCTCTGGCGTGGAAACTCTTCGCGACAAAGACTTTGCTGATTACACCGACGACGAGATGCGTCAAGCACAACACTTCATGGAGTCACTACGTCTTGCCGGCGCACTTCGACCAGCGCTACGCATGACGCCCACTCGTTCCCGTGGCCGTCGACCAGACATGCGTGCCACAGTTCGAGCATCACTCGCTGCTGGCGGCGAACCTATGCGTCGTCGTTGGACAACAAAGAGTGACCGCCCTCGCCGCATTGTTTTTCTCCTTGATGTCAGCGGTTCCATGGAGCCATACGCACGTGCATTGCTGCGTTTCGTTCATGCCGGCGTCGCAGGTCGTCAGCGCGTGGAAGCTTTCACCTTGGGTACGCGTCTTACTCGCGTCACTCGTGAACTCTCATCGAAAGACCCGGACCGAGCATTGCGCGCCACGGGCGACCAGGTGCACGACTGGAGCGGTGGAACACGCCTTGGTGAAACACTGCGCCAGTTCAATGACGAATGGGGTGTGCGCGGCATGGCTCGTGGCGCCATCGTCGTCATATTGTCAGACGGCTGGGACCGAGGCGATCCAGAAGTACTTGCAGAGCAAATGCAACGCCTGCAACGTGTGAGCTTTCGCACCGTGTGGGTAAACCCATTGAAAGTCACGCCGGGCTATGCACCTCTAGCGCGGGGAATGGCTGCTGCCCTACCCTATGTAGACAAGTTTGTTGAGGGCCACTCCCTTGATGCACTTGAAGAACTGACAAAGGTCATTAATCATGCGTGAACTATTAGACGACATCGATCGCTGGAGAACAGCAGGTAAGCGCATTGCACTTGCGCGCGTCGTCGACATTCAAGGTTCAGGCCCACGTGGAGCAGGCGCCGCAATGGCCGTCAATGAAGATGGCGAAGTCATTGGCAGCGTCAGTGGTGGGTGCGTTGAAAGCGCAGTCGTAACGGAAGCACTCGCAATCTTGGCCGGCGAACAGCCAAGTCGAGTTGTCACGTTTGGTTACTCCGATGACGATGCGTTTGCTGTTGGTCTCACATGTGGCGGCATTATCCACCTTTTCATTCAGCCACTCGAATGGTGACCATGAATCCGTACGACATTTTTTCATCGCACGTTCGCGATAACTCCCCCGTAGCCCTCGTCACAATTATTGAAGGCCCAGGTGTAGGCGCACTTCTCGTTGTCACACCGCAAGGCATAGCAGCAGGCACTCTCGGCAATGCAGAGATCGATCGCGTTGTTTCACGTGATGCAGTTGGCGAACTTGAAGCAGGACGCACCATTGTTCGCCACTACGGACCACATGGTGAATCAACACCAGAAGATCTCAATGACACTCAAACGGTGCGAGTCTTCATCGAGAGTTTTTCTCCACCACCACTCATGTGGATTTTTGGTGCGGTTGATTTCACTGCAGCTCTTGCACGCGTAGCCAAAATTCTCGGCTACCACGTCACCGTGTGCGACGCCAGAGAGATTTTTGCAACTCGTCGTCGCTTCCCCATGGCAGACGAAGTGCGCGTTACGTGGCCAACCCCCATGTTTGAAGAACGCGGAATGCGTCTCGGACCTCGCGATGCTGTCTGCATCCTTACGCATGATCCAAAATTCGACGTGCCCGCTATTCAAGGTGCATTGGCAACCAAAGCCGGATACATAGGCGTTATGGGAAGTCGCAAGACCCACGCAAAGCGACTAGAGCGCATGGCTGAAGTAGGAATCACCTCAGCAGCAGATTTGGCTCGTGTTCATTCACCTATCGGGCTAGACCTCGGCGGCAGAACACCTGAAGAAACTGCAATATCAATTGTTGGCGAAATCATTGCTACGCGCACTGGGCGACAAGCATCGCCACTCAGTAGTTCAGACGGCGCAATTCACTAAACCGTCAGAGACGGTAAGTAGCAATCAAACTGGGGTTTGCCCACACAACACGTGCTGCTTGTTCCTCAGACATCTTCTTGAACTTCACATACTTGCCGTTGAATGGCGCGTGAATCATTGCCAAGCCCATACCCAGGTAAATCTGAACATGCGTTCCTTCGCCCACAATGTCACCAAGTATCGCTTCGCTTCGCTTCACGCGCATGTGCGGATCCATCTGTGACACAGCCTGTCGCGGCATATCTACACCAGCAGTTCTCCACGCCAACCACAACAGTCCAGAACAATCAACACGGACATACGGATCTTCTTTGCCTGTTACGTAGCGAACATTCAATTGGGTAATGGCTGCAAGTGCGGCAATCTGATGATCGCGTGGCGCACGACTCCAATTTTTGTCGAGTGCGGTTGGGTCCAAATTGAATCTCGCCGCAACTTTGTCAGACACAACTTTTCGCGCTGCCCGATATGTGTGGTCTTCTATG
>JBIKZT010000178.1:0-2520 GCA_044354565.1 Ilumatobacteraceae bacterium
GCTTCTAGAAGCGCAGCCAGCACCAGAGCAGACCCTTCACCGCGCACTAGCCCAACAGTTTCTGCGTCACTAACACTGCGCAGCATTTCAGCGCCAAGCTCTTCATGTTGGTGATACAGACGGAAATGATCAGTGCGGGGTCCAATCAGCGTGGCAACAATTCGCCCGAGCCATCCGAGCCCCGATTGCACTTTGCCCACGTCGTGCAGCAAGGCCGCAGCACCTTGGGCCCGGGATGCATCGGGACACAAGACAAGAAACCGCTTTAACACGTCGATTGAATGACGCTGATCCCTGCCGGGCATAGTGAGCCAAAGATTCAATTCAGCAGGTAAAAGAAACTGAGAAATCTCGTTTGTGGTTTCTGGCTTTGCGTTAGAAAAAGAGCCAAATGCTCTCCGTACAAGATGCACCATCATTGTTTTGCCCGTGGATGCGCACTTCGATACACAGAGAGCAACCGCTCTTGCGACACTTTCGTGTAGATCTGTGTGGTTGAGATAGTGGCGTGACCCAGCATCTCTTGAACTATGCGTAAATCTGCGCCATGTTCAAGCATATGAGTTGCGCACGTATGACGCAGCACGTGCGGAGACATCTCGCTACGTATGCCAGCACGTACACCTGCATCTCGAACAATGTGCCACGCTTTCTGTCGATTTAGTCTTCTGCCCTTGTTCGTGAGAAACACCGCATCACGGTCTGACCCTTTCGCCCAGTTATCGGGAATCAAGTTATTTCGACCAGACACACCAAGATAGGTTCGCAAACACTCCTCTGCCGTCCTACCGAATGGAACAATTCTTTCCTTAGCGCCCTTGCCAAAGAGGCGCACAACTCGCGATGACAAATCCAAGTCATCAAGATTCAGATCGCAGGCTTCAGAAATTCGAGCACCTGTGGCGTATAGAAACTCGAGCAATGCCCTATCTCGAATCTCAGTGGAACTTTCGCCCGTAGCTACGGACAACAATGATTCGACTTCTACGAGCGATAACGGCTTTGGAACACCACTGGGAACTTTGACACCTTCGAGGCGGGCAGTTGGATTATCTGACCGCAGATCTTCAGACGAAAGATATGAATGAAGCATCCGTACTGCAGCGATACGCCGAGCCGTGCTCGCCACTGACTCCCCCGATGCTTGCATCACCTTGACAAATGTCTCGATGTCTTGTTCTTCGACTGTGAGAATCGTTTTCTTCTTCGACAACAAAAAATCTTCGTATTTCACAAGATCACGTCGGTATGAGATAACGGTGTTGATTGCTCGACCGCGCTCCACGGTCATCCATTGCAGAAAAGACTCAACATGTGCGTGCGCCACTGCGGGAGTGGACGGATCGGTCATATTGTCAGCCTAAGAGGTTGGGCTGTTGACGTGCGGCCAACAACAGCCCATACACAGTCTTGGCATCACTAATCTCTCCGCAATCGATCATCGCCAGTGCTTCAGAGAACAAGTGATGTTCGATAGTCATGGAGTCTTCTTCCGGTCCGTGAGGCTCAGAGTTCCCTAGTGTTAGACCAGTCGCAAGGTACACCTCCACTGCGGAATCTGTAACCCCTGGCGACGACAGACACACTCCCAAACGTTGAAACGTGCTGGCGTTGTAACCCGTCTCTTCACGTAGTTCACGACGAGCAGTTTCTAAAGGATCTTCCCCGGGCACATCGCGCATACCTGCTGGAATCTCTCGGACTGACGCGTGAACAGCTGCGCGATATTGGGAGACGAGAACGACTCGGTGGTCGTCGGTAACTGCAACTATTCCTACCGCTCCGGGAGTACTGACAAAGGTTCTCTGAAAATCGTCACCAGAGGGGGCAGTTACATGCCGTTCCACCAACCGAAACATCGCCCAGGAATGAACATCGCGATCTTCAGAGTGAATGAACCCGTCGGCACTGGGCAGTTTCATTTGCTAGGCCGTACGTGCTGCGACACCCGACAAACGCTTCTCACGATTCACTAAAGACGCAGCAATCAGTTCGCGGAATAACGGGTGAGGGCGGTCGGGACGACTCTTGAACTCAGGGTGAGCCTGTGTACCAACCCAGAACGGGTGATCTGTCATCTCAATGAATTCGACAAGTCTCTTATCGGGCGAGGTGCCACTGCAAACAAAACCTGCTTCTTCAAAGCGCGCGCGATAGTTGTAGTTGAACTCATATCGGTGGCGATGGCGCTCGCTGACAACAGTTTCCCCGTAGGCATCCGCAACTTTTGTTCCGGGTTGCAACACCGCGTAATACGCACCTAGGCGCATAGTGCCGCCCTTCATGGTGACATCACGTTGGTCAACCATTAGGTCGATGACGGCGTTAGTTGTTGCTGCATCAAACTCTGTGCTGTTTGCATCTGCGAGGCCAAGAACATGGCGCGCATATTCAATTGTCATTACTTGCATGCCTAAGCAAATACCCAAGCAAGGAATCAAGTTTTCGCGCGAGTACGCCGCAGCAGCGATCTTGCCCTCAATACCGCGTGGACCAAATCCACCAGGGATAATCATTCCG
>JBIKZT010000177.1:0-2520 GCA_044354565.1 Ilumatobacteraceae bacterium
AAGCGCTTCATCGCCGCGTATGAAAGCGCGTGTTGTGCATCCAAGGCATGGAGCAGTTTCAAACGATGTCAACGACGTAGTTGTAGCGGCCACGAAGCAGGCGAGCGCCCAGGGTGGCGCATTATTAGTCATCCCACCTGCATTGTCTGCTCTCACAGTTGTTTCTGCATTGGCCGAATCAGGTTCGGTTTTGGTGGTGTGCCCGACGCAGCGCATGGCACATGTTGGTGCTGCGTTTCTACGCCGCAAAGGTTTGGTCACTGCGGAGATTCCAGACGAATGGGACAACGCACGTGCAGGTGTCGATGTGGTGATTGGTGCTCGGTCAGCTGTATTTGCTCCGTGTGCGGAACTTAGCGCCATTGTTGTGATTGACGAGCATGATGAGTCGCTTCACGAAGAGAGAGCCCCAACATGGAATGCCGCAGAAGTCGCAACTGAACGCGCTCGGCTAGCTGGCGTTCCAATAGTTCTCACCTCAGCTGTCCCTTCACTCGGAGCACTTGTGGGGTGGGTTGATAAGACAATCCATGTCGACTCTGCGCACGGATGGCCAAAAATTGAGATTGTTGATCTTGCATCTGTTCCTGTTGCTGGATCGTTGCTGTCAACAGAACTACTCACAGCAATTTCTACACCCGGCGCTACTACGGCCTGTGTGTTGAATACCAAAGGTAAAGCTCGTCTCATTGTCTGTAAGTCATGTCGTAAAACGCAAAACTGTTCAACTTGTCTTTCCCTGCTCACGCAATTAGACGACGGAACTCTTTTTTGTTCACGTTGTGAAATGCAGCAGGGCGGCGTGTGTGTTTCATGCGGACGTTCTGCTTTTCTTGTCCCTCGTGGCGGAGTCACTCAATTGACATCACAAGTACAAGCATCTAGCGCTAATCCAGTCATTGAAGTAACAAGTGATTCAGACGAGTCATGGACCAAGGGAAATGTATTCATCGGCACTGAAGCAGTGTTGTACAGAGTGCCTCAGGCTGACTGTGTGGTCTTTGCAGACATTGACCGTGATCTGGGGGCTCCTCGCATGTCGGCCCCCATAGAAGTTGCAGCAATAGTTGCACGCGCCGCTCGCATGGTGGGGGCAAATGGCAAGGTAGTTATTCAGAGCAGAGTTGTAGATCATCCACTGTTGGTTGCTTTGGCAAGTAACAACGTTGTTAGTGCTCTTCAAGCATGGAGAGATTCCGTCTTGGCGCAGCGTCGGGCACTGGGGTTGCCACCATATTCATGCGTTGCACGAATCACTTTGACACCGCCGCATACATCAGTAGATATTCCGGAACTTGAGTCGGTTCTTGTTGCGCGTGAAGAGGAAGCAGTATTGCTTCGTGCCACTCATCGAGATGATCTCGAGAAGGCAATTACCCAACTAAGGGCCACGTTTGGTGCCCACATGCGTGTGCACGTGGACCCGCTGCGTTACTAGCGGTGAGCTAATACTTCCAACACGCGAAAACCTTTACTGCTTCCGATGCGCGTGGTGGCAAAACCATTGTTGGTCAGCCACGTTGCAAGTGAATCTGCCCCAAGATTTTTGCTGACCACCAGATGTGCGACTCCGTCGTCTGTGAGCCTGTGAAGCCATGTCAGTAGCAATTCATGCAATGCGTCTTTGCCGATTCGGATAGGGGGGTTGGACCAAATATGTGTGAATTGAATGTTGGCATCAACCTCGTCTGGGTGAGCAACGCGAATGTTCGACAAGTTGTTCTTTGTTGCATTCTCTGCGCAAAGTTCTCGGGCGCGCTCATTTATGTCGATGGCGTACACCGTGCTCTCGGCGTATTGAATTGCCATTGAGAGAGAGATTGCCCCTGACCCGCATCCAATGTCGAGAACGTTGGTTCCTGGCGAGCATGTTGCATGGTTCTGTCTGCCCATAATGTCGAGCAGAACGGCAGTTCCTTTGTCGAGGCCGTGTTGACTAAAGACTCCTGATCCTGAGCGCATGGAGAGAGGGCCACGTGAACTATCGATGGCGAACTCGGTGGTCTTTTCGGCACTAGTAGGTGACGGGGCAAAGTAATGCTCGTCAGGCGCAATTCTCTTGTCAGGTTCCTCGGTCATCATTGTCTCCACAGGTAGCCTTTCAGATTGTGGCCTATGACATTCGCACCTACGGAGATCCTGTTCTCACTTCTGTGGCAGAACAAGTGGAAAATATCGACGGCAAAGTAGTCCGCTTGTCTCAAGCAATGCTGCAAGCCATGTATCAGGCCCCTGGGCTTGGCCTGGCAGCACCTCAAATCGGAGTACAGAAACAGATTTTTGTGTACGACATTGATGGCACACCCATCACACTGATTAACCCTCGCATCGTTGAATCACGTGGGGAGTGGGTGTACGACGAAGGCTGCTTGTCTATTCCCGGGCTGTATGTCGAGATGCTGCGACCAAAAGAAGTCTTGTTAGAGGCAATTGATCTCAGCGGTAACACGATCCAAGTGGAAGCAGATGAATTGCTTGCACGTCTCTTTCAGCATGAACTAGACCACCTTAATGGTGTCT
>JBIKZT010000179.1:0-2510 GCA_044354565.1 Ilumatobacteraceae bacterium
TGCAGTTCTACTTTTGAGATGACCAATACGTTGCAACAACACGACAATCAACAGTAGAGCCTGAAGCACCCCAAAAGGTGGCGCATCGCCGGCAGAATCTATTTTTGGGCGATTACAGCAGTGGACGAGCTGTGGGGAGAACGGGAGATGGCAACGATGTCTCTCCCATCAGGTATGTATCCACACCTGCTGCACAAGATCGACCCTCAGCAATTGCCCAGACAATCAGACTCTGGCCACGACCCATGTCGCCGGCCACAAAGATGCCAGGAACGTTGGTCTGATAGTCAGCACCGCGAGCCACATTGCCGCGTTCATCGAGTGCCACACCCAATTGGTCTATCCACGAACCTTTTTCAGGGCCAACAAAACCCATTGCCAAGAAAACTAGGTCGGCAGGAATTTCAATCTCTGAGCCTTCCTTCTTTTCGAAACGACCGTTGACCATCTCTACTTCGTTCAACAGCAATGCACGCACGTTTCCGTTTCCATCGTCGAGAAACTTTTCAGTATTCACACTGAACATTCGCTCGCCACCTTCTTCATGTGCAGACGAAGTGCGATAAATCATGCTCCACTGAGGCCATGGGTTACCTGCAGCACGCTCTTCAGGTGGTCGCGGCATGATTTCCAATTGAATAACTTGCTTTGCACCTTGACGAAGCGATGTGCCCAAACAATCAGCTCCAGTGTCTCCACCACCGATGATGACAACGTACTTTCCTTTTGCATCAATCGATGCATCCGAAAAATCGCCTTCTTGCACTTTGTTTGCAATTGGCAAGTACTCCATTGCTTGATGAATACCTGCGAGTTCCCGGCCAGGCACATCTAGGTCACGCCATGCTGTTGCACCACAGGCCATCACAATTGCGTCATGAGAAGCGAGAAGAATCTCTACGTCTACTGCCCCACCAACATCTGCGTTGGTACGGAACTCTGTTCCTTCTGCACGCATCTGGTCTAAACGACGATCGAGATGGCTCTTTTCCATCTTGAACTCAGGAATGCCATAACGAAGCAACCCACCGATTCGGTCTGCGCGTTCCAACACAACCACTTCGTGACCAGCACGCGTGAGTTGTTGGGCTACTGCAAGACCAGCAGGGCCACTGCCGATGATTGCAACGCGCTTTCCTGTTTGCAATGTTGGAATTTGTGGCGTCACCCATCCTTCATTCCATGCGTGATCGATGATGGTGACTTCAACCTGCTTGATCGAGACAGGGTCTTGGTTGATTCCCAAGACACATGCAGATTCGCATGGCGCAGGGCAGAGACGCCCGGTGAACTCTGGGAAGTTGTTGGTGGCGTGTAGTCGCTCTATGGCATCTTGCCAATGTTCGCGGTACACCAAATCGTTCCAGTCAGGAATCAGGTTGCCAAGTGGGCAACCGTTGTTGCAGAACGGGATACCACAGTCCATGCAGCGACCTGCCTGACTCTTCAAGATGGAACCATCAAATGGTTCGTACACCTCTTTCCAGTCTTTCAATCGCAGTTCCACAGGACGACGCGTCGGACCGCTACGGCCCCACTTTAAAAATCCGGTTGTCTCACCCACGTGCTGCCTCCATCACTCGGTCGTCGATTTGATCTTGGGTCAACCCTTCGGCTGCCGCTTCTGCTTGCACTGCAAGAACTCGCTTGTAATCGCGTGGCATTACTTTGCGGAAGCGTGACACTTCCACAGTCCATGCTGCCAAGATGCGCTCAGCAATGGCTGATTCAGTAAAGGAACCATGTCGAGCGATTGCCGCACGGAGCCATTCCTCATCTTCGCCACCAACATGTTCAAGTTCCACCATCTCGTAGTTCACATTGCTTGGCAACTGACCATCTGGGTCATACACATATGCAATGCCACCAGACATACCAGCAGCAAAGTTGCGACCTGTAGCGCCAAGCACCACCACGCGACCACCAGTCATGTATTCACAACCATGGTCACCAACGCCTTCCACTACTGCTGTGGCTCCTGAGTTACGCACACAGAAACGCTCACCAACGGTTCCACGAATAAAGATTTCGCCACTCGTGGCGCCATAACCAATGACGTTTCCAGCAATCACATTTTCTTCCGCAACAAATGTGGACTCGCGATGTGGGTGCAAGATGATGCGGCCGCCAGACAAACCTTTTCCGAGGTAGTCATTACTGTCACCTTCTAATCGCATTTCAATACCTGCGGGAACAAACGCACCAAAGCTTTGACCAGCAGACCCTGTGAAGTGAATCTTGATAGTTCCATCAGGCAGACCTGCTCCGCCCCATGCCTTCGTGACTTCGTATCCAAGCATCGTTCCCACGGTGCGATTCACATTTCGAATCGGAACGGAGATGTTTACTGGACGAGAATCGGCAATTGCAGTTTGGGACTGTGCAATCAATTCGTTGTCGAGTGCTTCGCCCAAACCATGATCTTGAGCAACCGACATAAACGGAGTCTGGTTGTACGGGTTCTGTGGAACTTCCAACATCGGAGAAATGTCTAGACCCTTTGCCTTCCA
>JBIKZT010000059.1:0-6952 GCA_044354565.1 Ilumatobacteraceae bacterium
TGACAAACGAGATAGTTACTGAACGGCTCCATGTAGTACCAGAGTCTGTGGAGTACTGCGCAACGTATCCGGTCACTGCAGTACCACCATTGCTGGCCGGGGTAGACCAATACAGCGATGCTGCGTTGTAGTTCACATTTACATATAAAGATCGCGGCGCGCTTGGTGCCACTAATGGAATCGGAGTTATACGCACTGTTGCTTCAGCGCTAGTGCCGTATTCGTTGATGGCACGGACACGAACGCGGTGCTCTACCCCGCCAGCCAAGCCAGTCAACGTGACATTGCGCTGTGATGCGCTAACGCGAACGCTGCCGCTGTAAGTTGCGCCGCCATCCACGGAGTAATCAACAACAAAACTCTGCAACGTTCCGCCACCCATATCAATTGGTGTTGACCAATACACATAAGCGCCAAGAAGTTGGGCCGAGGCGGTGACGGAGCGCACAACCGATGGTGGGTTGAACGACAATGGCGTCAGTGTGACCGTGTTGCTTGGAACACTTGGTCCGCCTGCATTGATCGCACGAACACGGAACTGATACGCAGTGCCAGCAGTGAGGCCAGAAAAACTTGCTGTGCGAAGAATAGAAACAGCATCTGGCAAGACTGCCCATGTAATGCCGGCGTCCACCGAAGCTTCAACGGTGTAGTCGGTAATTGCACTTCCACCGGGAGACAATGGCGCTTGCCATGACAATGCTGCTGTCTGACGACCAACAGAACCTGTGAGTGACCGTGGCGCAGTAGCTACGCCAGGGAGCGCAGGTGTAGCAACAACAACTGCAGAAGCTGTTCCTGTGCCCACCGAGTTGATTGCAGAGACCCTGAACGAATATGAGATGCCATTAGTGAGCGATGAAATAGTTGCCGATGTACCAGTAGTTCCCATGGATTGCCATGTGGTTCCGTTGGTTGAATACTGAACGAGATAC
Source organism: Ilumatobacteraceae bacterium (assembly GCA_044354565.1). Lineage (GTDB taxonomy): Bacteria > Actinomycetota > Acidimicrobiia > Acidimicrobiales > Ilumatobacteraceae > UBA2093. Next base: position 936 of record JBIKZT010000059.1, read on the forward strand.
GAAGTAATCGCCGCCCCACCATTTGATACTGGTGCTTTCCATGTAAGCGATACTGATGCATTGCCAGGCACGGCCGTTGCGATTGTTGGCGCACTAGGTGTTGTAGCCGGCGCTGGCGCAAAAGAACTTGAATAGACCAATCGGTTCGGTGAAGCCACGCCAGGATCAAGAACCACATTGGGCGTTGCGGCAGCCATGAGTGTGGACGTCACCACTGCTGGAGTAGCACTTGGATTTGACTGCAAATACAGAGCCACCACACCGGCCACATGTGGCGATGCCATAGATGTTCCCGACATAGAAGTGCGGTCTGTTGTGCTACGGATGTACGACGACGTGACTGAAACACCAGGAGCGAACACGTCGACACACGAACCGAAGTTTGAGAAACTTGCACGAACATCTGTAGAGCCTGTTGCGCCAACTGTGATGGCCAAAGGTTCACTTGCAGGGGAAGCTCCACACGCATTGGCATTACTGTTACCTGCAGCAACCACCATGGTGATGCCGTCGGCAACTGCACGAGCAACTGCCGCATTTAGGGCGCTCGATAATCCGCCGCCCAAGCTCATGTTTGCAACTGCTGGTGTTCCCGCAATGTGGTTTGTAATGGCCCATTCGATTCCGGCGATGACACCTGATGTGGAACCCCAGCCTGTGCATGACAACACGCGAATAGGAACGAGTTGTGCAGTCTTTGCAACACCATAGGTAGTACCGGCAACAGTTCCTGCAACGTGAGTACCGTGACCGTGGCAATCATTGGTACCAGCACCATCTGAGATTGCCGTAAATCCGCTGCGCACTCGCCCAGTGAATTCTGTGTGTGTAGAAAAAATGCCCGTGTCAATGATGTACGCAGTGACTGCTTCACCAGTATTGGTGTACGTGTATTTGCCGTCACGTGGGTTGAAGCGTTGATCAATACGGTCAAGACCCCACGGTGCACCGGCTTGATCTGTGTCAACGCCGACGACGCGGTCTGGTTCAATCTCAACAACATTTGGATTGGCTTGCAGGCCTGCAACTTCTTCCGGGCTGAGGTCTGCAACAAAACCATTCACAGAATTTGTGAAGAAAGCAGTGACATTTTCTGCCAACGATGCTGCAGCAACGGCTGATGCAGTGCGCGAAGTGAATTGCACGATGTAACGATCTGGGATGACATCACCCACCTGTAAACCTGCTGGAGCATCAAGACCAAGAACATTGTCTGTGGATGTCTCATTGAGTTGAATCGACTTGTTTGGAGCAACCATGCGAATGTCGCTATCTGCACCAAGTCCAATAGCTTGTGCAGTTGTGAGGCGTTGTACCTCTACTGAACCGTCTTGGCCGACGACCACGTAATCGGTGGCATTGCTGGCACTGGCCGACACGGGGAAAACTGCGCTAATAGATATGGCAAGAATGCCCGCCGAGATACCACGGGAAAATCGGCCAAACATCACCATAAGAGCCTACGGTATGGCGGGAATGGTGCCTAGTCGCCCTGATTTAACATTCGCCCTATCAGGGGTGAACAGGTGAATTTGTATGCCTAACGGGCAAATATGGCCACCAGCAAGGGGGTGACGATGAGGCCTGGCAACAGGGAACCCAACTTGATGCGCTTGATCTCCAGCAGGTTCAGCCCAATGGCCAGCACCGTGAACCCGCCTGCTGCGAACATTTCTGTCCGCATACGGTCATCGAGGAGCGAGTCAATACCTGTGCCCCCCAACGTGAGCAAGCCCTGCACAATGAATACGCTCACTGCACTAAACGCTGCGCCAATGCCGTATGCCGCCACAAAGATGATGCTCATGAATCCATCGAGCGTTCCCTTAATGATGTAGAGCTGCGGTGTTTTGCCACTGGCATCTTCGATGGCTCCAAGAATGGTCATTGGGCCAACGCAGAACAGCAACGTTGCAGTCACAAAACCCTGTACAAATGTGCTCTCGTCGCCCGAGCCCTTTGCAAACCTTTTGCGCAGCGTTTCACCAAGACTTTCTAGGCGGTCTTCAATGCGCAGCAATTCGCCGATGATTGCGCCGAGCACCATGCCCACCAATGGGAAGACAAGATTATGTGTATCCATCACATTGCTGATGCCCATCACAAGAGTTGCAAGACCAATGACCTGCACAACAATGGTGCGAATGGATTCTTTAATGCGGTGACCAATGAAATAGCCGACACTTCCGCCCACCACGACTGTTGCCGTGTTGATGATTGTTCCTAGGCCACGCACAATTCACAACGCTATCGAGAGTGTCTTGCTACTTCACATGATTAGGGTGAAGCAATGGCAATTGTGCAGCTTTCAAACGATCAGTTGCAGGTGTCTATTGATGTTTCGCATGGTGCTCGCATCTCCTCCATCATCGCTTCGGGTGTGGAATTGCTAGTGACTGAAGCAGATGACACGTTGAACTGGGGCGCATACCCCATGGTGCCGTATGCAGGTCGTGTGCGTGATGGCGTTTTCATGTTTCAAGGTTTGCAATACGAATTGCCACTGCGTCCGCAATCGTCGCACGCAATGCATGGAACAGTTTTGGATCATGAATGGACAACAGTTGAAAGCAGCAACACCTCTGCGTCATTCACGTGTGATCTAGGTGGCGACTGGCCATTCGCTGGTTCTGTTACTCACACAGTTGCTCTTGATGCAGGTGCTCTTATTTCTACTCTTACTTTGACTGCAAGCGAGCCAATGCCAGCGCAAGTGGGTTGGCATCCGTGGTTTCGGTCTCCACGCAATGTAAATCATCATTTCGACGCCATGTTGCAGCGCGATGTGAGCGGCCTCACCACAACACAAGAAGTTCCTGTACCAAAGCGCAAATACGACGATTGTTTTGTTCGCCCACATACCATGCCACAGCTCACTATTGATGGAATCACGATTGAAGTGTCGAGTGACTGCTCGCATTGGGTGATGTACAACGCGCCAGATGGTCACATGTGTATTGAGCCGCAGTCCGGTCCGCCAAACGGCATCAATACAAAGCCATACACCGTGATTCCGAGTAAGCCTCTAGAACGATGGATGAAGATTCAAGTTCTTAGCTAGCCCAGGTGGCGCGCATGCGTCGCAGAGCTGCAGTACGAATGTCGTTCCATGTGCCGCCCACAATGTTGCGCACTGTTCCCAATGAAGGCACTTTGCGCGTCTGTAATTGAGTAGTCCGCCATTCGTCGTATTGATGACTTGCCCCTGAGAAATCTGGATGACGCAGAAATTCCTCAACAAATACAAGCAAGTCGTCTGATGTCCACTGACGCTCATAATGAGATCGCAAAGAATCACCGGTTGCAACACCTACTTCATTGCATGCTGCGCTCCAAGAGCCGAACAGCTGTGTGATTCGTGCAACGCTCGGGCCTTTCACTCGCCCATTGCGCAACAACGTGGTGTAGGCCTGATGACTTAGTGGTGCCACCATCAAACTTGCAGCTTGTAATGCACCACGTGCACGATCACGAGTGACCCCAATGGCATCAGACTCCACACGCTCGGTTGGTTCTTCGCGTTCTTCTTCAGATAACAACAGCCAACCCACTCGACGCGATGCGGCGGTTACTTCCGTGATGGCCATCTTTAGTGCAAGTGCAACTTCGGAAATAGACGAACCTGGGAATTGGACAAGATATGCATGTATCCGCTGTGCAGATGCCTGCAGTGCTTGATCTTTTGCAGAGCCCTTGCGTGGGGTGCGAGGCGCAACAGAACCACCAGAACTTCCACCATTGGAAGTTGATGCTTCTTCCAATCGACGCACTGCAAATGCCTCCAACGAGTCAAGGTCTTCGCGCGAAATAGTGTCGTCGTGTGCCACAAGCCGAAGTTCGCGAGCCACCCAGGCAACGGTTTCGGCTAATTCGGCCAATGGGACTCGGTTCAACATCCCTATGACCGTACCTCGGTGTCGCACGCTCGGGCAGGAACGCATACAGTAAGGGCCATACGAAGGAATCTTCGATATTTGCCGGGGGAAAATATGGGAACTCGAATTGAACGTGAATGGCCATCGCTATTACCCGCAGGCGACACGCACCGGTATCGCACTGGCGCATGGCGACCACAAACCACCGAGTGGACTGCCACCGACATGCATATCGAAGGTGAAATTCCAGCCGACTTAAACGGTGTGTATTTGCGCAACACAGAGAACCCACTTGTACCCGCCATGGAGCGTTACCACCCATTCGATGGTGACGGAATGATTCATGCCATTTCATTTCGCGAGGGCCATGCTGAATATCGCAACAGGTTTGTGCGCACAGAAGGTTTGGCGATTGAACTTGAAGCCGGTGGTCCGCAGTGGTCTGGACTTGCAGAATCGCCTCTGAAATCACCACGCCAAGATGGTTGGGGCGCACGCACTCGCATGAAAGATGCAAGTAGCACCGACGTTGTTGTACATAACGGGGTTGCGCTTTCTAGTTTTTACCAATGTGGTGACTTGTATCAACTAGACCCCATCACATTGGAGGACAAAGGCAAGGCTTCATGGAACAACACGTTCCCTGCTGCCGGTGTTTCTGCGCATCCAAAAGTTGATGAGCGCACAGGTGACTTGTTGTTCTTCAACTACCAAACCACGTACCCATACATGCACTACGGAGTACTTAACGCACAAGGTGAGTTGACGCACTACACACCAGTTCCGTTACCCGGGCCACGTTTGCCACACGATATGTGTTTCACCGATAACTATTCCATCTTGAATGATTGCCCACTGTTTTGGAACGAAGACCTCATTGCTAAAGGTGTGTACGCCACAAAGTTCCATCGCGACATGCCAACACGCTTAGGCGTTATCCCTCGCTTTGGTACGGAGAAGGACATTAAGTGGTTTGAATGCGATGCAACATATGTATTGCATTGGATCAATGCATATGAAGAGGGCGACGAAATCATCATTGATGGCTATTTCGAGTACGACCCTTCGCCATCGGTGCCACCTGATGCATCTCTCGAAGATCGTATGTTTCGTTTCCTCGATCTTTTTGCAATGCAATCGCGTCCATATCGCTGGCGTCTCAACATGCGCACAGGTGCAGTGAACGAAGGTCCGCTCTCAGACACCATCACCGAGTTCGGAATGATTAACGCTCAAGTTGCTGGCAAGAAATACGACACCGTGTACAGCGTGATCCCCGCACACGGTTGGTTCGGATTTGAAGGTCTCATCAAACACAATGTGGTGACCGGCACCGAAGAGAACTACCACTTGCCGACCGGCGTGTACGCCAGCGAAGCTGTGTTTGCGCCGCGACCTGGTGGCACCCGTGAAGACGATGGCTACCTCATCACCTTCACAATGGATGTGGTGAACGACGCCAGCCACTGCCAGATCTTCGATGCCCAGAATCTGAGCGATGGCCCGATTGCCTCCATCTTGTTGCCAGAACGCATCTGCAGCGGCACACATGCCACCTGGGCTGGGGCTGAAAGGCTTATTCCACAGGGATAAGCCCCGATACACCCTAATTATGACTGGATTAGTCAGGTATTAGATAGCCTGCCCCTGTGCAGTTTCCAGTGAACCTGAACTTGGTGGGGCGTCCCGTTCTCGTAGTGGGTGGCGGTCGCATTGCCCTGCGCAAAGTGGAGCAACTCCTTGCTGCCAATGCAGAGGTCACCGTCATCTCTCCCCTCTTTGTTGATGAGTTTCAACACATGCCAGTCACACTTGTGCAACGCGAATACGCAACCGGCGACATTGACACATTTCGATTAGTGATTACCGCAACAGGTAACACCGCAGTTGACCAAATCATTTATGACGAATGCGAAGACAAAGGCATCTGGATTAATTCAGCCGACGACCCTGAACGTTGTGCTTTCACATTGCCTGCTGCATTTCGTCGCGGCCCGTTAATGATCACTGTGTCTACAGGCGGTGCGAGCCCAGCACTTGCTTCGTGGATGCGTTCACATCTGGAACTCGCAATTGGGCCTGAGTACGAAGAAGTGGTGTCGCGTCTTGCAGTAGAACGCGCACGTGTTCATGCAAATGGTG
>JBIKZT010000060.1:0-6867 GCA_044354565.1 Ilumatobacteraceae bacterium
TTTCATACGCGGCGATGAAGCGCTTTGCAATACAGCCCGATGCGAACCCATCCACCTGCGTGCCACCCACGAGACAAGCGGCAACAGATGGTCTTCAACGCCGGTTCCCGAAATAGATACCAACGGCGAAAGGCGTTCGAGCGCAATGCCTTCAGTGCTTTGCGAAAACGGTTTGATGTCCGTAATCCAGCCGCCAACACGACGATTGTTCAGATTGACGCGCACCCTCTGACCACGCGCGGCGCGACCTACAAGAGCAGACGGAATGAGATAGTCAAATACCTTGTCGATGCCTGATACATCAGGTACAACCGACGCAACGAGCGGTGAGCTCTCGCTCAGAGTTTGACAGCCGCCTTGAAGTCAGCAAGTCGTGACAACACTTCCCAGGTAAATCCTGGACCCGTACGACCAAAGTGTCCGTATGCAGCAGTTTGTGCATAGATAGGACGCTTGAGATCGAGGTCACGAACAATCGCAGCAGGACGAAGGTCGAATACGTCGCGAACAGCTTTTTCGATTGACTCTTCGCTCACTGTGTTTGTACCGAATGTCTCGACCAAGATGCTGATGGGCTGTGCCATACCAATTGCATAAGCAACTTGCACTTCACACTTCTCTGCAGCACCACTGGCAACAACATGCTTGGCAACCCAACGCGCAGCGTATGCAGCAGAACGGTCCACCTTTGAAGGGTCCTTACCAGAGAACGCGCCACCACCGTGACGACCCATACCACCGTATGTGTCAACAATGATCTTGCGACCAGTAAGACCGGTGTCTGCGTGAGGTCCACCCAAAACAAACTTACCAGTTGGGTTGATGTAGATCGCAGGATTGTCATCAGCGAAAGCCTCGGGAATAGTTGGCAAGATAACTTGCTCAATCAGGTCTGGGCGAATCTCTGTCTCACGGTTTACGCCGTCACGGTGCTGAGTTGAGATAAGTACAGTGCTGAGTTTCACCGGACGACCATCGACATATTCAAATGTCACTTGGGTCTTGCCGTCTGGGCGCAAGTACGGAACAAGGCCACTCTTACGAACTTCTGTTAAACGCTCTGCCATGCGGTGCGCAAGCCAAATTGGAAGCGGCATGAGGTCTGGCGTGTCATTACATGCGTACCCGAACATCATTCCTTGGTCGCCCGCACCTTGGCTGTTGAGGATGTCTTCACCACTCATACCACTGCGTTGTTCTTCACTCTTGTCGACGCCTTGAGCAATGTCGACGCTTTGCGCGTCGAGAGCAACAAGAACGCCACAGGTGTTGCCGTCGAAACCGTATGCGGCGTCGTTGTACCCGATGCGATTGATTGCTGCACGAGCGATGGCCGGGATATCGACATATGCATCAGTGGTGATTTCACCGGATACGACGCACAGACCGGTGGTGAGCAATGTCTCGCAAGCTACGCGGCTGTGTGGATCCTTCTCAAGAATGGCATCGAGAATTGAGTCAGATACTTGATCTGCCATCTTGTCTGGGTGACCTTCGGTCACGCTCTCAGATGTAAACGTGAAATTCCTCACGACTGCTCCTTCATTTGTGTGGGCTATGGTTCGACCGCAACTCAACCACGCTATCCAATACAGCACTGGCGATGTGGTGTTTGTCGGTCAAAGCGACTGTTTGCAGTACCCCGTTAGCACCCAAAATGGTGACCGCGTTGGTGTCATGGCTGAAACCCACCCCTGGGGCCGACACATCATTGGCGACAATGAGGTCGAGATTCTTTCGAACCAGCTTGTCTTGAGCGTGCACTATGAGGTCTTCGGTCTCGGCTGCAAATCCCACGAGTATTTGGCCCTCGCGCTTGCGAGCACCAAGCCCAGCCAAAATATCAGGCGTTTTCTCAAGGACAATCTCGGGAACTCCGTCGGCCTTCTTGATCTTTCCATCGGAACGTTGCACTGGTCGAAAATCTGCCACGGCTGCACTCATGACAATGACGTCACTCGAATCGCTATGACAGGTAACGGCACGCAACATGTCGTCAGCAGTCTCTACAGGAATCACCGTGATGCTTGCCAACGTGGGTCTATCAACAGTGGATACAAGAGTCACGGTCGCACCGCGACGAGCAGCGTTCTCTGCAATGGCGTAGCCCTGTTTACCCGAAGAGCGGTTTGCAATTACACGTACTGCGTCGATTGGTTCGCGAGTACCGCCGGCAGTCACAAGTACAGACACACCTGAAAGATCATGGGAGGAAGCAAGGACAGAATCAATGGCACTCGCAATGGAGTCAGTGTCGGCAAGTCGTCCAGTGCCAATATCGCCACCAGCGAGGCGACCTGATTGTGGTTCCACGATGATTACTCCGCGCGACCGCAGAACTTCAATGTTGTGTTGCACACTTGGGTGTTCCCACATTTCTGTGTGCATTGCTGGACACAACACCACCGGTGCTCGCGTTGCAATCAATGTGGCGACTAAAACATCGTGCGATAAACCCATTGCATAAGACGCAATTACTCGCGCGGTTGCAGGCGCTACAACAATCACATCTGCATTTTGTCCAAGGCGAGTGTGCGGAATCGGCGAAGCATCGTCCCAGAGACTTGTGTGCACCGGCTCTGAGGCCAACGCTGACAGAGTGACCGGCCCAATAAATCGGTGAGCATCTTCAGTCATGATGGGCGCTACATACGCACCGGCGTCAACTAATCGGCGGCACAGCTCGACTGACTTGTAAGCAGCAATGCCGCCCGATACGCCAAGGACAATGTTTCGACCCTGAACGTTTTCCAACATGATGAAGCGAGAAAAGAAAGAGTTATTTACTCAGCGTCAGAATCTGACGACTCGTCATCAAGTGCGATGCCATTTTCAGATGCTTCACCAAAGATGGCTGCTGCTTCTGCTTCAAGCTCGTCAAGTTCATCGAACGGCAAACGCTCAATCTTGACAATCTTGTCGGCAGCAATTTCTTCAAATGCAATTGACAAAGGCTTGCGAGCAACTGATGACACCTGTGGTGGAATCATGTGGCCAAGACCTTCACCCAATTGGTTGAAGTACGAATTGATTTGACGTGCACGGTACGAGGCAAGCGTGACGAGGCTGAACTTCGAGTCAACGCGGTCGAGAAGACCTTCGATGTGTGGGTGAATCATGGAGTCATTTTGACGGGACATGGGGGACCTCCGAAGTCGCCTCAAGGTTATCGGCGTGAGTCTCTCGCTGCACCGATAAATGCCTGTATCTCGGCAATTGCGCGCTCAAAATCATCATTCACCACGACAAAATCGGCTAATACTGCGCCTTCTCGTTCTTCTTCATCTGCCTTACGAAGGCGTTCCACCACATGTTCATCTGGGTCTCCCCGACCCTGCAAGCGACGCTGTTGCTCCTCGCGCGATGGAGGGCGAACGAATACTACGAGTGCTTCAGGGTGTGCGTTCTTGACTTGGCGAGCACCGTTGAGTTCAATTTCCAACACGATGTCACGCCCTGCGTCAACTTCTGGCAAAGGAGATCCGTACAAGTTTCCAAGGAACTCTGTCCACTCTAAAAACCCACCGGCAGCAATTCGTTCTTCAAACGCTTGACGAGAGGCAAACACGTACGCATCGCCCGGCTCGCCCTCACGTTGTGCGCGTGTTGTCCACGACTTGCTCAGCCACAAAGACGAATCTCGTGTCATCAACTCGTCCACGATGGTTCCTTTGCCTGCACCACCAGGCCCAGACACGATGAAGATCAACGGTTCAGTCATGCTGTTCTCCGCATGCCATCAGAATGGCTTTTTGTTGTGTGGTGTCAAGTTGCGAGACCGTCACAAATGATGGAAGCGCCAAAGTGTCCATCAGTCGGCGACCGACAACCTTGCCAAGCGCAGGATGCACATCGAGCAACTTCACGAGGTACACAGCGCCATAGGTATTGGGCGAAGCAAAAACCTGAGCCAAATTCGCAGTGGACGACAACTTGACTGCCTGAATACGGTAAGCGCGGATCTCAGCAACACGCTGAACATCTCGAATAGTGCTTTCCATAATCCAATGATAGTTCCGAGCGAGCGATCTGCCCACCCATCAATGAAGGAAACGAGCCCTACGACCGATGAACGCAACCCACCACATCGGCCCAGGATGAAAACCCCAGTTCCTTCATGCGCACTCCTGCATCACGCGCAATGTCCCACACGGCCGAAGGAGAAGCAAAACTCGCGGTGCCTACTTGAACAGCCCGAGCTCCTGCCATCATCATTTCAATTGCATCATTTCCAGACGCGATACCCCCAACACCAATGATGTCTACATCTGGCATGGCTGCTTTTACATCGTGTACGGCACGAATAGCGATGGGACGAATTGCAGGACCCGACAGTCCACCGCCGCCATTACCAAGCGAAGGCCGGCCCGATGATGTGCTGATCTGCATACCGAGCATCGTGTTGATGAGAGTGATTGCCGATGCACCCGCATCTCGCACCGCGGTCGATACTTCAACCACGCGGTCTGTGTTGGCGCTCAGCTTTGCCCACACCGGAACAATCGACTCTGAGCAGACTGCAGAGATGATGCGACCAGCAAGTGAAGGGTCGTGAGCGATAATGCCACTTCGTCCTTCTAAGTTTGGACATGACAAGTTCACTTCAATTGCTGAAATACTTTGACCAGCTGCGCGCAGTTGATTTGCTGCAAGAACATACTCATGCAATGTGCGTCCCCAGATGCTGGCAACTGTTGTGACATTGGCTGCCTCCAATGCTGGTAACGATTCGTGTATCCATGCAACAACACCAGGACCTTGCAATCCAACTGCATTAATCATGCCGCCTTGGGCGAGGTGAACACGCGGAGCCGGATTTCCTTCCCATGGTTCGTGAAACAAACTCTTGACAACAACTGCACCCAAACGATCAAGCGGCATATATGAACCGAGTTCAACGTCGTGACCGCTGGTACCTGAAGCAGTCATGAACGGATTAGCGAGAGTTAACCCGCCACATTGCACTCCACCAAGTTCTTGGAGAATCCGTTCACTACGTCGTTTCATTATGCCCGTCCGTGATATTCCTGCAATGAACGTACTTCAACTTCAGACAGTCGTTGTTCCCATAAACCATTGACTGCAGCAAGTGCCGCTTCAACAGTGGTCACCGACGACACACGGTTTGAGTTGGCTGCTTTACGAATTGCTTCGCCATCTTCACGAGAACCACGACCATGTGGAGTATTGACAACGAAACTGATCGCACCTTGCGCTACCAAGTCAACTGCATTATCCATTGTCGAACCTGCAATCTCAGACAACTTCCCCACCACCAGATCTACTGTCTGGTCAAACTTGGCCAAGTACGCAGCGGTTCCTGTTGTAGCCGCGATGCCAAGGCCCAACTCACGCAGACGCTTAGCCACCACAAGACCTGCTGGCTTGTCACCATCATTCAAAGAGAGAAAGACCATTCCTGATGTTGGCAAGACAGTTCCAGCCGCGGTTTGAGATTTAACAAAAGCGCGACCAAACGTGCGATCGATTCCCATCACTTCTCCGGTGGAGCGCATTTCAGGCCCGAGCGCTGTATCAACTTCTGGGAACCTGTTGAAAGGAAGCACTGCTTCTTTCACGGAAACATGTCCACCAGTAACTGGAGGCGTGAGCAAACCTTCAACACGTAATTCTGCAAGAGTTGCTCCGAGCATGACTCGACTTGCAACTTTTGCAAGTGGAACGCCAGTTGCTTTAGCGACAAAAGGAACCGTACGAGATGCACGTGGGTTTGCCTCGATAACGAACACGGTTGTTCCCAACACAGCGAACTGCACATTGATAAGACCACGCACATCGAGCGCATTAGCAATGGCAGTTGTGTAGGCACTGATGACTTCGACTACCCATGACGGCAAGGTTTGAGGCGGTATCGCACATGCCGAGTCTCCAGAGTGAACTCCAGCCTCTTCAACGTGTTCCATAACGCCGCCAATCAACACTTCACCGGTGTGATCTCGAATGGCATCAACATCTACTTCAGTTGCGTCCTCCAAGAAATGGTCGATGAGAACTGGACGTTCAGCAGAAAGGCCGCCTTCTTTACCAAGACTTCCATCTTTAGCCATCTGATCCATGGCGCGCTCAAGTGCGGCATGGTCGTGCACGATCTGCATAGCGCGACCGCCCAACACATAACTTGGACGAACAAGGACGGGGTATCCCACTGATGCCGCAATCTTGCTCGCCTCTTCAAACGTGACGGCTGTGCCACCAGGAGGCTGCGGGATAGAGAGGCTGTTGCAGAGTTGATTCCATTTCTCGCGGTCTTCCGCCAGGTCGATGGAGTGCGGCGAAGTTCCGGCAATCAGCGCTGGATCGATGAGACCAGAAAGCTTCAACGGAGTTTGACCGCCAAGACCAACAATCACCTTTGGCGCGACTCCACCTGCGGCAAGAGTTTCTGCAGCGATCACATTAAGAACGTCCTCACGAGTCAGTGGTTCGAAATACAAACGATCAGAAGTGTCGTAGTCGGTTGACACAGTCTCGGGGTTGCAGTTGACCATCACCGTCTCGTAACCAGCATCTCGCAGCGCAAAGCTTGCATGTACACAGCAGTAATCGAATTCGATACCTTGACCAATGCGGTTTGGACCAGAACCGAGAATGATGACACGTGGACGATCCGACGGACGCACTTCGTTTTCATCTTCATAGGTTGAGTAGTGGTACGGAGTTTGCGCTGCAAACTCTGCAGAGCACGTATCAACGGTCTTGTAGGTGGGAATAACACCAAGCGATTCACGATGAGCCCGTACTGACATTTCGTCACTCTTGAGCAGGTATGCAATCTGAGCATCTGCGAACCCGAGTCGTTTAGCTCGACGCATCTGTGAGCGAGTGACATCCTTCAATGGCGTGCCA
>JBIKZT010000061.1:0-6808 GCA_044354565.1 Ilumatobacteraceae bacterium
ATCTGGCAACAAAAGGCTTGGGATTGCATAACGACCTACAAAACGAATCAAGCATTGTGGGCAACTTTCCCACTGTGCTCATGATGCGTGACTTTGGAACAGAAGACCAAAAGAAAGAATGGATGCCTGGCTTTCTGGACGGCACCAAACGACTTGCATTTGGTCTCACCGAGCCCAATCACGGAAGTGATGCCACCTATTTAGAGACCACTGCTTACAGAGACGGCGACGAATGGGTCATCAATGGAATGAAACGCTGGAACAGTGGTTTGCATCACGCCACCCACGACATCATTTTTGCGCGTACTAGTGGAACACCGGGAGATCCGAAAGGCATCAGTGCGTTCTTAGTTCCTACCGATGCGCCAGGTTTCAAAGTGGAGTTCTTCTGGTGGACATTCAACATGCCAACAGACCATGCTGAAGTGAGCATCACTGACGTACGAGTGGGCCCTGAAGCATTATTTGGTCCTGCAGAGATGGGACTTGAACTAGCTCAACACTTCGTGCACGAAAACCGAATTCGTCAAGCAGCATCATCACTTGGTGCAGCACAATTCTGCATTAACGAAGCGGTGCGATATTCAAATGAGCGCATCACGTGGGGCAAGAAACTCAGCGTGAATCAAGGTATTCAATTTCCACTTGTTGAACTTCACACAGAGGCTGCGATGTTGCGTCAACTCATCCGCTACACCGCAAGCATGTTGGACCAGAAGCACCATATGGAGGTCACTCACCTGGTGGCCATGTGTAACTACCGTGCGAATCGATTGGCCTGCGATGCGGCCGACCGTGCAATGCAGACCTGCGGAGGGGTGGGCTACAGCCGCCATATGCCTTTTGAGCACATCTACCGACACCATCGTCGGTATCGCATCACGGAAGGCTCTGAGGAGATCCAGATGCGTAAGGTGGCTAGCAACCTGTTTGGCTTTGGGTCTTCGAAAGAACGCAAGTAACCAACAGATTTACTTCGTCCCCGCAGTTGCTTCTGGTGGTAGGGTCACCTAACATAACAGGGTAGGCAAACCTAACAAAGGGAAAATTCATGGGCGCAAGCTTTCTCATCACACTGCGCGAGGGCCTTGAGGTCTCGCTCGTGCTCGCAATCATTATTTCGTACCTCGTCAAGTGCGGACGTAAGGAAGACATCCCCGCCGTATGGCGCGGATCTGCACTTGCAGCAGTGCTGTGCCTGGTGAGCGGAATCGCGTTCAATATTTTCGTTGGAGAATTCGAAGGCAAATCAGAACAGTTCATTGAAGGAACAATTGCCATTGTCGCTGCGTCTGTTCTGACGTGGATGATTTTTTGGATGGGAAAGAACGCGCGCAATTTGGGAGCCGATTTGCGCGGTCAAGTTGATGCTGCGACATCGACGCGAGCGCTAATGGTTATTGCGTTTGTTGCTGTATTGCGCGAAGGATTCGAAACTGTTTTGTTCCTACTATCAGCTGAGACATCGTCATCAAGCGGTGTCAGTGTGGTGATTGGTGGTTTCCTAGGCCTTGCAGTCGCCGCAATTCTTGGGCGTCTTGTTTATGCGGGCGGCAACAAGCTCAATCTTGGACTCTTCTTCAGAGTTACTGGTGCCCTGCTTCTTCTTTTCGCTGCCGGCCTCTTTGGCAAGTTCTTCCATGAGTACCGCGAATTGCTTGGCTTTGAAGATGGCTGGTTGGTCTCACCTGCGTGGGAGATCAAGTCGGGAATCTGGGCCGAGGGTACTTTCTATGACTTCATGAAGGGCTTCTTTGGTTGGCATTACGCAGCAGAGAACATTCGAGTCATTACTTATTTCGCATATTTGTTGCCAGTGGGGTGGCTGTTCTTACGTACCTCGGGCAAGGACTAGTCCAGCCATTACGGTTGGGGTATGTCCTTGAACTCTGACGGCACCCCTATCGACATCAAACCTCGCAGTCGCGACGTTACAGATGGCATTCAAAAAGCAGCTGCACGCGCCATGTTGCGTGCTGTGGGTCTAGGCGACGACGATTGGGTCAAGCCCCAGGTAGGTATTGCATCAGCATGGAACGAAGTGACGCCATGCAACATGTCATTACGACGTCTCAGTGAATATGCAAAGGCCGGTGTACGCGAGGCGGGCGGCGTTCCGCTCGAATTTGGAACGATCACCGTTTCAGATGGCATCAGCATGGGCCATGAAGGAATGCGCGCATCACTTGTCTCGCGTGAAGTCATTACAGACAGCGTTGAAACTGTTGTGCACGGAGAACGCTTCGATGGTTTTGTCGGATTAGCAGGATGCGACAAGAGCATCCCTGCGATGTTGATGGCGGCTGCACGTCTGAACTTGGCAAGTGTGTTTGTCTATAACGGCTCCACCATGCCTGGCGTTTATAAAGGCAACAACATCGACATCACCACAGTGTTTGAAGCTGTGGGTGCATGTGCCGCGGGCACCATGACTGAAGCTGAACTCACCGACATTGAAAAAGCAGCATGCCCTGGTGAAGGTGCATGTGGCGGAATGTTTACTGCCAACACCATGTCATCGATTGCCGAAGCACTCGGTATGAGTCTCCCCGGAACAGCCTCGGCACCAGCAATTGATCCCAGTCGCGAAGGTGATGCTCAACGTGCAGGAGCAGCAGTCGTGAATATGTTGCGTCTTGGTATTCGTCCTCGCGACATCATGACAAAGAAGGCTTTCGAAAATGCCATCGCTGTTACGAACGCATTCGGTGGAAGTACAAACGCTGTCTTGCACCTTCTAGCAATCGCAAACGAAGCAGGTGTTGCGCTAGACCTCGACGATTTCAACAGAATTGCCGACAAAGTTCCACACATCGCAGACACGAAGCCAGGTGGAAAGTTTCACATGTCTGACATTCACCGCGTTGGTGGAGTGCCGGTACTGATGAAGCATTTGCTTGACGCCGGCTTATTGCATGGTGATGTCATGACTTGCACGGGCAAGACCATGGCAGAGAATTTGGCTGAGACAAATCCGGCCGCGCCAGATGGTGTTGTGATTCACCCGTTGAGTGATCCCATTCATACAGAAGGTGGCATCAACATTCTTACTGGCTCACTTGCGCCAAAAGGTTCAGTAGTAAAAGTTGCTGGTCTCACCAAAGAGCAGATGCAATTTGAAGGGCCAGCACGAGTTTTTGATGGCGAAGACGGCGCGATGAATGCAATCATGACTGGCGCAATCAATCATGGTGATGTCATCGTGATTCGCTACGAAGGCCCGAAGGGTGGCCCAGGGATGCGCGAGATGCTCGCAATTACTGGTGCATTGAAAGGTGCCGGCTTCGGTTCAACAGTTGCACTCATTACCGATGGTCGATTCTCTGGTGGTACGTGGGGATTCTGCATTGGTCACGTTGCTCCGGAAGCAACCGATGGTGGCCCCATCGCATTTGTACGCGAGGGCGACATCATTCGCATTGATGTGCCAACTAAGGCACTCGACTTGCTGGTGAGTGAGAAAGAATTGAAGAAGCGTCGCAAGGGATGGGTGCCGAACCCGCCGCGTTATACAACAGGTGTTTTGGCGAAGTTTGCCAAGCTTGTGCAGGGTGCCGAGACCGGCGCCATCACAAATCCCACACAATAAAGAGCCTGGGGAACCCATACGCCATAAGGGTCATATTGGGTGACACACCCTCTTGGCATTATGCAAATCCTCATGGCAGAAACTTCCCTAAGTAGCGAGGTCGTATCCCTCGCACGTGACATCAACCGTCACCTCACAGACCTTCTTGGTCCTTGTCCTATCCGTAATGCTGAAGCATGGGTCGTTGTTTCCGTCAACGACGAAGGACAACCGTCCTTTACTTTTGCCAGTGCAACAACTCACGAGGCTGAAGCAATGCTGCGTGCCGTTCGTGAAGCATGTGATGTACAGGCGAACCGTGCAGCGCAATCGGGCGCTAGCTACAACCCAAATGGCATCGGTATCAACTTTCGTGAGCACCAACGTGCAGACTTCCACGTACCGGCGGTTCACCCTTGAACACGACACCGTCTTCTTTTACATTCGAGATCGACGAAGCAGAACTTCGTGACGTCAATAGTTGGGCGGGTCGTTATGCACCAATGCCTGCTGCGGATTTCACAATTCAATTGCTGTTTCTTCCCGGGCAGCATCGTTGGTTAGCTCGCGAAGCAAACGTCACGGCCTGGTGGGATCCGCTTCCTAGTCGCGGACCTTCAGAAGGTGTGCTTGCTATTCCATTATTCTTTTTGAACAACGCCGCTGAACTATTCACTGGTAGCGGAGTTGTTACCTTTCATATAGATATTGAAAACAAACTGCTTGTTGCTCGTGCCGGCACAACCGAAATGGGTGTCGACCTTCCCAACCTTCCCGTTGCTCCGTACTCACTCGAGTTCGAATCAGATCGCCACATTGTTGTGTCAGCCGGAGACCTCGCACATATGGGGTTTGTGATGATGACGACACCAGTTGATCTTTCTGACAACGAGATGGAGTTTCCATTTCCCTTCACTTCGGTAAAGGTTGAAAAGACATCGCTTCGTGCCACACGTGACTGGCGTGCGTTTGATGGCCCACGACTCACAGTCGCAGTTCCGGCACGATCAGATTTTGAGGGGCTGGTCTCTTTCTTTTCGGAAGTTTTAGGCCGCGAGTTTTTCTGGGCTGATATCGAAGGCGGCGAAACGGATGTATCTATTGCCTTTTCATCAGTCACGCCAAACATTGCAATGCTCACGTGCGCCAATTGGGGTTTGCGTATCGAGTTGGGATACGAGCAGGTGTTTCGCTATCGCAAAGAACTCGAGGCGGCCTTGGGTATGGCCGGCTACGACGTCACGCGTGATGCTCGTATTGGTTGGGATGCAGAAGTGCATTTCACGCATAAAGAGCAAGCTGTCACCGCCTGCATTGTTCCTGGCGAGACCGTTCATCACACCATGATTCGTCTGTCTACATTGGTTATGCCAGATGCTCCGTGGAATTTAGATGTTGCTAACGAAGTCAATGCGTGGAACAACCAGTGGAAATACGGCAAGTTGGTTTTACAAGAAAACGACCTTTATGCCTTGAGTGATTTTCCTGCTGCAGAAATTGAGCATTTGCCAACTTTGGTTGCAGATATTGTCAGCACAACGCAACGTGTGCGTGACGTGATCGGTGTGTTCCGTTAGATAAGTAGGTACTGCTAGTTAGCAGTACGACGAGCTAGCACTGCACGCCAGCCGAGCATGGTGGCCCCGAGAAATACGCTTGCAACAATGATGAACGCAGGTGCGGTACCGCGATCAAATAAGTAATTGCGCAACACCATTCCCATAACAGCGGTGTATCCCCACACGACGTACTTGTTCGGTTCTGCAGGTGTGCGCTGCATTATTGGTGCAACATGGGCAATAAACACTGCAATCCAGAATGGAGCCGCCACATAGAGCACTCCACTGATGCCTGTGTCGGTGTCGTGATTACGAGTACCGATTACAACCATCAGGAGAACACACAGAGCGTCAAAGAGAAAAGCCCGAACTGCAGAGCGAGTCATGAGTTAATCGACGTCGTCGTAGTATTCGCGACCAAGATGTGTGATTTGGTCTTCATTCATCAGCCAACGCAAGGTGTTGTGCAGTTTTTCAAGCTGTACAAACAAGTCGTGTTCGGCATGAAGGCCTGGTGCAACTTGTGGGCTCTTGTAATAGAACGACAACCATTCCTGGATGCCACCAAGGCCAGCACGCTGTGCAAGGTCTGAATACAAAATGAGGTCGAGTGCAAGCGGAGCAGCAAGGATGCTGTCACGACAGAGGAAGTCGACCTTGATCTGCATGGGGTAACCCATCCAACCGAAGATGTCGATGTTGTCCCAACCCTCTTTGTTGTCGCCACGTGGTGGGTAGTAGTTGATACTTACCTTGTGAAAGACATTTCCATAAAGGTCTGGGTTGTTGCTTGGGTCAAGAATGTCTTCAAGTACACCGAGCTTTGATTCTTCTTTTGTCTTGAAGTTTTCAGGAGCATCTAGAACTTCACCGTCACGGTTACCCAAGATGTTTGTGCTGTACCAACCGGCAAGGCCAAGCTGACGTGCCTTCAACATAGGTGCAAGCACTGTTTTCATCAGTGTCTGTCCGGTCTTGAAGTCTTTACCAGAAATTGCAACATTGGTGTCTGTGGCAAGTTGACGAAGGAATGGCATGTCAACAGCAAGGTTTGGCGAACCGTTTGCGAAAGGAACGTGCTCAAGAATTGCTGCGTATGCGTACAGCATCGATGGTGCAATGGCGTCGTCGTTTGCGTCGATTGCTTTTTCAAATGCTTCGATGCTTGCGTGCTGTGGTCCTGGCTCGATGTAGATCTCGGTACTTGCGCACCAGATCATGACAAGGCGATCAACTTTTTTCTCATCGCGGAAGCGGTTGATATCGGCGCGAATGCCGTTCAACATTTCTCGCTTGCTACTAACTGCCATGATGTGTTCACCATCAAGGTTGCGTGCGTACTTGCGTTCGAACGCTGCTTTCATTGGGCGAATGTCGCGCAAGACGTCAGAGATGGCTTCAATGTGCTTGCCCTGTTCTAAAACGCCGGCACGTGATGCAGCAACATAGGCGTCGTCAGGAAAGACGTCCCACGCTCCCCACACGATGTCTTCAAGGCGTGCGAGCGGAACAAAGTCCTGCACAAGTGGGTTGCGCTTTTCGGTGCGCTTCCCGAGGCGGATAGTGCCCATCTGGGTCATGGAGCCAATGGGCTTACCTTGGCCACGCTTGGCTAATTCGACGCCAGCGATGAGAGTGGAAGCCACTGCGCCGAGGCCAACGGTGAGGACACCGAGCTTTC
>JBIKZT010000018.1:0-19259 GCA_044354565.1 Ilumatobacteraceae bacterium
GGAGTACTGGGCCAGCCGCACGAGACCGCGTTCTGGAAAATGTTTCCCTTGTCGCACCAAGGTAGCTGCACCGAGAAGAATCATCGTGCCCAAGAAAGCAAGGAAGCGCATGAGTGCCATGGGTGTCTCTAGGTCAGAAGTTTTATTGAGACCAATAAGTATCTTTTGCAACAGATCATTTGAATTACCAGACGATGTCTCTCCCACTTCGAATGGAAACGCACCATTTACGGGGTGACCGTCGGCGCTCACAACGCGCCATACCGCTACATAAATACCAACGTTTAGCGCGGGCAACTGTGCAGAGACAATAGAAATATCCGAATCGGATCGAACAGCGTCCTCAATGTTTACTTCCCGTTGTTTGCTATCAAAAAGTCTGATGTCGCTGAAGTTTGCTTCAACACTCTCGTTGAAATCTAAACGAATCTCTGGAGGTGAATCTGCAACAACCGAAGATGGGCTTGGCGTAGATGAATCGAGAATTGCGTGAGCACTCGCAGTCGAGGGCGATAGAGACAACAAACATGCAATAGTTGCGACAAACGAAACAAGACTCGCGATGATTCGCCTGCTCATAGCCCTGGGCCTTTCGGGAGACCCTCGACATCAATGCGTTGCAACAACCAAGCTAAGCGCAACTTCTCATTCAACTTCATGGCGTCTGCCGGTAATTGGGTCAGGCCCATGGGGTGACTCGCCGCCCATGCCATTTTCTGGCGCTCCAACTCACGACGCACATATAAATCGGGCCACTCTTCGTATGTGTAACCGATGTTGAGGTCAACTAGATGAACGAGGCATTCGCGCCAGCGTAAGAAGGGTAATTCATGCATCGCCACGATTGTCCCCGATGCGGACCTTCCGGTGTGATTCCACATCTCGAAAGTCGCTCTTGCCCATGCACCTTCGAGTGCATAAATTGCACTGCGCAATTCCTTCACATGTTGTACTGGTTCCCATTGAGATGCTTCGTCTATGCCGCGCTGGCGAGCATCAGCATCGCCTGGATATTGGTCTCCCACTTCTGCGCGTGATGAACACTCCATGAGGTGTACAAAACTTAAAGCATTCATTGTGAGATGACCAATAAGAGTTGTTCTATTCCAGCCAGGCAATGACGATGGAGCTGCAAACTGTTCTGCAGTCAGTGCGTCAACTACTTCTAACAGACGTTGATGAGTGGCCGCCACGCCTTCAACACATGAATCCAAAATTCTGGGATCAAGATCGCGTGGCATACCAAAAGTGTACTGGTCAAGCTTTTGAGCACTGATTCACAGGTCGGTGAGTCGCGCCATTTCAGCAATCGCATTGCACATTGAACGCAACAGCGGCACAACTGCCAACGCACCAGTTCCCTCGCCGACGCGCATTCCCAGATTGACCAATGGTTGAAGACTCAGAAACTCAAGCGCCGCGACCGTGGCCGGCTCCGGCGACTGATGACTGGCAATCATCGATGCAGATATCTGAGGGCACAGTTTTTCGGCAATGCACGCAGCGGAAAGAGTAATCACACCGTCAAGAATCACCGGGACACCAACCGATGCAGCCTCGATCATGAAACCGACCATCGCGGCAATTTCAAGCCCACCGATTCTTCCCAAAGCTTCAAGAGCATCAAGGTTTGGATCAAGTGATTCGACAGCGTCAGCGACAATCTGACGCTTGCGTTCAAGCGCATCCTCAGGAATGCCGGAGCCAACACCTGTTGCGATGCGTGGGTTGAGCCCTGTGCACCAAGAAATCAGGGCCGCGGCCGAAGTGGTGTTTCCAATTCCGACTTCACCGACACAGAGAACCCGTGAGCCGCCAGCGATGAGACGTGACGCAGTGTTAACACCAACATGGAGAGCAGCAAGCACGTCGTCAGATGACATTGTCTGTCCACTTCGAATGTCAGAGACCCCCTTGCGTACAACTTCATCACGCACACCGTCAGGTGAGTCTCCTGTGGCTATTCCGACATTCACAATTTCAAGGAACACATCAGACGAACGAGCAAAAATTGAAGCAGCCGCCTTCCCCGCCGCCATTAACTTCGCAATGTCTTTTGTAATTGTCCACGGCCATGGCGTCACCACATCGCTTTCGGCGATGCCATGATCCGCTACAAAAACTGCTGCAGCAACCGGGTCCATTCGCGGGTCAATTCTGCGTTGAATTGATGCAATTCGAATTGCCGCCGTCTCAAGATCTCCCAGTGATCCGGGAGGCTTTGCCAACGAGTTGATCTCGTCCTCACACTGATGCCCGAAATCCACATCAACTCCCCGTTGAGATGCACGAGCACGATCGAAGGGAGAAGCTTCGCTGCACGCATAGCGAGACAGAATCCACTCAAGATCCGGACCGGAAAAACAAAAATCCATGCCTGCCCGAGTTGCTGCAAGCAGATCTGTCTCGTTATCGCCGACATATAAGCATCGAGCAGGGTCGACACCTAATTGTCGCGCCCCTTCAACGAGTGGAGCGGGGTCAGGTTTGTGGATGCCCAATTCAGCGGTAGCAACAATGACTGGAAATGGGGACCCGAGATCAACCGAGTCAAGAAACTTCCGAATGCTTGAGGCACCCATCTCACTTGTATTCGAGACGAGGCCCATGACGATTCGACTATTGAGGGCTGCGACTGCTTCAACGACTCCCCGAAGCACAATCACCTTGACTTCGTCCAACGGCGTCCCCGGGAACGACTGCTCGACAAGAGTGTTTCCTACATCGAACAGAACCGCGTCATAGCGCTCGCAGATTCTGTCAACCCAATGTTCATTCGATATCACTATCTCACCACCATGGAATCGTCACATCTTGGTGCACCAAGACAACGATTGTCAACAGCGCAACGGATTCACCAACTTGTTCGGTTGCACCCAAGACATCGCCAACAATGCCACCGATTTTCTTGATGGCCCATTGCGCAAAGAATCTGCTCACCAGGTACACGACTGCAGCAACGATGACAAACATGGGGCCCATCAAACTGCCCATCAGCAAGAAGCACGTCAACGTCGCAAACACAATGTTGCCGACTTTGACATCGCTGACATAATTCGCTCCGAGACCTTCACTGATCCCAGCACCAGATTTCATGATCCAGACAGCAGCAGCGCGACCCACTGATTGACAGATCACCAGTGCAACAACACCTGAGGCAACCGACAATTCAGATAACAACGACACTTGAATTGCCACTTGCAGCACCAGCGCCATCACCCCATATGTTCCATGACGGGAGTCCTTCAGAATTTCACGACGTTGTTCGGGATTCCAGCCACCGACTAGCCCATCCATAGAATCTGCCAAGCCGTCATGATGAAAAGCTCCGGTGATCAGAACAATCACGGCAATTGTCAATGCGCTTGCACTAAGCGGGGCAAGGACAGTGTTTCCAACAACCCACACTCCGCTGGCTATTAAGCCAACAACTGCTCCGACAATTGGAAACCACGAGCTGACTCCACCCATCGAGAGAACGGGGCCATGTGAGACAGGAATGCGCGTGAGAAATGCAATTGCAACTTTCAAATCATGAATTGCCGACTTCATATCAAAGTCTGCACATCCTGGAGAATTATTGCTCTTCCGGCGGACATGAACACCGAGGACGCAGAACCGGCAGCAACAATTGAGTTGACCCGGCCCAAACAATCTCGATACTGACGACCCATCTCGGATTCTGGGTGAATTCCCATCCCCACTTCATTAGAGACAACAACAGTCCGGCCATCCCTGAGAGCAAGACGCTTAACGAGGCGATGCGCTCGTGATTCAATATTCTCAACGGTCATCCCGTGATGAAAAAGATTCCCGACCCAGACCGTCAGACAATCTAAGACGACATCTGAAGACGACGGAATCCCACCCAGTGCACCGCTGACATCAATCGGTTCTTCAATCGTAATCCACTCTGGTGGTCGAGACTTTTGGTGATTGATAATACGCACTGTCATGTCATCATCAATCGCCTCAGCAGTAGCGAGGAAGACCACCTCGGTCTTCCATGAGGCGGCTATTTGTTCGGCAAAATAACTTTTCCCACTGCGAACACCACCCGTGATGAACCAATAGTTCCCCACTAGAAATCGATGCCTTTGAGTGCCGCAACACCACGGTCATATGCATGATGGAGACTCATGGAATTACTGGCAGTGTCAGCCAGCGAAATCAGTTGGGGTAATGCATCACGTCCCGTCATCACTACAGAGACATGCTTCGGTCTGTTGGAAATCACTGTGACAACGTCTTCAACATCGATCCAACTCCATGAGCACAGATATGTCAACTCATCTAGTACGACCAATTGGTGATTCCCAGCCAAGATTAATGAACGCGCCTTACTCCATGCATCTTTCGCCCGTGCGATATCACCATCAATGTCGGCTGAATCCCAAGTGAAACCATCACCGAGACACTCGAAATGAATTCCAAGATCACGACAAGATTTTGCTTCACCAGTCAGCCAATCCGCAGATTTTATGAACTGCAGAAACGCGACAGTCCATCCGTGACCGGCTGCGCGCATTGCAGTACCAAGAGCTGCCGTAGTCTTTCCTTTGCCACCCCCGGTATGCAGAACAACGAGAGACTCTGTTGTGGTTAGAGAGTCAGGTCTCGGATCTTCCATGGGTGGTTCGTCTTTTTTCATTTCAATGTCTCCCTTTTGCTTGGAACCACAACAATGGTTCCATCGTCTTCATGATGCACCCGCACATTTGCTCCGTAGAACTCTGCGAGCACACTGGCGTTAAGAACATCTCGGGCGATACCAGAAGCGACCGTGTGACCTTCGTGGATGAGCACCAAACGATCGGAGTAAATCCCCGCAAGTGTTAAATCGTGCATTGAGGAGACAACTGTCAGTCCATGTTCAAGTCGTAATGTGTCAACCAATTCCAACGCTTGTTGTTGATGTCCGATATCAAGAGCTGCCGTTGGTTCATCGAGTAGCAAGATGGGTGCTTCTTGTGCGATGGCACGCGCGATAACTAAACGCTGACGCTCTCCGCCCGACAAAGTGTCGACATCGCGTGTTGCCAGGCCGGCTAAGTCGAGGCGTTCAATCACGTCATCAACCATTGCGTGATCCAGTTCTGATTCGTGACCGAAATGTGTCACGAAAGGATTGCGGCCGAGCAGCACATACTCTGCACCGGTCATGCCAGAAGGCAACACAGGCGATTGCGGCACATAGGCGACCAACTGAGCTCGACGACGAGACGAACGTGCAGTGAGTGGAGAACCATCAACCAATATTCGGCCCGAATGCGGGACAACGCCGGCAATGGCGCGCAACAGCGACGACTTACCAGCGCCATTTGGCCCAATGATGCACAACCACTCGCCAGGTTTCACGGTGTCAGTAAATGCAGCCACCGCAGTGCGCTTTGAATATTCGACTCTGACCTGATCAAACGCTAGAGATGTCATCGTTCATTCTTTCGTGTTCGCAAAATAAGCAAGAAAAATGGAGCTCCGAGAAACGCGGTGACAACACCGATTGGAGTTTCTGCTGGATTATCCAATACTCGCCCCGGAATGTCGGCAAGTATCAAGAATGCAGCGCCAAAGAGCAATGAAATGGGCAGTACCAGTCGATACGAAGTGCCCACAACTAGTCGCACCGCATGAGGCACGATGATGCCAACAAAACCAATGAGACCACTTACTGCAACAACCGATGCAGTTCCGAGAGTTGCGGCGATAACGACAACAAGTCGAACTCGCGACACATTCACGCCGAGTGCAGTTGCCTCTTCATCACCAACTCGCAACACATCAAGCAAGCGACGATGCAACAACAACACCACGGTGGAAAAGACCACATACGGCAACACCAAACGCACATCACTCCATGTTGCACTCGACAAGCGACCAAGTATCCATGAATACACTTGACGAATAACGTCAGAGTTGCGTTGGAGAAGGAATGTTTGTGCTGCTGTTGCTAACGAGGTGACTGCAACGCCGGCAAGTACAAGACTTATGGAACTGCGTTCACCTTTACCTGTTGTTCCCACAAGATACGTCACAAGAACTGCAATGAGACCGCCGCCAAATGCAATCAACGGCAGAGGGTCAATAATCCAACTGCTTGTACCGGAGCGGTTCACCGTGATCACGATGGTGGCGCCAAGACCAGCACCAGCGGCTACTCCCAGCAGATACGGGTCTACGAGTGGATTACGAAAAACACCTTGGTAGCTGGCACCAGCGATGGACAACGTTGAACCAACGAATGCAGCAAGCACAACACGTGGCGCACGTATCTGCCACACAATTGCCCACTGTGTTTCTGTCAATCCGCTATCAATTGACAAAAGTGGAAGTCGATTGAGAAGTTCCAGTGGCACGCGCCACCAAGTGGGGCCGGCTGGCCCAATCATCACTCCGAGCAACAATGAGCATGCGAGCGCAACAACAGCAGCAGGAATCCACCACTGGCTTGCACCACGCATACTCATTGAAGTCGACATCAGTATTTGTTACTTGTTAGCTGCTGCGATAGCTGCTGCAAACTGCTCAACCAAATCGACGACGCGTGGTCCCCAACGAGATGCAACGTCGTCGTCAAGTTCCACAATTTGGCCATTCTTCACAGCATCAATTCCTGCCCAGCCCGGACGCTTTGATACTTCTGCGGCATTCTGCGCACAGCACTTGGTGTCAGCGAGAAAAATTATGGAAGGGTTTGCCTTTGCAATTACCTCAGCATTGAGTTGCGGGTAATCATTTCCAGCTTCAACACCATCGGCGATATTTGTGAAGCCAAATGGTTTCAACAATGCACCAACAAAAGTATTTGAAGTTAGTGAATACAACGTGTTGTCTAATTCATAGAAATATGACTTTGGTGACATCGGGGCTGAGATGTTCTCTGTTGCCTTTGCAATCCGTGCCTTCATTGATTCGATTAATGTCTCAGCATCTTCATCGCGTCCGGTAAGCGTGCCCAATTCTGTGATCTGTTTGTAGACATCGTCCAACGTTGCTGCAGCAGCACCAGTCCACACGGTAATTTTGCGACTTGAAATTGATTCCAACTGCTCAGTGATCTTGTTCATGTCATTTGAGATAAGAACAACGTCTGGCTCATACGCAAGAATTGCTTCAAGACTTGGCTCGTAAGCAGACATCTTTGTCACTTTCGAGGCTGTCTCTGCAGGAAATGTGCTGTATGAATCAACAGCAACAACTTGGTCGCCTGCGCCAATGGCGTACAACATCTCTGTTGCCGTGGGTGACAAACTCACAATCTTTAGTGCAGATTCAGGCGCAACAGTGGTTCCAGCAGTATCTGTACCGCTTCCACAAGCCGCAAGTGAGACTGTTGCAACAATTGCTGCAGTAATGACTCGCCAACGCGAGTAACGGATTTTTGACATGGTTCTTCCTCCAAGGAAAATGGAGAAAGAAGAGTGGGTCGAGAGAGACCAGCAATTGCTGCTCTTCGCGGACCGCCCTTCCTTCGAGGTTCGGTTTTTCGCGCACACAAACAGGCGACCGGACTTGTCTGGATCGAATTACTTCGACCAGCATCACCGTTGCGGGACAGTGCCGGAGTTTCACCGGACTTCGCTGGGTTGTGTGCTGTGCGTCTTTTTCAGTGACGCACTAGCCAGAGAGTAGCAGATGGTTTACAGAAGGCACACAATTGCGCCTTGCCCTATTTTACGTAGTCGATAATGCGTTGAATTCCGTCGACAAGGTCGTCGTCACCCAAGGCAAATGAGAACCGGGCGAATCCGGGTGCACCGAAAGCTTCACCAGGAACAATGGCCACATTGACATCAGAGAGAATCATGTCTGCAAGTTCCAACGTGCTGTTAGCCGTCTTTCCTTTGATGTCGCGATGCAACAATCCACTGAAGTTAGGGAAACAATAAAACGCACCTTGGGGCTCCATGCAAGTGACGCCAGGAATAGTGGACAACATCTTGTGCATGAGCGCACCTCTGCGAGCAAATGCTTCTCTCATCATGTGCACTGCAGAAAGGTCTCCACTTACTGCAGCAAGCGCTGCAACCTGCGACACGTTTGCAACGTTAGACGTGGCATGTGATTGAAAGTTGGTGGCTGCTTTCATGATGTCTTTCGGACCAATCATCCAGCCCACGCGCCAACCAGTCATTGCATATGTTTTTGCAACGCCGTTCACAATGAGACACTGGTTTGCAAGCTCGGGAACCAATGTGGGCATTGAAGTGAATTTGTGCTCGCCGTATGTGAGATGTTCGTAGATTTCGTCAGTGATCACCCAGACGTTGTTTTTTACTGCCCATTCACCGATGGCACGAACTTCAGCTTCTGGATACACAGAACCACTTGGATTGTCGGGGGATACAAACAGCAGCACTTTTGTTTTTGGTGTGAGTGCTTTGTCTAGTTGTTCAACAGTGACCCGGAAACCATTTACTTCTTCGGTGTCGATAATGACGGGAACACCGCCAGCAAGCGTGACTGCTTCTGGATAAGTGGTCCAAAATGGTGCTGGGCAAATAACTTCGTCGCCCGGATCGCACAAAGCTGCGAAGGCTGTGAATACAGCATGCTTGCCACCATTTGTAATGAGTACTTGATCTGCTGTGCACGAAAACCCACTGTCGCGAAGTGTCTTCACTGCAACTGCCTCACGCAATTCCGGAAGACCCGCTGCTGGGGTGTAGCGCTGGTACTTCACTTCACGGCATGCCTTCACGGCTGCTTCAACAATGTGTTCTGGCGTAGCGAAGTCTGGTTCACCTGCACCGAATCCGATGACATTGAGCCCTTGTGCTTTCAGAGCCTTGGCCTTGGCGTCGACCGCCAGGGTGGCCGATTCGGCAATAGCGCCGAGGCGGGCGGAAACACGTCGCAATTCTTGTGGAGCAGGCATATCTGAAAGGATTACATAGTGAGCGATAAGAACCAACTCGATTTCAAGATTCCCACCGAACTTTTGCCACAAGACGGCAGATTTGGTTGTGGACCCTCCAAAGTACGAACTGAACAACTAGAGGCTGTCATGGCTCGTATGACTTCGGTGATGGGCACCTCTCATCGTCAAGCGCCTGTAAAGAACATTGTGGGGTCTGTGCGCGAAGGGCTGACCTCGCTCTTCAATCTGCCTGCTGGCTGGGAAATCGTGATGGGCAATGGCGGCTCCACCGTCTTTTGGGATGTCGCAACATTTGGTCTTATTCGTGAGCGCAGCCACCACTTGGTGTTTGGCGAGTTCTCATCCAAGTTTGCAGAAGCTTCAGCTGCTGCACCACACCTTGCAGATCCAATCATTGTTTCGTCGGACCCTGGAACACACCCCGCTCCTGCAAGCGACGCATCGTGCGATATCTATGCATATCCACATAACGAGACATCAACTGGTGTTGCAATGTCGCCAGTGCGGCCAGCCACAGACGGCCTCGTTGTTGTTGACGCAACATCTGCTGCTGGCGGCCTGATGTGGGACCCATCACAAGTAGATGTGTATTACTTCGCACCACAAAAATGTTTCGCATCTGATGGCGGCTTGTGGTTGGCTGCATGTTCGCCAGCAGCCATTGAACGAATCCGCGAGATCAAAGCAACCAAGCGCTGGATGCCTGCATCGCTCGACCTCTCCATTGCGCTTGATAACTCTGTTGCAAATCAGACATACAACACGCCAGCGTTAGCCACTCTCATCATGCTTGATGAACAAGTCAAGTGGATCAATTCGAATGGTGGTTTGTCGTGGGCTGCGAGCCGTTGCGCAGAATCTGCACGCAACATGTACTCCTGGGCCGAGTCGCGTGCTTTTGCGACACCTTTTGTTGCTAATCCTGCGCAGCGATCAGATGTAGTGGCCACAATTGGTATTGACGGCGTAGATGCCAACCAGATCAGTGCCATTCTGCGTGCAAATGGCGTGGTCGATACCGACAGTTACCGCAAATTGGGGCGCAACCAAATACGTGTTGGCATGTTCCCTGCCATTGACCCAGCCGATATCTCCGCATTAACTGCCTGTATCGACGTAGTGGTCGACCATCTTCGTTCGTAGATTGAACGGCGATGCCGATTTCAGTTAACGAAGTGCTTGAGTCCTATTGGGACGACATTGCCCCACTTCGTAACCCCGTCATGCTTGTCGCACTTCGTGGACTATTCGATATTGGTGGTGTAGCCACATCTGCACTCGACTGGATGCTGAAGGAACGCGATGCATTGGTGATTGCCGACATCGACCCGGATCCATTTTTTGACTTCACGCAGGAACGACCTGAACAGTTCATTGATGAGGACGGCGAAAAGCAAATTCGTTGGCCAGAAAATGAGTTCATGATCATTCGCTACCCAGAAGGTGCGCGCGACATGATCGTTTTGAACGGTATTGAGCCACATGTTTCGTGGAATACGTTCACACAATGCGTTGTCACAGTTGCTCAAGGATTGGGCTGCAACTTAGTTGTCAGTCTTGGCGCAGCAGCCGAACAAGTTCCACATACGCGCGTGCCACTTGTTGTGGGCAGCACTACTAATGAAGACTTAGCGATGCGTCTTGGCCTCAGTAGGCCCCAGTACCAAGGCCCTACTGGTGTTGCCGGAGTCATGCTCGATGCGCTTGACCGGGCTGGTATTCCTAGTGTCAGTTTGCGCGTGGGTGTGCCTCACTATCTCATGCATGCACAACACCCAAAGAGCGCGGCTGCACTACTGCAACACTTGCAGCACGTACTGGGCATCCCTACAGACCACACCAACCTTGTAGACGAAATGTCTCGTTGGCAGGAGCTGCACGATGCAGCAGTTGAAGGCGACCCTGAAGCGTCTGCATACGTGAAGATGCTCGAGCGTCGCCACGATCAACTGATTGAAAAGACTCTCGCGTCGGGCGATGATCTGGCTGCAGAACTCGAAGAGTTTTTGCGCGGTCAATCAGACGATTCCTCTGAGGGCTAAGAGACCTTAAAAGACTTCGTCGTTTTCACGACGTACTTTTTCTTCGCATTCAGAACACGGAGAGTCACTTTGCAGGTGCCAGATTTCTTGAGGGCAACCAGTTTTGTGCCTACAATTTTGCAAGGACCACTTGCAGTCCATTTTGGCTTCTGAGATTTCGTAGTCTTCGCGATGGAGCTAAGCGTTTTTGATGCGCCTTTACTGAGTTTGCTAAGTACAACAGCCGGCTTCGTTACCCCGGTCACGGATGCATCACCAGCTTTCAGGACCATCATTTCTGGGTTGGGCGCAGAGAAATGCTCAACACCAGTATCAACGAGAATGCCGCCATCAACTTTCGTGACTTTCGCTGTCGCATTTTCACCTGACACAGTGAGTTTCACACGATCAGTAGTCACCATCGAGAGGTCTTTGTAACCACGATCAAGAGTGATGTAGGACTCGGGTAGAAACACTTTGACGTAGCCCGGAGTCACTTCGGATTTGCCAGTTGCATCTGGTGGTAAGAAGTGTGGAGACAGCGCCGTAACAAAAAAAGTATCGGATGAAAACAACCAACCCTGGCTCATCCCGTTAGTTGTAATAAACGTACCTCGAAGGGCATTTCGCAAAGATTCCGACGAAACAGAAGGCCACGCCGCGTTGATTCCCAACATTCTCGAGTAGCCCGAGACGCTGTACGTCGCACGAGACGCGACTGTTTGCTCCGTGCATGTTGCTGCACTAGTACATCCGGCGTAATACGCTTTCAGCGTTGGTTTCGCCCAAATTTCAATCGTCCAACCACTATTTGCATTTCCACTCACAATGGTCTTTTGGGTGTCACCCAACATCAAGATGTCAGGTTCAATCTTTCCGGTACGCACTTTCCAGCGATATGTATTTGATGCTTCAGATTGGGTGAATTCTCCAACCAATTGCATTTCCATCCAATCGGCACCTTCAATGCTGCAAAACTTTGTGTTGTCCATGGAGTTGTTGTGACAATTAGCAACGGGAGATCCTCTCCCCCATTCAATGACTGACTCGCTACCAGCCGCAGTAATCAATGTGGTTGGTTCGTAGCAATACACCTGTTGGTCATATCGGCATTGAGTCCAATAGCTCTGGGTATACGGAAGATCCGCAATCGTCAGAAAAGTGTTTTTTCCACTGGAGTGCGCATCTGGCATCACCGCCGGAAGGCTGGAAGTTGTTGTACTCAAGAACGGGCTGTCATCCGGTATCGCCCCAGCAGACGCAGAAATGGAATTGAAAGTCACGAAAGACAGAAGTGAGACCGCAGTTAGTAGCGAAATAAAATTCGTTTTTCTCATAACGACGACCCTAACCAATCAGGAGCACGAATGTTCTCGCTATTGCAACACTGCGCTGCGAGCACTAAACGAAGTGGGCAACAGGTGGCCCACTTGCTTATTTGATAGCTGCGAAGCCCAATTCAAGGTCGGCCAAGATGTCGGCAATTGATTCAAGTCCAACAGACAGACGCACGAGTCCAGGTGCAACACCAGCAGAAAGTTGTTCTGCCTCGGTCAACTGGCTGTGAGTTGTAGATGCTGGGTGAATCACGAGGCTGCGAACGTCGCCAATGTTTGCAACATGGCTATGCAATTGCAATGCCTCCACAAACTTCTGACCAGCCTCACGGCCGCCCTTTACTTCGAATGCAATAACTGAGCCAAAGCCCTTGCCGCCGAAGTATTTCTTCGCACGATCGTGCCATGGGCTTGATGACAAACCGGCGTAGTTGATGCTGGCAACAGCACCTTGCTTCTGCAAGAACTCTGCAACTTTCGCTGCGTTCTCCCAGTGGCGATCCATACGCAATGAAAGTGTTTCTACACCCTGCAAAATGCTCCACGCATTGAATGGGCTTGCTGACATACCAAGGTCGCGCAACATTTGTACGCGAGCTTTGATGATGTATGAACCTGCACCAAGTGCTGGCCAGTATGCAAGACCGTGATACGACGGATCTGGCTCGGTGAAGTTCGGGAAGCGGCCACTTGCTGCGAAGTCAAACTTGCCACCGTCGATGATTGCACCAGCGATTGCTGTGCCATGACCACCGAGGAACTTTGTTGCTGAGTGAACAACAATGTCTGCACCCCACTCAAGTGGGCGAATGCCGTATGGCGTTGGAACTGTGTTGTCGAGCATCAATGGGATGCCGTGTGCATGTGCAACTTTTGATACGCCTTCGATGTCGAAGATGTCGTTCTTTGGGTTTGCAAGTACTTCGCCGAAGAACAACTTTGTGTTTGGACGAATGGCGCTCTTCCACTGCTCAAGATCATCTGGGTTGTCAACAAATGTGACCTCGATACCCATTTTTGGAAATGTGTAATGCAACAAGTTGTATGTGCCGCCGTACAACGACGGTGATGCAACGATGTGGCTGCCAGCCTCAGCGAGTGTGAGGATGCCGAGTGTTGCAGCGCTCTGACCAGAGGACACCACGAGTGCTCCAGGAAGGCCAACTGCAGTTGCTGTGCCACCTTCAAGGTCTGACAAACGAGCTTCGAGAACACCAGTCGTTGGGTTCATCAGACGTGTGTAGATGTTTCCGATTTCAGCAAGCGCAAAGAGATTCGCTGCGTGCTGTGAGTCGCGGAATTGGTACGACGTTGTCTGATAGATAGGAACCGCACGAGCACCAGTTGCTGAGTCTGGTGTTTGGCCGGCGTGAATTTGACGGGTATCGAAGCCCCACTGTGGTGTTGTCATAGGGCGAAACCCTATCCGTCAATTCCCGACCAAACAACTCGGGTATTCGCCCCAACCCTGGATACGAAAAAGGGACCCGCCGAAGCGAGTCCCTTTCTCTAATTCTTCGCTGTGTGAAGGAATCAGCCGCCTGAAACTTCAGACACTGATTGCTTGCCTGCAGACAACCACGGCATCATGCTGCGCAATTGCTTACCCACTGCCTCGATTGGGTGCTTCGCTCCAGCTTCACGCAATGCGTTGAAGTTGGCGCGGCCCTCTTCTGATTCCTTGACCCATTCGCGAGCGAACTTGCCTGACTGAATTTCCTTGAGGATCTTCTGCATGGCTTTCTTTGTTGCTGGAGTAATCACACGTGGTCCACGGGTGACGTCGCCGTATTCAGCAGTGTCGGAAATGCTGTAACGCATTCCGGTGATGCCTTCTTCGTACATGAGGTCAACGATGAGTTTCACTTCGTGCAAGCACTCGAAGTACGCCATCTCTGGCTGGTAGCCAGCCTCGGTCAGCGTTTCGAATCCGGCTTGTACCAATGCAGCAACACCACCACACAGAACAGCCTGCTCACCGAACAAGTCGGTCTCGGTCTCTTCGGTGAATGTTGTTTCGATAATTCCTGAACGTGCGCCACCGATTGCTTCTGCGTACGACAATGCAAGCGCTTTTGCGCCGCCTGTTGCATCTTGCTCAACTGCGATGAGGCAAGGCACGCCGCCGCCTTCGGTGTATGTACGACGCACTAAGTGACCTGGACCCTTTGGTGCGATCATGATGATGTCGACACCCTTTGGTGGACGAATGCGCTTGAAACGAATGTTGAAGCCGTGTGCAAAAGCAAGTGCCTTGCCAGCCTTCATATAACGCTTGATGTGATCGTTATATGTGGCCTTCTGCTCAGTGTCTGGCATTGTCATCATGATGACGTCTGCCCACTTTGCAGCATCGGCGATGCTCTTCACGGTGAGTCCAGCAGCCTCGGCCTTAGCAGCAGACTTCGAACCTTCACGAAGTCCAACAACAACCTGGACACCGCTCTCCTTCAGGTTCAACGCATGTGCGTGACCTTGTGAGCCGTAACCGATAATTGCGACCTTGCGGCCACGAATAATCGAAGGATCAACGTCCTTCTCGTAGTACATCTTTGCTGCCATCAGCTTGCCTTTCCTTTTGTGGCACCTTTTCGTGCCTCGCGTTCCAACTTGGGTAGGGCGACCCGACCCGTTCTTTGGCTCTCCACGATGCCATAACCGCGCAATAATTCCTCAAAATCATCGATTTTCTCAGGATTTCCATCAATTGAGATGGTCACAGCGTCGGCTCCGACGGCCAAAACCTTGGCTTCGAAGAGGTTTGCCAACTCGGAAATCTGGCCACGACGCTCCCCATCAACCCGGACCGTGGCGATCATGAGCTCTCGTTCGACGGACTTGCGAGGGTCAAGCTCGGTGATGCGCACGACATCAATCAGTTTGAACAACTGCTTCACAATCTGTTCAAGAGGCGTCGCAGAGATGTCGACCACGATGGTGATGCGGCTGTAATTCGGATCATCAGATGGCGCAACAGCCAACGAATAAATGTTGTAACCACGTCGGGCGAATAAACCAGAGACGCGCGCAAGCACACCAGGACGGTTCTGCACCATCACAGACAAGATGTGATGTTGACGAGAGTCTCCGTATGGATTGTTTGAATTAATGGAACTCATTTGAGGAACTCCCTTCGGCTTTCTTGATTCGGATGCAACAACACTTCATCGTTGCTCGCGCCTGCAGGAACCATGGGGAAAACTTTTTCAAATTCTTCAACACGGAACTCAACAACAACAGAACGATCGTTGATGCTGTTCGCCAGTGCAATCGCTTCATCAATCTCATCGACCGACTCCACACGAATGCCTACACAACCCATTGCTTCGGCCCACTTCACGAAGTCAGGACAACCAGCAAGATCTACTTCGGAATAACGTTCTCCGTAGAACATCTCTTGCCATTGGCGAACCATACCGAGGTAGGTGTTGTTCAGGATGGCAATCTTCACGTGAATGCCTTCCGTTGTTGCTGTAACAAGTTCTTGCGCAGTCATTTGGAAACAACCATCGCCATCGATGGCCCACACTGTGCGTTCTGGCTTTGCTGCTTTTGCACCAATTGCTGCAGGCACCGAGAAACCCATTGTTCCGAGGCCACCAGAGTTCACCCATGTATATGGCTCGTTGAATTCCCAGAACAAACTTGTCCACATCTGGTGCTGACCAACACCACTGACAACAATCGTGCCTTCAGGTGCCGCATCACGCAGTTTTTCTAAACAGAATTGCGGCTTCAGTTTGTCGCCAGGGCCAGACATGTCATATGTAAGTGGGAATTGTTCTTTCCAACCGTTGACACGGCTACGCCACGGAGTGATGTCTGTTGCAGAAACGCCCTCAGCCATTAGCTCTTTGATGGCTTTGAGAAGTTCTTCTACTACTTGTCGACAATCGCCAACAATAGGAACATCAGGCTTACGAACTTTGCCTTGCTCTGCAGGGTCGATGTCGACGTGAATGATTTTTGCATCTTGTGCAAACGAATTCACTTTGCCAGTGACGCGGTCATCGAAGCGAGAACCCAATGCAATCAGCAAGTCGCTCTTCTGCATTGCAGTAATTGCAGTTGCAGTTCCATGCATACCGGGCATGCCGTAACACAAAGGATGATTATCTGGGAATGCACCACGTGCCATGAGGGTGGTAACAACGGGAATCTGCAACAACTCTGCAAGTTCTTTCACAACTTCAGCTGCACGCGCTTTCAAAACGCCGCCACCTAAGTACAGAACTGGTTTTTCAGAAGCAAGAATCAGCTTTGCTGCTTCCTTGATCATCTTTGGATGACCCTTTACATTTGGCCGATATCCAGGAAGTGAATCAACTACTTCTTCATCTGTTGGCCAATGCCATGTCATGGTGTTTTGCAATACGTCTTTTGGCATGTCGATAAGCACAGGGCCCGGGCGACCGGTGGTTGCAATGTAAAAGGCTTGACGAACTGCCATTGGAATATCTTCAGCGCGCATTACAAGTTCGTTGTGCTTGGTAACACTGCGTGTAATGCCAACGGTGTCGCATTCTTGGAACGCATCTGTACCGATTGCAGACGTTGACACTTGACCAGTGATACACACCATTGGAATGCTGTCCATGAACGCATCACACAATGGCGTGACCATGTTTGTTGCAGCTGGACCACTTGTCACCATTGCAACACCAGGTCGACCAGTGACGTGTGCATAACCCTGGGCCATGTGCCCGGCACCTTGTTCATGACGAACGAGAACGTGTCTGATGCTTGACTTCAACAGCGGGTCATAGGCAGGAAGGATGCAGCCGCCTGGCAGACCAAACATGATCTCGACGTTTTCCATCTCGAGAGAGCGAATGAGAGCCTCAGCTCCTGTGAGTGTCTCTTTTGTGGACATCTGATGTCTCCTAGTTGTGATTGCAATAACTACAAGTGTGGCGAGAAATGAAAAAACCACCCGGAAGGGTGGTTTTCAGCGCGTTCGGCATGGTGCCGACGCGCTACAGAACTACTACGACGAGTACTGAGGTGGTGAACTCCGTTGTCATTAGGTTCAGTCTGCCACCCGTTCATACGGGTTCGCAACCCCCAAAACCTGGGCTGGCACCACATGCCCGGTGGCCACGAGAGCCCCCAATGCCAAGAGAAAGATGGTGACTCCGACATTGACTTTGATGGCCGAGACAAGGTCCCCTGACAGCACATAGAGACCAGCGCGTGTACCTCCGCAACTGGGGCAGGCAATGCCCGTGATGCGCTGCAGGGGGCACAGGCTCGGCTGATGACTTAGGAAATTGGCCAACCTTTGCGTGGCAGGGCTGGCCAGAACGACTCCGGCCAACCCCAACAGCAGAGTTCTATCCCTCACGAACCACCGTGGTTTTCGCGATGTAGTCCCATACGCCTTGTCGGCTTGGAACTACCAAAATCAAAACTGCACTGATAAGGCCCGTGATGCCAGTGATGGTACCGAGCACAATCTTTCCCAATCCTTCACGCAACAGCATCTGCGTCATGGTTGCTGGCGCGCCGGTGTTGACATCAACAATCTTGAGCTTCAACATTTTCTTTGCTGGTGAAGTGGACTGTTGCCACAACACAATGCTCCAGATCAGCCAGCCAATTCCACATGTAACGACGAAGAGCAACGAATCAAGCAGCAGTGCCCCAAAGCGAACGCCATTGTCACAAGGAACAACAGAGCCTGAACCGGAGCGTCCAAAACTATTTCCACCAATCGGTGGCGGTGGTGGTGGCGGTGGTGTGGAAAATGGATCAGACATCGAAGTCTCCCTATAAATGACAAGCAAGCGAATAGAACCTGCTCGACACATCGTAAGCCATCAGGGTTTAGCGTGTGAACAACCGACGAAGGGTCCCCCATGAAATTTGCACGCACACCAGACGACCGATTCAATGATTTGCCCAACTGGCCGTACGAACCTCATTACACAGATGTTTCTGCTGGTGACGGAACTTCTGACACATTGCGTGTTGCGCACTACGAAGGTGGACCAAAAGATGCAAAGACAACCGTGTTGTTAATGCACGGAGAACCAAGTTGGTCATTTCTGTATCGCAAAATGATGGCACTTCACATTGCAGCGGGCCATCGCGTCATTGCACCAGACCTCATTGGATTCGGTCGTAGCGATAAGCCGTTGCAAACAACTGATTACACATACGAACGACATGTTGCGTGGATGAACGAATGGCTGAACAAAAATGACTTCATCGGAATGACTTTTGTTGGTCAAGACTGGGGCGGTCTAATTGGTCTGCGTCTTGTCACCGCCAATGTCGATCGTTTCGATCGCATTGTTGTAGCTAATACTGGTTTGCCACTCGCTACCCGTGAACCATCAGACGCATTCCGTGCGTGGCAGAAATTCTCCCAAGAGGTTCCTGTTTTTGACGTGGGAATGATGATGAGTGGTGGATCAAAGACTGAATTGGCTCCCGAAGTAATTGCTGCCTACAACGCCCCATTCCCCGACGAGTCTTACAAGTCCGCTGCACGCATCTTCCCTACCTTGTACCCAGATGGCGCTGACCATCCTTCAAACATTGCCAACACAAAGGCATGGGAAGTGCTGCGAGCATGGAACAAACCACTGCTCACGGCTTTCACCGATGGTGACCCCATCACGAGGGGCGGGCACAAAACTTTCCAGCAAGAAGTACCTGGAGCCAAGGGGCAGACACACACCCTTATTACCGGTGGCGGCCACTTCCTGCAGGAAGACAAAGGCGAAGAGTTCGCCACAGTGGTGAATGCATTTATCGCCGCTAACCCTGTCTAACTAGGCATAAAGCCATACGGGGCAATGGCAACGGGTAGCAAAGCAGGGCACAGTGTCTCGGTTCGCCTAGCCTGAATGCCATGTCTGAACCCCGTACTATCGCCCCTGCTGAAGGAAAGCTCGGTGTCCTCACCGTTGGCCTCGGCGCAGTGGCTTCCACTCTCATCGCTGGCGTCGAATTAGCCAAGCGTGGCCAAGGTAAGCCCATTGGCTCCATGACCCAGATGGGCACTATCCGCCT
>JBIKZT010000062.1:0-6665 GCA_044354565.1 Ilumatobacteraceae bacterium
GAACAGTCCATGATCGCGATCGACATCCTTAGATGGCCCGGAGTCAACCAGGCTTTCCTGTTTTCCTTTTTCGTTACCACCGCTATGGCTCTCGTTGTCATTCCGATTGGGAAGCGCCGCCCAATAGCTAAGGCTGCGACATGGGGCGAAGCCATGATCGGTTCTGTCTACACGTTCTTCGTAATGTTCTTGGCGTTTGGTGTTGTGCCTCACCAGTTCATCGACCATGCAGACAAAGAACTCGGATGGCGTAAGGACAAATTGTTGTACGGCCCATTCGACATCTTCAATGCCAAGGCCAACGGCGGAAATTTCCCGTTTACGCTGAGCTATGAAGCAATTCGCGACATCGCTGTAGTCGTCATTCACGTCTACTTCATTGGTCTCATGATTTACATGTTCGTCTGGTGGCAGAAGCGTGGCGAGAAAGTCACAAAAGAGATCGAAACTTCGTCCTACGGTCGCCCATTGGTGCGAAAGAGTTAATAAATCATGGCTCGCACAGACGCAAACCCAC
Source organism: Ilumatobacteraceae bacterium (assembly GCA_044354565.1). Taxonomy (GTDB): domain Bacteria; phylum Actinomycetota; class Acidimicrobiia; order Acidimicrobiales; family Ilumatobacteraceae; genus UBA2093. The sequence continues at coordinate 518 of JBIKZT010000062.1, forward strand.
CGATGCCAGAATGGTCAACTGAGTATCAACTCGTTGAAGTTGATGCTGACTACTTGGGCAAAGCTGTAAAGCCAAAACAGTTCATTCATATTGACCAAAGTGAATGCATCATGTGCGAAGGCTGCGTCGACATCTGCCCATGGAAGTGCATCCATATGGTGACTCCCGATGCTGTTGCAGAAGCAACAGATACAGAGATGCCTGGTTCAGATCCATCCGACAACGTTCTTTTCATCATCGATGACGATGTGTGCACACGTTGTGCACTGTGCGTCGATCGCTGTCCAACTGGCGTCATCATTCTGGGCAAAGTCGGTGCACCCGATCCAGAAGGTGACAGTCACACCCGTACAAACAATCATGGCTACGGCTATGGAATGCGCCTCTGAGGTAAGTGAATCATGGCAAAAGTATTAGATAACCCTCGTCCAACTCTGAAAGAGCGGGCAGCCAAACTTGGAGGCCAAGTTCAAGGCAGCCAAGTATGGAACTCAATCTTTCGACCAGGTTCGATTTTCCGTAAGGGCTACACCGATAGCCCTCGTAACCGTTCGTACGTAATCATGAACTCGGTGCTGTATCACTTGCACCCAGTGAAGGTGAAGCGTCACGCAGTCAAAGTCAGTTACACGCTGTGTCTTGGTGGTTTGAGTTTCTTCCTCTTCATCTTGCTCACTGTCACCGGAATCTTCTTGATGTTCTTCTACCGACCAACAGGTGCAAACGCATGGCAAGACATTCAGACCTTGCAGACATCAGTGACTTTCGGTTTGCTCATTCGCAACATGCATCGTTGGGGTGCACACCTCATGGTGTTGTCAGTGTTCTTGCACATGGCGCGTGTTTTCTACCACGGTGCATACAAGCCACCTCGTGAATTCAACTGGGTAATTGGTGTCGTTCTCTTGACACTCACTTTGTTGTTGTCCTTCACTGGCTACTTGTTGCCGTGGGACCAGTTAGCCCTATGGGCTGTAACTGTGGGTACCAACATGATGGGCTACACGCCAGTGTTTGGTTCACAAGTTCGTTTCGTTCTACTTGGCGGCGTCGAAATTGGTTCGGAAACCTTGTTGCGTTGGTACGTGCTTCACGTGCTCATGCTTCCTTTCGTCATCGTCATCTTTATGGCAATTCACTTCTGGCGCGTCCGTAAAGACGGCGGAATCTCTGGACCTCTGTAAGCGAGGGAGCACACAATGACTGAAATTCCTGAACACCTACTAAAGCGAGCACAAGCAGCTCGTGAAAAGGCCGCAGCTGAATCAGATGCGCCTGCCGATGCAGGTGCTGGCGATTCACGCATTCCTGATCATCTTTTGGAAAGAAGCAAAGCAGCTCGCGCAAGCGGAGACGGCGCAGTAGCAGTTGCCGATAAAGCAGCAGCAGTTGTTGCAAGTGCGCCGGCCGGATCAGTACCAGTGGGTGCCGGACCTGGTGGACACACTCAACGTCTTCTTACTGTTGTGAAGTCTGGTTCTATTCAAGAAACAAAAGCAGCACCTGTCGACAAGGTTCACACGTGGCCTCACTTGTTGGCCGTTGAATTTGTTGCCGCACTTGCGTGCACAGCGTTCTTGTTCGTGTTCTCTTGGGTCGTTAACGCACCGTTGCTGCACGCAGCAGACTTCAACAAAACACCAAACCCATCTAAGGCACCTTGGTACTTCTTGGGTCTTCAGGAACTTCTCACCATGTTCCACCCAATGATTGCTGGCGTGACATTGCCTGGCATGGGTCTTGTTGCACTTATTTTGGCTCCATACGTTGACCGCAATACTTCGAACAAACCGGAAGATCGCAAATGGATGACATCCATGATGACGCTCTTCCTTATGTTCTGGGCAGTGTTGGTCATCATTGGTTCGTTCTTCCGTGGTCCAGGGTTCAACTTCACCTTCCCATGGCGAGATGGCATTTTCTTCGAGTTGTGATTTCACTTCTCAGTAACAACTAATTATTCGACGTAAAGACAAAGGAACAAGGAACGTAAAGGCATGAGTACCGGAATCGTCATAACGATCGTGGTGATCGCAGCAGTTGTCTTCGGGGCAATTGTTGTGTTGACCACCGCTCGTAGCTCCGAAGTTCGTGGCGCCGGCGCGTTGTCGCGCGAGACACGTTCACGTGATCGCAAAGCAACAATCTCTGGCAGCGCACCTACTGGACGCGAAGTAGAAGCAGCATCACGTTCAACAGAAGTTGCTGTAGCAGCGCCTGTTGCGGTGGAACCATTTGTTGCACCCGATGAAGAAGCACTTGGTGTCTCTCGTCGTATGTTCTTCAACCGTTCTGCAGTCACACTCATGGCGGCAAGCCTTGGTGCATTCGGTGCATCTCTTGTGGCGTTCTTGTGGAAGGGCGCCGAAGGCGGATTCGGTTCAAAAATCAATGCCGGAAAATTGTCTGATGTCATCTCTGGCATTCGAGCCAACAAAGGCTTCTTGTATTTGTCAGAAGCACGTGCATGGGTTACCGAATATCCGAAAGATGCGTTGGGTAAAGGCAGTGCTGTTTACGGTGGTCAATCAGCGGTCTTCACGGGAATGCAATCGGGAGTCGTGGCTTTGTATCAAAAGTGTCCACACCTTGGTTGCCGTGTTCCTGAGTGCAAGAGTTCACAGTGGTTTGAATGCCCATGTCACGGTTCTCAGTACAACCGTGTCGGCGAAAAGAAGGGTGGCCCTGCGCCGCGCGGAATGGATCGCTTTGGAGTTTCTGTTGCGAACGGCGTTCTCACCATTGACACTGCTGCAGTTTTTGCAGGTCCAGCAATTGGAATCAACACAACAGGTCAAGAAGCTGAAGGCCCACACTGCGTTGGAGGCGGTCACTAATCATGTTTGCATCAACTAGCACTTCCATTGCATGGCTCATTCTTCTGGTCTCCGTGGCCGGTTGGATCATGTATGCAATCTTCAACGTGCGTGGTTCTCGTTCAGAGATTGGCGCCGAACAAAAACTGGCTGCCAACCGCAAGGAGTATTACGACGACGAAGCTCTTGAAGGACCACGTCTTGAACGAGTTCAAGTCTTAGGTCTTTTGTTCCTTGTGATCATCACTATTTCGTTGCCTTTGTATTGGGTCATGGAGCCAAGTCGCCAGGCAGGTGCAACATTCGGTTTTGAAAAGCGTTTCACAAACTGGGGCGCCGAATTATTCACATCAACAGCCGACGGTGGTTACAACTGTTCAGGTTGTCACGGCGGCATGAAGGCAACTGGCGGTGTTGCTTCATATGCAGTGACCGATCCAAAGACCGGCGAAGTGAAAGCTGTGTCGTGGAAAGCACCAGCCTTGAACACTGTGATGTATCGCTACACAGAAGATGAAGTTCGTTTCATTCTTAACTACGGGCGTCCATTCTCGCCCATGTCGGCGTGGGGAACTATCGGTGGTGGTCCATTGACTGACCAGTCGGTGCAAACGTTGATTGATTATTTGAAGCGAATTCAGATTCCGCAAGAGAATTGTGAAACAACGCGCAGTGCGTACAACCCAACATGTCTTGATGGCAAACTGCCTGAAGCAAACAACAAGGAAGTGATTGCAGAAGCGCAACGACAAGTCGATAGCGGCAAGTACGGCTCGCTTGGTGAAGCATTGTTTAATCTCGACCTTGGTTCAGGTGCATATTCATGCGCTCGCTGCCATACAAAGGGATGGTCTATTGATGACCCTCAAGTAACTGGTGGTGGTGCTTTTGGACCAAACCTCACAGGTGGATCATCTATTCGTCAATTCCCGATCCAGTCAGACATGATCGCCTTTATTCAGGGTGGTTCTGAACTTGGTAAGCGATACGGCGAACAAGGTCAAGGAAGTGGGCGTATGCCTGCCTTTGGTCAGGTGTACACAGAAGATCAACTCAAATTGATCGTTGAATACGTTCGGAGCCTCTGATGTTGTCAGCGTTACTTTCAGTCGGTTGGGAACCCGAAATTCGGGGATGGATCATTGTCATCATAAGTGTGGTGGTGCTCATGGGCTCCACATATTTGTTGCTTGGCACCAACGTGGGTGCACGTCTCGGTTTCCTTATCGCTTTTGCAGGTCTTGCCGGCTGGATGATGTCCATGGCAATCATCTGGGCGATCTACGGAATTGGTTTAACAGGCCCAACACCAACGTGGCATCCTGGCGAACCTGTCACGATTGTTCGTGATGGTGCGTTGCTAGACCGAGCCGAAGTTGTTGATGCGCCGATTGATATTGCTGGACTTGATGCAACGAAAGCTGCTGATGTGGTGTCAAAGACGCTGGTCGAAGACGGTTGGAAGATTCTTGCCGAATCTGACCCTGCACGCGGTCAAGCAGTCGCTTCAGCAGATGAGATTATTCAAATCGAAGCTGAAGAATTCGCTGCTGGCGAATATGTGGCGGTAAATGTGTATGACAAGGGTGGCGAGCGGTATCCAAAGATTGGCGAATCCATCGACTTCATTGCATTCAAGCACAAGCCTCGTTATGCGATCGTTGAGATTGCACCGTTGCTTGAACAGCGTGCCGAACCCGGCCGTGCCCCAGCACGTGCACAGATCGACACTACGAAGCCTCACCGTTACGTCGTCATGATTCGTGACCTTGGTGCAAAGCGTCGCCCTGCATTCCTTATTGGCATCGGCTCTGGCCTTATTTTCTTCTTGTTGTGCTGGCTTCTCCATCGTCGTGAAGCACTGTTGCGCAAGAACCTTGCACTGAAGGCATAGCGCGATGGGTCAGTACCTTCCCATTTTGGCGTTAACGGTGCTGGCGATACTTTTCGCATTACTTAGCCTCATTGCTTCTCGGTTGTTGGCACCTAATCGTCCAAGTTCAGCTAAAGAAGCACCATACGAATGCGGCATTGTTCCAAGTCGTGAACCGCCCGAACGCTTTCCTGTCAGCTTCTATGTCATTGCAATGTTGTTCATCATGTTCGACATTGAAATCATTTTTGCCTATCCATACGCAGTAGACAGAGAGTTCCTCGGGTCTTTTGCTTTCTTCGAAATGCTTGCGTTTAGCGCTGTTTTCTTTGTTGCATTTGTGTACATGGTTGCACGCGGTGCTCTCGAGTGGGGACCCATCATGCGTTCAGCAAAACTTGATCCGCAATCAAGCACTGGTGTTCAGGCAAGCGGAACCGTGCGCGTTGTTGGTCGCGAAGGACGAGCAGCCTGATGGGATTAGTTCAGAATGTTCTTGACGACGGACTTGGTGGCATTGAGCACAACTTTGTTACTGCCCGTATCGAAGACTTAGTCAAGTGGGCACGTTCACGTTCTAGCTGGGGCGCTTCATTCGGTCTTGCTTGTTGCGCCATCGAGATGATGGGAACTGGTGCATCGCATTACGACTTGTCTCGTTTCGGAATGGAAGTGTTTCGCGCATCTCCTCGTCAGGCAGACATCATGATTGTTGCTGGCCGTGTTAGTCAGAAAATGGCTCCAGTGTTGCGTCAGGTATACGACCAGATGATGGAACCTAAGTGGGTCATCTCTATGGGTGTCTGTGCATCAAGTGGCGGAATGTTTAACAACTATGCAATTGTGCAAGGCGTCGATCAGATCGTGCCTGTAGATGTTTATGCGCCAGGTTGCCCTCCAACACCAGAGACATTGATTCATGCCATTGAGACATTGCATCAATTGATTGAAGATGGCGAAATCATGCGTCGTCGTGAATCAAATAATGGTGGTGCAGGAATTCAACTCACTGAGGGCGCAGTTACTGCTGCTCCTGTCACGCTTGGAACGAAGTAATCATGAGTGACGTAGCTGAAACAGTGGACAATGCTGTAGAGACTCAACACGGTTGCCCCGTAGTCGATTCGCTTGGACAACGAGTTTTGCTTGCTACTCGCGAGAATTACATTTCAGTAGTCAAAGCACTTGTTGATGAGGGATACACCATGTGTATCGACCTCACTGGTGTTGACTATCTCAATTTGCCTAATCGCAAAGTTGGACACGGTGTCACTCCGGAGCGTTTTGAAGTAGTGGCCAATTTCTTGTCGCTCACATTGCGTCAACGCATTCGTGTACGCGTGCAGATTCCAGAGAACGATGCCACGTTGCCGTCGTTGTTTGACTTGCACCCTGGCACCGAGGCTCATGAACGTGAAACATACGACATGTTCGGTATTGCTTTTGATGGTCATCCAGA
>JBIKZT010000019.1:0-18997 GCA_044354565.1 Ilumatobacteraceae bacterium
GCAGTCTTTATGTTCAAGGACCTTGGTAAAGCACCACCAGCAATGGTGAACAATCTCAAGCACAATAAGGTTCTGCACAAAACAACATTGATTGTTGCCGTAGAGACTGCCACGCAACCACGAGTACCGATTGAAGAACGTGCTCACATCACAAAAGTGGGGCCAGGCGTATTCCAAGTACAACTTGAATTCGGATTCATGGACGACCCAGATGTTCCCGCAGTGTTGTCAGCACTCAATCATCACGGACTTGATTACGACCCTGAAGATGTCACTTATTTCTTGGGTCACGAATCGATCATTGCAGGCAAAGCACCTGGTATGAACCCACTGCAAGAACACCTTTTCGTTTTCTTGAACCGCGGGGCAGACAGCGCGAGCCGTTTCTTCAACTTGCCTATTGATCGCGTGTTCGAAGTAGGAACTCGCGTAGAGATCTAGGTGCGATTACTGAGCGTTTCCTAAACGTTCAGCGCGTAGAGCAGAACGACGCACTTTCCCGGCGTCATCGCGTAGCGCAAAATCTACGAACTCAAACGTGCGTGGCACCTTGTACACCACGAGACGATCCCCCAGGAATGACTTCAGTTCTTCTTCCGACAATGCACTGACTTCAGCCTCGACGATGGCGTGAATCAGATTTCCTTTGTCTTCATCTGGAATACCAATAACTGCGCATGACTTCACCAATGGGTGCTCTTGTAACGCTGATTCAATTTCTGCTGGATAGATATTTGCGCCACCAGACAGAATCATGTCTGCTGCTCTATCCCCCAGATATAAATATCCATCTGCATCGAGATAGCCCATGTCGCCCAAAGATTCCCAACCGCCTTCGCGAGTGCGAGCAGTAGCACCCACATAGATGTACGTCGGCGTCGTACGCAAACTACGCATCCACACTTCGCCCATTTCTCCGACGCCAAGTTCATTGCCGTCTTCATCGGTAATCAAAACCGTCCCCGGCACAGTCATTCCCACCGAACCACGATGCGCTAGCCACTCATGTCCTGTAATCACTGTTGCCGTTTGTGCTTCGGTACCTGCATACAACTCAAAGATGCGCTCGGGACCGAGCCAATCAATCCATTCCTGTTTCAACCATTCAGGACACGGCTCGGCAAGATGCCACACCACCTGCAGACTGGAGATATCAAAACTCAAGCGGTCCGACTCTGGTAATCGCGTGATGCGTTTCATCATGGTTGGAACCATGTACAGAACAGTGCCTCGATGTTTCTCGATTGCTTCCAATGTTCCCATTGCGTCAAACTTCGCCAGCAATACGACATGAAGTCCGTGCAGCCACGCCTGGCAACTCCAGACTGCTGGACCATTGTGATACAGCGGCCCAGGCATCACTAAACAGCCACCTTTTTGCATCAGCAACGGCACGGCAGCATCGGGGTCGAGCGCAGCAGGGTCGCCAGACACAATGAGTTTTGGTCGGCCCGTACTTCCACCAGACGTGGGCGCTTTCCATGCCTTCGAAACAACATAAGGAAGATGTGAAGCATCTGCAGTTGGCGCGCGAAAACCAAGAGGAACGCACGTGCGACCAACGAATGCTTGAGCTTCAACGCCGATAATGGCACTTGAATTAGCAAGCTCGATAATGGCTTCTAATTCTCGTTGAGGCAGACGAGACGAAATTGGCTGTGGAGTTGCACCAAGACGCCATGCCGCTACATATGCAATAAAGAAATCAATACTGTTCGGAACAGCGACTGTCACCATGTCGCCTTCACGTGTTCCGTGTTCATGCAAGTACACCGCAAGGTTGTAGCCGCATTCCATCAACTCAGATCGAGAGATGGACTCTGCTCCACAGGTAATCGCAGTTGCGCGACCATCTTCTGCTGCGAGATCCTCTAGGCGCTGAATGAAAGAAATCATGTACCGAGTTCTAGTCCAGATTCATTGGTGCCGTCGCACCGAACGCTTACAAGGCAAGTGACAGCAGTGGTAGAGACACAAAAGCAATCAATGTCCCTGCTCCCACCATGAATGCAACAAGGTCCTCTGAAAACCCCGCTCCTACAGCAACAACTCCAGCTGTCACCATTGGTGGTGCGGCACTCTGAAGCACCGACGCCGACCAAGCCATGTCTGTAGGTGATGCCACAACGAATGCAACAACATAAACAATGAATGGCAGAAGAGCCATCTTGCATATCAACCCGATGAGTGCCGGCGTTAGAACATTTCGAGATAGTCGCAACGAAAACCTCAATCCGAATGCACCCATAGCAACGGGCGCAACAGTTTTGCCAAACAGTTGCAACACGTCATACCCCTGTGATGGCAGTTCAATCCAACGAAGTGGAATACACACAAGCAATGCGATGAATGGACCAAACCGCACAAGCCTCTGCACAATTGGCTTCCATCCGCGCGCACCATCGCCGTATGTGCTGGCAACAAATGATCCCCATAGTGAAAGACCCACAAACGTCCCTATCTGGTCATATGCAATTGCAGAGGCAAGATGATCTGCCCCAAGCAAACTCTCCACCATTCCCAGACCAAGAAAACTGGTATTGCCCAATACCCCGACTAACAAAAGGGCACCCACGATGCTTCGGTCCCATGAGAATGCTTTTCCCATGAGAAGGACAATCACAATGAGTGTTGCCATTACTAACCACGAGATAACGATGGGAAGGGCTACTGCCTCGTTTAGCGAGACTCGAGAAATCTTTGCAACGATTAATGCAGGAAGAGCACATCGCAACACATATTTGTCAGCCCACGCAACGACCTGAGGAGGAACCGACCACAATGAGTTCACCAGCCAGCCGACAAGAAAAGCAGCGATGACAATGGCGAGCACCTGTCAAAACTACTAGCGCAACCCTCTTACCGTCATGACAATGAGCGCCAGATACAGGACTGTGCTCACGGCATCAACAGAAAACACTGTTCTCGTCTTTAATCCCACCACGCCCGACAACATCAGGTGACGAGAAATAGGACGCAACATAAGTAGTGCAAGAACTGCGCACTTCTGAATTCTCACGCTGCACTGCATCAAACGACGCGTCAGTCGAGACTTCATGAGCAATGTACGACCATGTCTCCGTCCTAGGTCGAACCAATGCCAATCAGTTACAGACAATCGAGCGCCAAGAAGCGCAACGAACAGAACTGGATTGGTTCCACCCGCAGCGAGAACCAGAAACGGCAATCGGGGACTGAGCATCGCAAGCACCAGTGGCACCTTGAACAATGCCGGACTAAGCGCCGTCCCAATCGCCGAGATGACAGAGATGACCGAGATCGGTCTTATGGCGCGCTCGCCAACTACCGTGCTGATCAGGGGGTGGATCCTCACGAATGTAAGAGTGCACTACCCAAATGGACTAACGGCGATGTTTAGGTAATTCACATGTGGCTACTTGGTAAACGTTCAACCTGATGTGACAAACGGCAGATGTGAGACAATGAGCCATGGCTACCCACAATGTCTCCTCGCCCATTCTCGGCACCGTGTTCAAAATTTCAGTGAAGCCCGGTGACACGGTGCGCGCCAATCGCGAAATCGTGATCCTGGAATCAATGAAGATGGAACACCCAGTAGAGGCTGGTGTCGAAGGAACAATCACAGCAGTGCTGGTCAAAGAAGGCGACACCATTACTGCTGGTCAAGTACTTATTCACATCACTCCTGGAGTCATTGCAGATACCACTACTACCGAAGCATCGACCGTCGCTACAACTGGAGAACGCGCAGACCTCGCTCGCTATCGCGCACGACGCCACCTCACAACTGACGACGCACGACCTGAGGCTGTGGCACGACGCACTGCAAAGAGTCAACGAACAGCACGAGCAAACATTGCCGACCTGGTAGATGAAGGTTCATTTATGGAATACGGCTCGTTTGCAATTGCTGCACAGCGCCAACGGCGCGAACTGGATGATCTCATCCGCAATACGCCAGCCGATGGTCTAGTTGGGGGTCTTGCAACAGTCAATGGTGCACTATTTGACGAAGATGCATCACGTGTTGCGGTGGCTTCGTATGACTACACGGTTCTTGCTGGCACGCAAGGATCGTTGAATCACAAAAAGAAAGATCGACTCTTTGCCGTGGCAGAGCAACTACGTTTGCCATTCATTTTGTTTGCCGAAGGTGGTGGAGGTCGCCCAGGTGACACCGACTCCCCCGGTGTTGCTGGCCTTGATTGCTTAGCCTTTGCTTACTTTGCTCAATTGTCTGGGCTTGTTCCCATCGTTGGCATCACATCTGGTTATTGCTTTGCCGGCAATGCAGCCTTGCTCGGATGTTGTGATGTGATTATCGCAACAGAGAACTCAAACATCGGTATGGCAGGACCAGCAATGATCGAAGGCGGCGGACTCGGACTCGTGAAGCCCACAGATATTGGCGACATCAATGTTCAAACAGCCAACGGCGTTGTCGATATTCGTGTTGCAAATGAAGAAGAAGCAGTCGCGGCAGCAAAGCAGTATTTGTCGTACTTCCAAGGCCCACTCTCTACGTGGACCAGACATCCCGACGATGTGATGCGCGGACTCATCCCCGAACAACGCACACGCGTGTACGACGTGCGCACCGTTATCGATGCACTGGCCGACATTGGAACCACACTTGAACTGCGCCCCACTTTCGGAATCGGAATTCTCACAACATTGATGCGTATTGAAGGTCGCGTTGTTGGTGTTCTTGCCAACAACCCCGCACACCTCGGCGGCGCAATCGATTCTGATTCTTCAGACAAGGCATCCCGTTTTATTCAACTCTGTGACGCTTACGACATTCCGATTATCAGCCTGTGCGATACGCCTGGTTTTATGGTGGGTCCCGACGCCGAACAAACTGCTCAGGTTCGTCACTTTGGTCGCATGTTTGTCACCGCAGCAAGCATCACAGTTCCGTGGATCACCATTGTGTTGCGCAAGGGCTACGGCCTCGGTGCTCAAGCAATGGCTGCTGGAAGTTTTCACGCAAACACGATGACCATTGCCTGGCCCACTGGAGAGTTCGGCGGCATGGGCCTGGAGGGCGCAGTGCGGCTTGGCTATCGCAAAGAGTTGGAAGCAATTGCTGATGAAACAGAGCGAGCAGCACTCGAATCAAAATTAATTGCTAGCGCCTACGAGCGAGGAAATGCACTCAACATGGCAAGCCATGTGGAAATTGATGATGTCATTGACCCAGCAGAGACTCGCGCACGCATTTTGTCAATCGTTGGCAAAGGCACAACATGGCGTCAGCGCATGGGCAAGAAACGCCCCATGGTTGACACCTGGTGATTAGAAAGCAGCAAGACCTGCGCGAAGTTGTTGCGCAAGATCGTCATCTGTAACTACGCCAGACTCTGCATGCAGTTTCTCATGCACACCTGCGACGCCCACTTGAGCGACAACAGTGCCGCCCAGCAACTGCAGCAAGGTACTCGTTGCCTCCAAGGCATGCACACCGCCACCCGGGCCAGGACCAGCGGCAATCACCATGGAGCGCTTACCAATAATTGGTCCCTTCATAAACGGGCGCGATGCCCAGTCAATCAGATTCTTCGTCACTGCTGAATAAGAGTGGTTGTACTCGGGCGTTGCGATAACAACCCCATCTACTTCGGCAATCGCGGCACGAAGCGCTGCCACTATCTCGGGAACTGTCTCTGCATCTAAATCTTGGTTATAGAACGGCAACTCAGAGATATCGAATTGGATCACCGTGGTGCCTTCCGGGGCAAGAACTCCCAGCGCATGAATAAGGCGAGTATTGAAGGAATCGGCCCGCAGAGAACCAGAGAAAGCAAGGAGAGTTGTCACGGCTTTCCACAATACGGGGTGAAGCGTGAAACAATAGAGCCGTGACAATCTCACCAATTTTCGACCCCTCTGCATGGCGCGAAGTGCCTGGCTTTTCGTTTACAGACATCACGTATCACCGAGCCGTCGACCAAGGCACAGTTCGTATTGCTTTCAATCGCCCCGAGGTACGCAACGCCTTTCGCCCACACACCGTCGACGAGCTGTACACCGCCCTAGACGACGCACGCATGACAACAGACGTTGGCTGCGTGTTACTCACAGGCAACGGCCCCTCAGCCAAAGACGGCGGCTGGGCATTTTGTAGCGGAGGCGACCAACGCATCCGTGGCAAAGACGGCTACAAGTACGCAGACGGAGTTACCGAAGACACGGTTGATCGCGGTCGGTCGGGACGCTTACATATCTTGGAAGTACAACGCCTGATTCGTTTCATGCCCAAAGTCGTGATCTGTGTTGTACCAGGTTGGGCTGCTGGTGGTGGACACAGTTTGCACGTGGTGTCTGACCTCACCATTGCAAGCCGAGAGCATGCACGTTTCAAGCAGACCGATGCAGATGTGGCCTCATTTGATGGTGGATACGGTTCTGCCTACCTCGCAAAAATGGTCGGCCAAAAATTTGCACGAGAGATCTTCTTCTTGGGTCGCGAGTATTCAGCCGATGACATGAAGACCATGGGTGCCGTGAACGAAGTAGTTCCACATGCAGAACTTGAAAAAGTTGCACTTGAGTGGGCAAAAGAAATCAACGGCAAGAGCCCCACTGCTCAGCGCATGTTGAAGTTTGCATTCAACTTGGTGGATGATGGCTTAGTAGGTCAACAAGTCTTTGCCGGTGAAGCGACTCGCCTTGCCTATGGAACAGATGAAGCAGCCGAAGGGCGCGAATCGTTCCTGGAAAAGCGTGACCCAGACTGGTCACCTTTCCCCTGGTATTACTAACTAGAACACCGTGATCACTACCGTTACAGATGTTGGCGACCCACGCCTCGACGCTTTTCGGTGGCGTGACCGTCAACTTGCTAGTCGCCTTGATCGTCTCGACAACGTAGGAGCCGGACTATTTATTGCAGAGGGTGACCTCGTCGTTGATCGTGCGCTGTCAACCGGACATCAACCAGTTGCGCTTCTCTGTGAAGAGACAGCAGGGCAATTGTTGTCTGCACGCGTCGATGCCTCAGTAGATATTTTTGTTGGTTCAGACGACTTACGTAGCGAGGTCACGGGTTTAGGCGTACCACTGCGCGCCACTGGCTTATTTCGTCGTCCGCCGTTGCGTGACCCACTCGAGGTGCTTGCGCGCTCCACGCGCATCGTGGTGGCCGAAGCCATTGACAACCCCACAAACCTCGGCGCAATCACGCGCAGTGCCGCCGCACTCGGATGGGACGCAATACTACTCTGCGCAGGAAGCGCCGACCCCCTTGCACGCCGGGCATTGCGCGTCTCTATGGGCTCTGGGCTCGTCATGCCCTTTGCACGCCTCTCCCCTCAACAAAACCTTACCCAACTGTTGAGTGATGCTGGTTTTGTCTCTTATGCGCTCACACCAGACGCCACAGCACGAGACATCGCAGAGATACAGCACCATTCATCAGAACGTGTCGCTTTATTGATGGGAAGCGAACGCGATGGTCTCGATGAAGCCACGTTGACGAGCGCAACTCAGATGGTGCGCATTCCCATGCACTCAGAAATAGACTCACTTAATGTAGGCGCAGCAGCAGCGATTGCACTTCACATGCTCGGCCCAAACACTCAACGGTAATTGCTACTGATTGCGCATCGCTTCTGCTGCGTTCACCATATATGTGGCTAGTTCCGTCGTCACATGTTCACGATTTGATTCGGGCACGTCACCAATGACGGATTCGATTGCTGTGGCCATGTGCAGCAACCAGTGGTCGCGTTCTAATTCTCCAATTACATAGGGAGCGTGCCTCATACGTAACCGTGGATGCCCGCGCTCTTCCATATATGTATCGGGACCACCCCAATACTGAATCAGGAATAATGCCAATCGATGCCGAGCACCAATCGTGTCTTCTCCCTCTGGGTATAGAGGAATCAATACTTGATCGTTTTGTACTCCGTCATAAAACGCATCCACTAATCGAACGAAAAACTCCGCTCCGACGATGTCGAAAACCGATTGGTTGTGCGCATCGTTGCTCATACGTCAGAAAAATTCTGGTTCTTGCCACTGAGGAAAGATGTCGGGCAACCCATCGCTGACTTTGTCTGGGTACACCGCTGATCTTTTCTCGAGAAAGCTCACCACACCCTCTTTCGAGTCTGCACTGCGTCCGCGCTCCATGATTCCCCGCGAGTCTGCACGATGTGCTTCCATCGGATGTGATGCTCCAAGCATCTGCCACAACATCCGTCGCGACATGGCCACTGACACAGGTGCCGTGTTATCTGCGATCTCGCGGGCAATTTCGCGCGCAGTCTTCATGAGGTCATCTCCTGAATGCACACTTCGGACAAGTCCACCGGACAACGCTTCATCAGCGCCAAAGACACGACCTGTGTACACCCATTCGGTCGCCTTCGAAATACCTACAAGGCGAGGCAAGAAATATGAAGAACATGCTTCAGGGACAATGCCGCGCTTTGCAAAAACAAACCCGAACTTTGCTGTGTCACTTGCAAGACGGAAATCCATGGGAAGAGTCATCGTGACACCCACACCCACAGCAGGTCCGTTGATCACGCCAATCACTGGTTTTTTGCTGTTGAAAATACGCAAGGAAACTAACCCACCGCCATCACGTGGAACTCCCTGCTTTGTGAGAACATCGCTGCCACCCTTGGCAAAGGTTTCACCACCAGAAGACAAATCTGCGCCAGCGCAATATGCGCGCCCTGCACCAGTGAAGATGACCACCTTCACGTCATCATCTGCATCGGTGATGTCGAGTGCCGAAATAATTTCGTGCATCATGCGCCCAGTAAACGCATTGAGTTTGTCTGGCCGATTCAACGTAATGGTTGCGATGCCTTCACTGACTTCGTACAAAATGTCTTGAAATTCCATGCAATGACCTTAGCCATAGCGAGATACGAGAGTCTCTTTGGACTACACGTCGAGGAATTTGCTGGATGCAACTCCGGAGCCAACACCACCAGCTACTGCACCAATGATGAGTAGCGCGATCATGACGCCATTGACGTACGACCCTGGCACCACCAACGAACTCACACCCGTACCGGCCTTGAATTCAGCGAGGCCAGATGTCCAAGCTTTGTTGAGTGTCCATAAACCACCGCACGAAACAATGGCCCCCACAAGACCTTGAATGAGGCCTTCCAAGATAAACGGAACGCGGATAAACCAATCCGTAGCGCCTACGAGTTTCATGACTTCAATCTCTCGCCGTCGAGCAAAGATCGCAGTACGAATGGTGTTCCAAATAAGAATCACAGCAACCGCCAACAGCACAAGCGACATAGCAATGGTGACAGTGCGCACGAACCCAGACAATGTGGAGATGACATCAAACTCATCTTCGGCAAGCGAAACACCTGCCACTCCTGGCAGAGTTCGATACTGATTCGCCAAACTGCGCACAAGTTCAGGGTCAGTGGTTTTAGGAACAACCTTGAATTGCGATGGAATCGTCTCCACCGACAACAAACTCAATGTTGTCGGATCACCAGCAAACACTCGCTTTGCTTCTTCATAGCTTCCAGCTTTGTCAAGGTACGCGATCTTGCCCACGTCAATGACATTTGGTTGAGATTTGAGATTCTCTTCGATGAACGTCAGAGCTTCAGGAGTCACATCAGGGCGAACGAACACGATCATTCCCACGTCACCACGCCATTGCACCAATAGATTGTCGAATGCTCGTTGAATAAGAAAAGTTGCACCCACGAGCAATAGTGACACCGCTGACGTAATGATTGCCGCGACCGACAACGTGACATTGCGACGAAAGCTGGCAATAGTTTCACGAAACGCATACGAAATTCTCTGAATCATTCGTAGACCCCTCGCTCTTGGTCGCGCACAATGACACCACGATCTAGTTGAATAACTCGCCGGCGCATGGCGTTGACAACTCGGTGGTCATGCGTTGCCATCACAACAGTGGTTCCGGTCTTGTTGATTGCTTCAAGAAGCGCCATGATCCCCTCACCTGTAGCAGGGTCAAGGTTTCCTGTTGGCTCATCGGCCAACAAGATAAGTGGGCGATTGACGAATGCTCGCGCAATAGAAACGCGCTGTTGTTCGCCACCAGATAGCTGATGCGGGAAGCGATCTTCTTTACCCGACAAGCCCACGAGTTCCAATACCTGAGGAACCTGCTGGCCAATCACGTGCTTTGGTTTGCCGATTACTTCAAGAGCAAATGCCACATTTTCAAACACCGTTTTATTTGGCAAAAGCTTGTAGTCCTGAAAAACATTTCCCATGCCACGACGCAAGAACGGAATCTGTGTATTGGCCATTTCGTTGATGTTCTTACCGGCCACCCATACGTTGCCGCGTTCGGGACGTTCTTGACGGTTTATGAGTCGCAACAACGTTGATTTGCCAGAGCCAGACGGTCCAACAAGGAACACAAACTCACCCTTCGCAATATCGAAGGATGCGTCACGTACGGCTGGTGTCTCATTGCCGTACATCTTGGAGACATTCTCAAGACGAATCATGAAGTAACACAACCTAGCAATGCATGTTGCGCCACATGGGGCGCCTGTAAAACCCTTGCCATTACTCGGATTGAGCCCTGCGCCAACGCAGGTACCCCTCCATGAATTCATTGAGGCCACCATCGAGCACGCCAGCAACATTGCCTGATTCCACTTCCGTGCGAACGTCTTTCACCATCTGGTATGGCTGAAGAACATAAGAGCGAATCTGACTACCCCACCCGCTTTGTGCGGGTTTTCCAGCGATGGCATCTTGCGCAGCCTGATGTTCTTCTTCGATCTTTGCAACAATCATTGCCTTCAATCGAGTGAGTGCTTTCTCGCGGTTCTGTAATTGACTGCGCTCTTCTTGACTGCTCGCAACAGCACCTGTTGGCTCATGAATGAGGCGCACAGCTGATGACGTCTTGTTCACATGCTGACCACCTGCTCCAGATGCACGGAAAACTTCCATGCGGATCTCGGACTCGTTCACTTCGAGATCTGGCGCATCCATAACCGGCCACACCTGCACTGTGGCAAAACTTGTCTGCCTACGACCCTGGTTATCAAACGGACTAATTCGCACGAGTCGATGCGTTCCGCGCTCAGAAGTCATGAGGCCGTACGCATATCGACCCTTGATGACAAACTCTGCAGACATGATTCCGGCTTCTGCGCCGGGCGAGACATCAGCTATCTCAATATCAAATCCACGCTGCTCTGCCCATCGCGTATACATGCGCAACAACAGTTCAGCCCAATCTTGTGCGTCAACGCCACCATCTTTAGCGTTGATCTGAACGATGGCATCTGAACCATCATGCTCACCAGTAAAGAGGCTGCGCAGTTCTAAATCTGAAAGACCAGAAGAAAGCTTTGAGATACCGACAGAAATCTCTTCTTCTTGAGAAGCATCATCAATTTCTCTGGCCATTTCGTGAAGCACTTCAAGGTCTTCTAATTCAGAAACCATCGTGTTGTAGGTATCAAGGTCTGAACGAAGATTCGCATACTCAGCGTTCACCTTCTTTGCGGCCTCTTGGTCATCCCATAAATCTGGACGAGAAACTTCAATCTCCAATTCACTGACGCGTGCACGCGTTTGTTCGATACGCAGATAACTCTGCGCTTCGGTGATTCGTTGCGATAACTCGCGAAGGTCTGATGTGAAGTCACGCATGGCGGATTAATGCTCTGTAATGGTCAGTCAGGCGGCAGAGCCGTGACACGTTTTGTATTTTTTGCCAGATCCACAGGGACACGGAGCATTACGAGGCGTTGTCGACCAATCGCTCGCATCTTTCACAATCGGCTTTCGTATTTCTTCCTGCGCGGGGGCAAGCTGATCTGGGCCCACATCGCCACCAGCGAGCGCTGCTGTGGTGAAACCGTCATCCACCACATCATCACTGCTTGTCTCTGTGATGTTCTGAACTCGAACTGCAGGTTGATTTTCATTGACCACTTGAACATGCATGACGTATCGAACGAAGTCCTGGGCGATTCCAGTCATCATGGTTCCGAACATTTCGAAACCCTCACGTTGCCATTCAGTGAGCGGGTCTTTTTGACCCATAGCGCGAAGGTTGATGCCTTCTTGCAAATAGTCCATCTCTTCCAAATGCTCGCGCCAACGCTGATCGATGATGCTCAACATGACTTGGCGCTCGATTTGGCGCAACATGTCCGAACCCAATTCTTCTTCACGTTGCTGATAATGCGCATTGGCATCTGCCATTACGAGGTCGTAAATGCCATCCGTGCTGTCGCAAGCAGCGATGCTCTCGGCACTAATTGTTGAGGGCCAATAACTGCTTAACTCAAGCGCTAGTCCGTCTGCATCCCATTCATCGCTCGCCTCGGAAACACAATGCGTAGCAATAAGGGAATCGACAGCTTCAGCGAGATATTCCATGGCAGCGGATTTGAGATCCTCACCAGAGAGAATTTGATCACGACGCATGTAAATGACTTTGCGCTGCTCATTCATCACCTCGTCGTACTTCAGCACGTTCTTACGGATTTCGCCGTTGCGCTGTTCAACAGTTGTCTGAGCGCGCTCAATTGCTTTGGTGACCATCTTGGCCTCAATTGCCTCGTCGTCTGGCAACGCTCTGCCCATCACCCAACTAAGTGCTCCAGTGGCAAACAAACGCAACAGTTCATCGTCGAGGCTGAGATAGAAACGGCTCGCTCCGGGGTCACCCTGACGACCTGCACGACCACGCAACTGATTGTCGATACGACGGCTGTCGTGGCGTTCGGTACCTAAGACATACAAGCCACCAAGAGCACGAACCTTGTCGCCTTCTTCCGTGCATTGTTTTTTCTGCAAAGGAAGTAATTCGTCGTAACGCTTCAGAGCATTGCTGCGCTCAGCCTGAAACTCTTCAGGCATCTGCTCAATTGGTACTGGCAGAGCAAATTCATCAACTAGCGACTCGGGAGAGAAACCTTCGGAGAGCACTTGTTGACGCGTCAAGAGTTCTGGGTTGCCACCCAACAGAATGTCAACACCACGACCAGCCATGTTGGTAGCAACCGTGACGGCTTTTAGGCGGCCGGCCTGAGCAACAATTTGTGCTTCACGTGTGTGCTGCTTTGCGTTCAGAACTTCATGCTGAATTCCGCGCTTAATGAGTTCCCGAGACAAGTGCTCGCTCTTCTCAACACTGATAGTTCCCACCAAGATGGGTTGTCCGAGCGCGTTACGTGCAGCAATATCTTCTACGACAGCGCGGAACTTGGAGTCTTCAGATTTATAGATGAGATCTGCTGCATCATCGCGAACAACATTGCGGTTAGTAGGAATTGGCACTACTTGGAGGCCGTATGTGTTCACCAATTCGGCAGCTTCAGTTTGCGCGGTTCCGGTCATTCCCGACAATTTGTCGTACATACGGAAATAGTTCTGCAATGTGATGGTTGCCAACGTTTGGTTTTCTTCGTTAATACGAAGACCTTCTTTTGCTTCTACAGCCTGGTGAATACCCTCACTCCAACGGCGACCTTCCAGAATGCGTCCAGTGAATTCATCGACAATCTTCACTTCGCCGCCATCAACGATGTAGTCCTTGTCGCGGCGATACAACTCTTTTGCCTTTAGAGCAACAGCGAGTTGGTGCACCAAGTTCTGCTGAATTGCGTCGTACAAGTTGTCGACGCCGAGGCTTTCTTCAACTTTTTCGATGCCAGATTCTGTTGGAACGACGATCTTCTTGTCTTCTTCGACTTCGTAGTCTGTTTCGCGGACAAGCGTGCGAACGATAGACGCAAACTTGTAATACATAGCTGCAGCGTCGGCAATACGGCCAGAAATAATGAGCGGTGTTCGGGCTTCGTCAATGAGAATGCTGTCAACTTCGTCGACAATTGCAAAGTTATGACCACGTTGCACTTTGTCGTCTAGCGATGCCGCCATGTTGTCGCGAAGGTAATCAAAACCAAACTCATTGTTCGTTCCATAAGTGATGTCGCAGGCATAGTCCTGGCGTTTCTCGGCAGGTGATTCACGGAAACCTGGGATAACAAGACCGACATTCAGACCCATGAATTTATGGATACGACCCATCCACTCGGCATGAAAACGAGCTAGATAGTCGTTAACGGTGATGACGTGAACGCCTTTGCCCGACAGTCCGTTGAGATACGCAGGCAAGGTAGACACCAGCGTCTTTCCTTCACCGGTTTTCATTTCGGCTACCCAGCCAAAGTGCAACGCTGCTCCACCCATGAGCTGCACATCAAAGTGGCGTTGGCCGATGACACGATCAGATGCTTCGCGCATGACTGCAAATGCTTCAACAAGTAGGTCATCTAATTCTTCGCCACGATCCAGACGTGAACGAAACTCGGCGGTCTTGCCTCGAAGGGCCTCGTCTGACAATGCAGACATGGCCTGAGCGAGGGCATTGATATCGGGAACCAGGCCTTGCAGAGCTTTCACTCGCTTGCCGTCTCCCGCCCTTAGGACGCGATCAAGAACTTTCATGCAGGTTCCGAGCCTACCTGCGAGCCTCCCATCACCCAGTTCGCTTCACTTGGCCAAAACAGGCAAGAATCGCCCATTATGAGCACACGTGAAGTAGATGTCGTCATTTTTG
The DNA here is from genome assembly GCA_044354565.1 of Ilumatobacteraceae bacterium. Classification (GTDB taxonomy): domain Bacteria; phylum Actinomycetota; class Acidimicrobiia; order Acidimicrobiales; family Ilumatobacteraceae; genus UBA2093. Next base: position 14,552 of record JBIKZT010000019.1, read on the forward strand.
ACTTAGGTGGCGTGATTATGGCCAATGGTGGTCCCCGCGACTTCACGCGGCGGTATCCGGACCACGACCCAGCAGTGGTGGCCGAAATAGTGATGGGACCCCATCACCTCGACACTGACCATCAATGGCACCGAGTGGAACGCGGTGAAATCACTTTTGCCGAGTGCCGAGCAATCACAAAAGAAAAGATGGATGCTGCCGGAATCGTGGCGAGCGTGCCAGCCGAGCAACCCACGTCAGGGACTTCCTCTGCATTCAATTTTCAACTGAACAAGGACATGGTTGCGTTCATCCATGATCTGAAGTCGGCTGGAATCCCCATTGGAATCCTCACAAACAATGTGAAGGAATTCCGCGAATGGTGGTGGCCACTCATGGACTTCGCCGCCATCTTTGACACCATCGTTGATAGCCACGAAGTCGGTATGCGCAAACCGAACCCCGCCATCTATCAACTCACTATGGATCGTTTAGGCGCCACCGCGACCCGAACGGCATTTCTTGATGACCTAGAGGCCAATGTTGAAGCCGCCAATGCCCTCGGCATACACGGAGTCCACGTGGAAGAAGACTCCTCCGGAGCCATTTTGCGTGCCCGAGCACTCACAGGGTTATAACCCAATACCCGCCTAGTCGACCTCACATTTCCATAGGGGTCGCTTATAGAAATTAGGCACGCTGTTATTGTTTCGGTGTGAAACGACGCTATTCAGCAAGTGTGCTTGACCCCGAAGGAATCAGCCATGCTTCGGTGATCACTCGGGCGCAACGCGCGGGGAGATCACGCAACACCAACATCACTGTGCGTTCTCGAATTGACCGTCCATCACACTCTCCACTTTTCTTGTCGTTTCACGTGCGAGGCGAACGAGTCTCAAGTTCCTCCGTCGCACTCGAAGTTGATTCCCTCTCGCCTACTTTGCACAAAGTAACTGTGGAGCTTGCTCGGTCTCAGAAGTGGATTCACACCTCATTTATAGTCACTCGTGCGTACGACATTCGCCAACCACTATTGCAAATAAAGATTTCTGGTCAAGAAGTAGAAGAACAGCCAAGCCATCGTCGAGCTTCACTCCTAATTTCAGGAATTGCCGCAGCAGGGATGCTCGTCTTCGGATCACTATTTGTACAAAGCAGAGCAAACGACCGCACTGTCACTGCAGCAATCGTTACAACCACAACTGTTACAACAATTGCATCAGCACCTGAACTTCCACAGTCAAACATTGCGAACGGCCATGCACTTCCTCCTTACTCAAATTTTCCTGAATTGATGCAAGGTGCTGATGATGCGCTATTGGGTGACGTACCTGATGACGGTCAAACCTGGTTAGTCATCCCTCGCCTGTATCTCAGGATTCCCGTGGTGAAAGGAACAGACAACCCTGACCTTGATTTAGGAGCGGGTTGGTATCCATCGACAGATTCACCAGGAACTTCCGGAAATGTTGGACTTGCGGGACACCGCACGACCACACCGGCCCCGTTCTTCTTTCTTGACAAATTGGAAGTGAATGATTCGATTTATCTAGTGGTCAAAGACAAACTGTTTCGTTATCTCGTCATAGCAGCCGACGATGGTGTGGCATACAAGATCGTTCAGCCCGCCGATATATCTGTCATCAGACGTTTAGCTTTTGATGCCATCACTCTTACAACTTGTACTCCCATTGGTAGCGATGCCGAGCGACTCATTGTTCATGCCAAATTGTCGAACTCTCAAACCTTTAGTAGAAAGCAATCACAATGACCAAAGAAATAGATTCCACCAACAACGCTGACGAAATAGCACACACTGCAATCATCTCGCGGATGAGCACCCCGCATCGTAAAATTGTTTTTCCAAGCATTCGGCCGCGATTCGGCCGATACAAAGCCTCAAAAGTGGAACAAGCATTTCGAGAAGTATCAGTACAAGTTGACGACCTACAAAACGAAATCACACAAGAGGTACTCCAAATACTCTCCACCATCATCACTGAGGTGCATCGCGAGACCCAGCGAGTACGAGAGGCAGCAGAACTAGAGGAACTCAAGATGCGTCAACAGTTGCAGCAGGACCGTGACTTACTTGAACAACAGCGTCAAGCAACTATGGAAATGACCAAGAACGAAGCTCGGTCCATCATGAATGCTGCTCAGCAAGAATCTGACAAAGTCGACAAGAAAATAGACGAACTTCGCAAGATGCTGGCTGAGGTGAGTTCATTAATTGAGGACAATCCGGCCACCAATTTATAACGCAGCAGAAGGCGCAATACAGAGCACAGAACGTGCGCCACTCAAGACCAGAGCCTGAGCAGATGCATGAAAAGTTGACCCCGTTGTCACCACATCGTCGATAACAACTACGTTACGAAATCGACCCAAAGGGCGCGCAATAAACAATGGTTGCCGCAATCGTTCGTCCCTTGACGCGCCAGTTTGAGATTCGGTGTTTATGCGTCGCAAATACTTTCTGATTGGCAATCCGGTAATCCCCGCAACATGACGAGCAATAAGTTCAGCGTGATCCATCCCTCGTTCACGAATATGTTTTCTATTTGTAACCGCCCATGTCAACACTTCTGCATGTGAGAATTGTGCGATGACAGGCGCAACAATGCAGGCCAAATCAAAAGCGTGCTTCTTCTCTTGGCCGTATTTCAACTGCAACACATGACTGCGCACCTGTTGATCATGACGCGCAACTCCAATTATTGTGACCGTTACCAATGCACCCGTCGGTGATGGCATCTGTTCAGTACGATGTAATTCCATGAGCCACACTCCGTTTCCTCCATTGCGGGAGAACTTCTTTGAAAGACTCCTTCGATGTGTGGCTGGCTTGGCCTGTTTTGGTACCGGAATTGCTTTCTTTGTGCGATCAGAGCTTGGCGTTCCACCATGGGATGTTTTCCATCAAGGAGTTTCACAGCACACTGGTCTTGGCCTCGGCACGGTGCTCATCATCGTTGCTTTTGCCGTATTGCTGATGTGGATACCTCTTCGTTTACGACCTGGTCTTGGAACACTGCTCAACGCAGTTGAAATAGGCCTCGTGCTAAACCTCACTGAAGGTCTCATCCCTGAAACGAAGAACATCGTCATTCGGATCATCTTTATGTTGCTCGGATTAACCATCATCGCGGCTGGTTCAGGCTTGTACATCGGTGCCCAATTCGGATCTGGCCCACGAGATGGTCTCATGCTCGGACTCAATAAACGATTTGGTATCAGTGTTCGCCTTGCTCGCACACTGGTGGAGATAACGGTCATGGTGATTGGCATCTTCTTGGGCGGCCACATTGGTCTTGGAACATTTGTTTTTGCATTTGGAATTGGACCCATGGTGCAAGTTGCACTTCGCACATTCAAAATGTCCCCCACCCAGGAAGATGCAGTCGTCGGAGAAGCATCCGAGCAATAACGGCATAGAAAAAGGGCGCCGGTTTCCCGACGCCCTTTCCCTTTTAGTGACTTAGTAGCGGTAATGCTCTGGCTTGAATGGTCCTGAAGGATTCATGTCCATGTATTCAGCCTGCTCATCGGTGAGCTGCGTCAACTTCACACCCAATGCGTCAAGGTGTGCGAATGCAACCTTTTCGTCGAGGTGTTTTGGCAACACGTACACGCCCAGTGGGTATGCCGCAAGGTTTGTGAACAGTTCAATCTGAGCAATCACTTGGTTACTGAATGAACAGCTCATTACAAAGCTTGGATGCCCGGTTGCACAACCAAGGTTTACTAAGCGACCTTCAGCCAAAACAATCACAGCGTGACCGTCTGGGAATGTCCACAAGTCTGTTCCAGCCTTCAACTCGTCTCGGCTCGCGCCACTTCGAGCAAGACCAGCCATATCGATTTCGTTGTCAAAGTGGCCAATGTTGCACACAATCGCATTGTGCTTCATGCCAGCCATGTGCTCTGCGGTAACGATTGCTTCGTTGCCAGTTGCAGTTACGAAAATATCTGCTTCACCGAGCGCTGACTCGATTGTGTTGACTTCGTAGCCCTCCATTGCCGCCTGCAATGCGTTAATTGGGTCGATCTCAGTAACGATGACTCGTGCACCTTGGCCACGAAGGCTCTGCGCACAACCCTTACCAACATCGCCGTAGCCACAGACAACTGCAAGCTTTCCAGCAATCATCACGTCGGTTGCACGGTTGATTGCATCGATGAGCGAATGGCGACATCCGTACAAGTTGTCGAACTTGCTCTTGGTCACACTGTCGTTCACGTTGATAGCTGGGAACAACAATTCGTTCTTCTCTGCCATCTTGTACAAGCGCTTTACGCCAGTTGTGGTCTCTTCGGTAACACCTTTGATGGATGCTGCCATACGTGTCCACTTAGTGGGCTCGGTCTTCAATGAACGCTGCAAGAGTCCAAGCACGAGCGCAAGCTCTGGGTTTGATGCCGATGTTGGATCTGGCACCGCGCCAGCCTTTTCGTATTCAACGC
>JBIKZT010000063.1:0-6655 GCA_044354565.1 Ilumatobacteraceae bacterium
TGATAGGTGTCGAGTTCAGTGCGACGAGGACAATTGCACACAACGCAATTCGTGGAAAGACATATGAGAGTCGTCGCCAATTTTGTGGTCTTTGTTCAAGTGCGCCAGTAGTGAATGCCATTAATGGCAGGCAAGACAAAGTTGCGCCGAGAACCAGCAAAGTTTGTGCAGAGCCGGAGAGGTAAGGGCGCAAGACCTGCCAGAGCATCCATGCGATGAGAGAGTGCCACAGGTAGATGCTGAGTGGAAACCTATTGAGGAATTGAGCAATTTGTGTGTTCGAAAAACGTGTCAGAACATTCGGCATGAGAAGTAAGGCACAGGCCCAAAACCCACCAACAAATAGATGTAATGCGTGGTCATTGTTGACCACACCATCAATTGGTGTTCGAAACTGAAGCCAACACAGCCCAGCAATGAGGAATCCGATCGATGTGAATGCCAGGGTGCTTTTCTTTGGTCGACCTTCGGCGAGCAGCGTCATTCCTGCAGCAGCAAAGGTTGCATACAGAACAATGTCTCCGACAATCCAGCCAAATCCAGCAACATCTTTCTCGGTGACCCCGAGGTACACGATGCAGAGAACGCCGAGAAATGGCAAGACACTCTTGATGCGTTTGCTGAGAAAGTAAAGAACTGGTGCAAGGAGAAGGACCCAAACGTATGCGCGCAAATACCACAGTGCCGAAGTAAACCATTCCCCAGCCAGAGACGACGTTGGTTGTTCAAATGGAAGAACAAACGTCCACCACGCAGATACGCGGGCATTGAAATACATGGAAAGCAAGTAGATGATTCCGCAGTACAGCCAGAGCGCAGGTAGTAGACGTTTGAATCGTCGCCAGATCACCACATGTGCCTTGTTGCGTTGAAGTGATCGTGCGAGAAGTGCGCCCGTTACGAGGAACATGGCTGGGACTGATGAAACTACCCACGTGGTCCATGGCCATCCACTGACATGCCACGTAATGACTCTCAAGATTGCCAGTGCGCGAAGGCCGTCTAAAGAAGCATCTCTAATGGTGCGGGAATTGTCTGTGACGAGAATTTCCGATTGCACACCAAAAAGTATGGAACGCAAGCAAAGAAATGTTTGGATATTGATTTGCTGGAGGGCTGTTGTTCACGGAATTGTTGCGACTTATTCAGGTTCCATTTACCGAACCACTGAAGAAGCATTGCTGGCGAGTTGTTCTACTCCAGGTGGGTGAGGCGAGTTGGTGGGCGCACCACATCTGGTGCTTGTTGCGTTGGCCAACCCACATACACAAGACCCATCACGTGGTCTGATGTTTCGAATCCGCACATACGCGTGATTGCTTCGTTTGCGCCTTTTGCCGGTGATCCCCACAAGGCAGCAAGACCAAGGCTGTGGGCCATGAGCAGCATGTTTTGAATACCGGCGGCAACGGCGTATTTGTTCTCTTCAGTTTCGTTTTCAGAAGAACCTTGTGCCGAAGCAACAACTAGTACAACAGGGGAGCGCAGGTACTTTGTGCGTGCCTTTGTAACTTTTGCTTCGTCGTCACCAAACATCGCCATGGCATCGGCAATTGTGTCGCCAAGTACGAAACGAGATGCACCGGTTACTGCGGCAACGCGTAATGGCCATGTGCGTCTGTGGTTGGGCGCGAACTGTGCGGCGTCGATAACCCGGAGGAGAAGATCATTGGCAACTTGTTTTTCAGCATCGAGCAAGAGACTGCTTCGCCGAGAGCGAATGAGAGCCTCGAGTTCGTCGGGATTCATTAGTTCTTATGAAGGTCGGCGTTGAGGCCGCCCCATGAACCTGAACGCGAAATGACTTCAACAGAACCACTGATGGAGTTGCGACGGAACAACAAGTTGGATTGCCCGGAAAGAAGTTTTGCTTTCACTGTGTTGCCAGAAGGATCGATGACAACGGTTCCAGCAGTCACATACAAGCCAGCTTCCACGATGCAATCATCACCCAGGCTGATGCCAATGCCAGCGTTAGCGCCCAGCAAGCAACGCTCGCCGATGGTGACCATTTCTTTGCCGCCACCAGACAATGTGCCCATGATGGATGCTCCGCCGCCAATGTCTGAACCGTCACCAACGATGACGCCGGCAGAAATGCGACCCTCCACCATGGAAGCACCGAGTGTTCCAGCATTGAAGTTGCAGAAACCTTCGTGCATGACAGTTGTGCCTGGTGCGAGATGTGCTCCAAGGCGAACACGACTTGCATCGGCAATACGCACTCCACTTGGAACTACATAGTCAGTCATGCGAGGGAATTTGTCTACTCCGTGTACAACGATGTGCTCACCACGTTGAGCAAAGTTCCAGGTCACAGATTCGATGGCATCGATAGCTACTGGTCCCTTCGATGTCCATGCAACGTTTTGCAAAAGACCAAATGCTCCGTCAAGGTTGATGGTGCGTGGCTGCATGAATCGTTGTGACAACAGGTTGAGCCGCAAGTACACATCTGCTGCAGATGCGGGAGCTTCATTTGTGTCGATAGTGATAGCGACAGCGTGGAATATAACACCGCGATCTCGGTCGGAGTCGACAGATGGTTCATATGTTGGGGCATCGGCAGGAGAGAAGTCTCCGAGTCCGATGGTTCTGAAACGAACATCAAGTGTGGCGCCAGTGGCGTCGAGTGTGGCAATACCTACACCCCATGCATTGTGTGACATTAGAAAACCTCCGGACGAAGTGTGGGGAACAAGATGACATCACGAATTGATTGCGCGCCACCAATGAGCATGACAAGGCGATCCATACCGATACCGAGACCACCAGTTGGTGGCATGCCGTATTCAAGGGCGCGAATGTAATCCTCATCGACCGTGCCAGCTTCGGCATTGCCAGCTTCTTTTTGCTTCTGCTCATCTTCAAAACGAGCGCGTTGTACAACGGGATCGTTTAGTTCTGAGTATGCGTTTGCTAACTCGCGGCCACCGACGAACAGTTCAAATCGCTCCGTGAGAAATGGGTCATTGCGATCTTCTCGGGCGAGTGGGCTGATCTCTACGGGGTGACCAGTGACAAATGTAGGTTCGCGCAATGAGGCTTCACATGTGGCTTCGAAGAGTTCTTCGATGATTTTTCCGGGTCCGAAATGCTTCTCAACTTTGACACCATGCTTCGCTGCAAGTTCAGCAAGTTGTTCACGCGGTTGCGACGGATGTACTTCGACTCCTGTTGCTTCCTTCACGAGGTCGATCATGCGAACGCGACGCCATGGTTGGGCAAGGTCTACTTGTACATCGTCAATTGTGACCACGGAAGAACCTGTGGCGTCGATAGCGGCATTTACAAACAAGGTTTCTGTGAGATCCATGATGTCTTTGTAATCAGCGAATGCTTGATAGAGCTCCATCATCGTGAACTCTGGGTTGTGTCGCGTGGAGATTCCTTCGTTGCGGAATACGCGTCCGATTTCGTATACGCGCTCCATGCCGCCAACGATGAGTCGCTTCAGATGCAACTCAAGTGCGATACGCAAATAGAGCGGCATATCGAGCGCGTTGTGGTGAGTGAGGAAAGGTCGTGCGTGTGCGCCACCAGCCTCAACATGCAACACCGGAGTTTCTACTTCAATGAATCCACGTTCGTGAAGTGTGCGACGAAAGCTTGCAATCACTGCATGACGTACTGCAAACATGCGACGAGATTCTTCGTTACCAATGAGGTCGGCGTATCGCTGGCGATAACGAGTGTCGGTGTCGGTGAGGCCATGCCATTTGTCTGGCATAGGGCGCACTGCTTTGGACAGAAGTGTGAGGCTCTCTACTTTGATGGACAACTCACCTTTGCGTGTGGTCATCACTTTGCCTGTTGCGCCTACCCAGTCACCGAGGTCGAGGTCATTGATGTAGTCGAAAAGTTCGTCACCTACGACGGCCTTTGAAATGAACAGCTGTACTGCATCGGTGCGGTCTTGCAAAGTAGCAAAAATCAGTTTTCCCTGGTCGCGCTTCAGCATGATGCGCCCGGCAACAGAAACATGTGATTCAGTTTCTGACCCAGGTTCTAGTTCTGTGTGTTCAGCGCGAATGTCAGCAAGCGAATGAGACCTATCGAAGCGGTACGGGTATGGATTGTCGCCTTTTGAGCGCATTGCATCGAGGGCTGCTAATCGTCTGGCTTTCTCTTGTTCGAGACCGCCAGCACCTTGTTCTTCTACTTCGTCACTCACAGACCCCCTACGGTAGTTGGCAGAGGCTCTATTCGAGGAAGTCATTTAGCCAAACGGCATTACGGTGGACAAGATGCGGTGGAAAGTTGGAGTAGTAGCAATCGTGCTTGCAACCACCTTTGTCAGTGGGCAGGTACGAGCAGGCGATGACTCGATATTTCCGAGCACATTGCTGACACCCACCATGTCGATCTCTCGTTCCTCGTCGCTCACGCCCTCGATGGCACGTTCAATGGTGGCAGCAGCCACTTCAGTAGGTGCTGTAGGGCATGTGGTGTCATTTCCGATGGTGTCGCTAACGGGTCAACGACGCAATGACGAAGACGTCTTGCGATTAACAAATGGCTGGAGAATTCCCATGGCGACCATGGTTGCTCCCGTTGCCTACATTGCTGCCGTCGGTGGACAAGACATGGCTAATGCTGCCGCCGACGGATATGTACTGATGGGGGAGACTTCGGCAGGAATTCGTCGCGCACAAGTCGGCGATGTGATGACATTGCGAGACGGGCGATTCCGTCCGAAGTTATTTACAGTTGGCGCAATTGTTCCCGATCGATTTGTTGACTGGGGAGATTTCTACATGACAGACACAACAGCAAGTGTGTTGGGCACATTGCCAATATCTAGAGTCATCGTTACTGGGATGACGACATCAAAGTCTGTAGTTGCTGCTTGGAAGGCAAAACGTTTTCCCATTGGCAGCCAATTTCGATTGCGTACGTCGTGGGACCGTGTGAACCCAGACGGCACATTGGGCACGGCAACTACCAAAAAACTTCTCGGTGAATTGATTTACAAGCCAACTACTGGCAGTTCCATGTTGGTAGATGCATCGTGGGCGACGAAGAACATCGTGTGGAAAAAGGTGTACCAAGGAATCAATCTGGCAAATAACTGTCATAAGACTGTGGCCACTGCGATTCAGAACGCACTGTCTGAAATTAAAGCTGCCGGATTAAGTAACGCAATTGATGTTCGCAATTCCAATCGTTACGGCGGATGCTTTGTTGGCCGGTACAACAGGTTCGGCGGAGTCTTTGGCTCACCTTCGCGACATGCATGGGGAATGGCAATTGACATCAACACTGCTACTAACCCTCAAGGTGGTGTCCCGCAGATGAATTGTTCAGTCGTACGCATTTTTCGTAAATGGGGTTTTGCATGGGGTGGAAACTTTTGGCCAGCAGACGGAATGCATTTTGAATACGTAGGGGAGCGCCGTGATCAGTATGGGTACCCTTCCATGTATTGTCCGAACAAAGTTCCTATACCCACAACGACATTGCCAGTTTTTGGTGAGTCCACTACAACTTCGTCTACAACGACAACCACCACTGCAACGACAGTGCCAGTATCATCTATTCCGTGAACATCGATAAAAAACTTGTCATTATCGGCGGCGGTCCAGCAGGCCACTCTGCTGCAACATCGGCAGCACGCCGCGGCATTCATGTCACGCTTATTGAACGCGAAATACTTGGCGGGGCAGCGCACTTACTCGATTGTGTGCCATCAAAAACAATGATTGCTACTGGCGCCGCGATGAGTTTTACAAACAGCTTGTCTGGCATGGGTCTTGAAGAACGCGAAGCTGAAGTCGATGTCGACGCACTGACGTCACGAATCGAAAGCATCAAGGCTCGACTTTCAACAGATGTTTCCAGTTTGTTGGAAAGCCAAGGAGTTGTCATCATTCGTGGCTCTGCTCGCATTACAGGCGTCCACGCAGTGCATGTTGACTGTGCCGATGGTTCACAAATGGATCTCGAGGCTGACGACATTTTGGTGTGCACCGGTTCGCGCCCACGTATTCCTGAATGGGTTCACCCAGACGGCGACCGTATTTTGACAACCAGAGATTGCTACCCGCCACGCATTTTCCCTGAGAGCGTCACCATCATTGGTTCTGGTGTTACCGGCGTTGAGTTTGCACACATGTTTGCATCGTTCGGATCAAAGGTCACGCTTGTTGTCAGCCGTCAACAAGTGTTGCCGGGCAAAGATCCCGAAGTTGCTGCTGTACTCGAAGACAGTTTCTTGTCTCGCGGTGTTCGACTCTTCAAGGGTGCGCGTGCAATTGCAATTGAAAAAACTGAATCTGGTGTACGCGTTGTATGCGACGATGGGCGATCATCTGAAACAACACATGCAGTGTTGGCGATTGGTTCCATTCCAAACACAGAGAATCTTGGTTTGGAAGAAGTCGGTATCGCACTCGATGGTGGATACATTCCCATCGACCGCCATTGTGAGAGCAACGTAAAGCACATTTATGCCGCTGGCGACGTAAGTGGAAAATTGCCGTTGTCGTCTGTTGCTTCTATGCAAGGCCGCAAAGTTGCCGAACAAGTAGTGGGTGGCCCGAAAGGCCCGCATCGACACCTTGATTACGACAAAGCAGCGTCAGCAATTTTTACAGAGCCAGAAATTGCAGACGTTGGCTTGGCAGAAGCCGAGGCGTTTGCATCTGGTCGCAAA
>JBIKZT010000020.1:0-18932 GCA_044354565.1 Ilumatobacteraceae bacterium
CTGATTTGTCTACTCGTGGAGTCGTTGTCGAATCATCCCAAATTCGACGTTTTCGGTCTGGTCCTGCCATGGTGCTGGTGGGAAGGCTTTCGTAGTCTTTCCACTCTGGGCACACTCCAGTAACCTCCATATAGATGACGCAAGGTGTGTCGGCGAATTTCGCACCACATTTCGCACCATCCCCGCTCCCGTAGCTCAGTGGATAGAGCATTGGTTTCCTAAACCTTGTGCGCAGGTTCGATCCCTGCCGGGGGCGCGCATGATTGAACCACGAAGTGTTTATCTAGAACCCGAAGCAGTGATGTCGCTCGCCCAAATTTTGGGCATCATGCTCGACCAAATGTTTGAGCCTGGTACGCGCATGGCCTGGACTTCTGAACAGGTCATTGAATTGGAGAATCGCCTTGTTGCGCCTGCAGAGGGCGAACCAATACTTCTAGGAATTGATGATGCCGCGCTTCTGCTGCAAGGCATGGCTTTTACAGAAGTGATGTCTGAAGATCTTCCATGGATAGACACGGTGCGTTGGGTAACGGATTTTGTGACAGCTGAATTGCGTCAGCATTGGACTGAAGAGGAATGGCAGTCCTATAACACGCGTTGATTGTGCAACAGATGTGTTGCCAGTGCTGTATCTCTTTGCTCGCTAACTAGGGAATAAGCAGCACGCGTCCGAATGCCTTACGGCTTTCGATGTATGCATGTGCGCCGGCAGCATCGGACAAAGGGAATGTTTTGTCAAGAACCACTGTGAGTTCTTTCTTTGCAATGCGAGCAAGAAGGCTGTCGATCATGGGGTGAGTGCGTTGCGGGTTCATTGCCATTTCGGCACCCAAGAACACACCACTGATGGAAGCATTCTTTTGCATGATGGGCCACACTTCTGGCGGACGTTCTTCACGACCAGCACGACCAACCCAACTAATGCGACCGCGATATCCGAGCATTGCAACGCTTCCTTCAAGTGTCGAACCACCAACGGAATCAACAACAAGGTTGACGCCTGCATTGTTTGTGTACTTCATCACTTCTTGAGCAGCATCGACCTTTGTGTAGTTGATGCCGTGATCGAGGCCGTATTCCTTGAGGCGCTCGAGACGCTCATCACTTGAAGCAGTTGCTAATACTGTTGCACCAGCGGCTTTTGCTAACTGAATAGCAGCAATACCTACACCACTTGCGCCGGCCTGAATGAGAACTGTTTCGCCGGCACGTAAGTGGCCAAACTCGAAGAGGCAATCATCTGCAGTGCCGAACTCAATTGGTACACCTGCTGCTTCTTGCAGTGATAATCCATTAGGTACAGCCCATACAGAACCTGCAGGAACGCTAATGACTTCTGCGTGTGAGCCGAATCCCATGGTGGCTACAACGTGTTGTCCCTTGGTAAAACCCGTCACGCCTTCGCCCACTTCGCGCACAACACCTGATGCTTGATAGCCAACGATGTGCGGTTTCGACGCCATGATGCCACCAGTGCGATTCAGTGTGTCTCCACCTTGAATGGCAATCGCTGCAACATCGATGAGCAATCCACCCGGGCGAAGCTCTGGTTCGGCAACCTCTTCGTATTTGAGGACCTCTGGCGCACCAGTTTCGTAATAAACAGCAGCTTTCATACACGCGACCCTAGTGGCGAGATGGCGTTACTTCGCTTTCGGAGCAAGAAAGACAGAAGGGTCCTTCTTTTGTGCCTTCCAGGTGCGAAAGATGTCTGCGTATGCAGCAACGATGTTTGGATGTGGTGCTGGAAGGTCGTTACCAATTAGTGCATGAAGTTGAGGCAGATTGCGATACGGAATCGCGGGGTACATGTGGTGTTCCAAGTGGTAGTTCATGTTGAGGTACAAGAATCGTGACACCGGGTTCATGTACACCGTGCGGGTATTTAGACGATGATCGAGCACGTCTTCTGCGAGGCCAGCATGTTGAGTTGCTCCGTACACCATCAGCAGCCACCGGCCATAGAGAGAAGGTCCGCCAATAAGCATGATGGGAAGAAAAGTGCGTTGGCTAATACTGACGGCCACTACGCCTATCCAGATGCTTAAGTGAACACGTCCCCAGAAAATGGCTTTCTGCTGTTCACGTTCCGGAATATAGGTTGCTTCTGCGACAGTAAGGCGACCAACAAGATTTGAAAAGTATTTTTTGAACTCTTCTCGCGCACTGACAATTGCAAATATCTCCAAGAAGATTTTGAAGAATGATGGCGGCCGTTGAAAAGCAATCTCAGGGTCACGACCCACGATGATGGTGTCGGCGTGATGACGTAGGTGACTCCATCGCCAACTGATTGGTTCGCGAAGATCCATAAACGATGCGATGTGGTACACGATTTCGTTTGCGCGCTTTGAAGCGAAAGCCGTTTTGTGTCCGCACTCGTGCCACCGTGGGTCGCATACAGACCCATACAAAGTTCCGTACACAAATGCTGCGGGCAGTGTCCACCATGAGAACCAAGTAGTGATGAGCCACCACGCAGAAACGCCGAGCAGAGCAAGCCATAAAGTGGTGTGCCACGCGGCAGTTTTGTTGGTCCGAGTCATGAGTGCAAGAAACTCTTGACGATCAACAGGTGAGTGGTACCAGTCAGCGCCGGCTAATCCGTTTCCAACGGCGATGTCGCCTTCTGGTCCGGTGAGCGAGTAGTCCCTCATGGGCACAACTTAGTAGTTGAGAAGGAAGGGCGATTTAGTTGGCGATGAGGGGCTTGGCTAGGCGCAATGTGGCGAGTTGGTCTGGTGCTTGAAGGCCAGCGAGTGCAATGTCAAAGTCGGGCAATTCGTACACTTCGCCATCGTCGGTAATCATGATGAATCGGCTAAACCGTGTGAGGAATGTGCGGTCGTGGCTCACTGCGAGCACGGTTCCTTCAAACCCCTCAAGTGCCATTTCCAATGCCTCTGATGACTCAATATCGAGGTTGTCTGTGGGTTCGTCGAGCAGCAACACATTGTGTCCTGCAAGTTCTAGGCCAAGAATTTCTAGTCGTGCCTTTTGTCCACCCGAAAGTGTTTGGAACTCTTGCTTTGCGTTATTGCGAAGTCCGTAGCGAGCAAGTGCTCCCATTGATTTTTGTTCGTCAATTAGTTTGTCGCGAACAATGTCTACGCATTGACGTCCTTGGAACTCTGGCCGATCATTGACTTGATTGAACATGCCAACAGATGTGCGTGGGCCAAAGGTGATGTTGCCAATCAGGCCATCGGTCTTTCCATTGAGTGCATTCAACAGGTGTGTCTTACCGGTTCCGTTAGGCCCAATAAGGCCGACTCTTTCACCGAAGTGAATTTCATCAGAGAATGGTTGGAACAAATCGTCAACTGCAACTTGTTCGAATTTAATGACACGGCGTGCAGAGTCCGCGCCGGTGAATCGGACGTATATCTGCTGGTCAGGTGCAGGTGGGGGAGGCGGGCCAGCCTTTACAAACTTTTCCCAACGCGTTTCAGCGCCATTGGCTTTCGTAGCGTTCTTGAAGTTTTGCGCCGCGCGCTGCTTCATGATCTTCATGTGGTGAAAGAGGCGACGCTCTTCATCGTTCCACCGCTTCAAGTCATCACCAAGGAGTTCTTGACGCTTCTGTCGCGCCTCTGGCCAAGTTGCATATGAACCCCCATGCACCCACGCACCAGAACCTTCTACGGCAATAATTTTTGTAGCTACTCGTTCCAACAGTGTGCGGTCGTGGCTCACCATCAAGATGGTGCTCTTGCATGCACGAATTTGTTCTTCTAACCAGCCACGTGTTGGGATGTCGAGGTAGTTGTCAGGTTCGTCAAGGAATAAAACATCGGCTCCTGAGTTCAACAGCAGATCAAGAACAAGTCGTTTTCGTTCGCCTCCAGAGAGTTGACCAACAAGTCGCGTTGCAAAATCTGTGACTGGCGTTTTCACACTCCGTTGCGCAGCAGCTGCCCACTGTGTTTCTAATTCATATCCGCCAAGATCGCCCCAGTCCCCGAGCGCTTCGGCATACGCCATACCGTCGTCTTCGCCAGTCATCATGGCTTTTTCTGCAGCGAATAGTTTTTTACCTGCTTCGCGAAGAGCGGTGGGTGCTACTTCAATGAGCATGTCGCGTAATGCGTCGTCGGGTTTGCTCATGCCCACGTCCTGTGTCATCTGCAGGAAGGTCCCACCGATACTGAATTCACCATCGTCTGCTTCGTATTGCCCGGTGAGAATTTTCAAGATTGTGGATTTACCGACGCCGTTTGGCCCAACGATGGCAGCGTGTTCGCCAGGAGCTACGCCAAAACTGACATCGAAAAACAGTTGCTCTGCACCTGGCGGGCTGTATGCAAGTTCAGAGACAGATATCGACGACACGGTGTACGAGTCTCGCTGAAAACTGCTTCAGTTCCACCGATATTTACGAGTCAAGTTCGGTGGTGTATTCCAACCACTGATTTTCGAGAGATGCGATAGCGCTCTGAATTTCAGCTAGTTCTTCGCCTAGAGCTGCAAGCTTCACGTGGTCGCTACCGGCATCTGCAATGTCTTGATACAACGCAGTCTGGCGAGTGGTGCGCTTTGCCATGTCTTTCTCCACGCTTGCTATCAGCCGATTCAAAGTGCTTGGGCTCCGCTTGCCGGGCTTCTTGGCTGGTGGTGGGGGAGAGTTCTTCATCGGTGCAGAACGAGGAACATTTGTTTTCGCCGTGCGTTGACGCAACCATGCATCAACACCACCCACTACTAATGCAGCGCCACCTTCACCATCGAGGGCAAGAATCTCTTCCACGGTGCGATCAATAAACGCACGGTCGTGACTCACTACAACAACAATGCCTGGCCAGTCGTCAAGGTAATCCTCGAGTGCGCGCAATGTGTCAAGGTCGAGGTCGTTTGTTGGTTCGTCGAGCAACAACACGTTTGGTTGTTCAATCAGAGTAAGCATCAATTGCAATCGACGTCGCTCACCACCAGACAATGTATGAATGGGTGCGAACTGCGCATCACCATCGAACCAGAATCGCTTCATGAGATTGAGGTCTTCTACCGACGGTGCGCCTTTGTCACCAGCCACAATGTCTCGCACTCGTTTTGTAAGGTCGAGCTCTTTTCCTAACTGGTCGTAGTAGCCCACTTGCACAGTGCGCCCAATATCAATGGTTCCTTCGGTAGGGGTGAGGCGGCCCGCAATCATGTCGAGCAGCGTGCTCTTGCCCGCGCCATTAGGACCAACAATTCCTAAACGATCGCCGGGTTCTAATGCATGATCAAACGCGTGCAACACTTCGCTGCCGTCTGGCCACGTAAAGCTGACGCCAAGAATTTCAATTCCTTTTGAACCGAGTCGTTTACTGCCGAGGTCTAGTCCTAGTTCGCCCTGACGTGCCGGACCATCGGGCTTATTCGCAATAAGTGCTTCGGCAGCAGCAATACGTGCCTTTGGTTTTGCTGTTCGCGCTGGTGCACCACGGCGCAACCATGCCAACTCTTTTTTCGCTGCGTTCTTGCGCACTTGTTCTGCAGTTGCTGCATTGTCCTCACGCTCAGAGCGGGCAGTGAGATACGCGGCATAACCAGAGCCAGCGTTAACTCCCGCAGGAATATGTAGATACGCATGACCACGATCTATTTCCAACACGCGGTTTGTAACGCGGTCGAGCACATGACGGTCGTGCGTAACGATTGCTAATCCACCAGGAAAGCGCGCCAGTGTTTCTTCAAGAAAACTAATTGCATCAAGATCTAAATGGTTAGTGGGCTCGTCCAAGATGAGGCAGTCCCACTCACCAGCAAGAAGCTGTGCAAGTGCAACACGCTTTAGTTGACCGCCAGACAACTCACGAGTATCTGCTTCGGTCATGTCGCCCATACCCAATTTGTCGAGCATGGCCTCACCCTGCCAACCGCCACCCACGGCGTCGCGCACGGTGCCATTTGGTAACACGGGCAACTGGGGCAATACGCCAATGCGTGCATTACGACCGCGGCGTACAACGCCGGCATCTGGTGCTAATTCGCCTGACAAAATGCGAAACAACGTGCTTTTGCCGCAACCATTGAGGCCTACGACTCCAAGACGATCGCCAGTACTAATGGTGATAGAGACATCTTCGAACAAAGTACGTCCAGGACGAGAAGCCTTGAGCCCTTCCGCATCAATCAGAATCATTTCAGTCCCGACTACCCGCAAGAATTGGAATCAATGTCAATGCAGGTTCGTCTGCTTCAAGTCGTTGCAAGCGGTACTTGCTTTGGAACAGCGCAACCAGAACATCGTCGCTGCGACGCAGTATTCGAATGCCACCAATTTCGCGAAGACGTGGAATTGATTCTTTGTCCGTGATGCGAATGGCTTGATAATCCGCATTCAGAATTTCTACGGGCGCATTGAACTCATGCTGAAGGCGGTGAGCTAATACTTCAAACTGCAATTGCCCAACGGCGGCAAGGATAGGGTCTGCGTCTCCCATGTCTGGGTCACGTAAAACCTGCACAACACCTTCTTCGTCAAGCTGCTGCATGCCGCGACGGAATTGTTTGAACTTAGATGAATCAAGTGGGCGAGCAGTGGCAAATACTTCAGGTGCGAAACGTGGAAGTGCGGGAAACGCCACTGATTTACCCGCGTGCAAAGTGTCGCCAATCTGCAACCCTGCTGTGTTGATGAGCCCAATGACATCGCCTGGGTACGCCTCTTCGATTGTTTCGCGCTCTGAACCAAATGCAGTGGTTGCATATTTCGTTCCCACATTCTTTGCAGTACGTGCGCAGTCAACATCCATGCCGCGTTCAAACTTGCCACTACATATGCGCGCGAATGCAATGCGGTCACGGTGGTTTGGGTCCATGTTGGCTTGAATCTTAAAAATAAAGGCAGCAAAGTCTGCTTCAAGTGCGCGTGGAGCACCTTCGGCATCGTGACGCGGTGCAGGCGCAGGCGCCAAGTCCACAATTGCGTCGAGAATCATCTGTACACCAAAATTGGTGAGTGCTGAACCCACAAATACAGGAGTGCTTTCACCGGCGAGAAAACTTTCAATGTCGACATCGGCACCAATTGCATCGAGAAGCCCACAACCATCGAGCGCTTGCTTCCATGCAGGTCCTTCATCAATAGCTGCCTGCTCGGCGCTCACGATTTCTTCGGGTGCAATAGATGAACCACGTGCAACGCGTGTGAAGCGAACGAAGTCACCAGTGCGACGATCGATAACGCCACGGAAATCACCAGATTGACCGACAGGCCATGTAACGGGCGTTGGTCGCAAACCAATTTGTTGTTCCACTTCATCTAGTAACTCAAGTGGGTCACGGCCTGGGCGGTCGTACTTGTTGAAGAAGGTGATGACAGGAAGATTTTGTGAACGACAAACTTCAAACAATTTCAGTGTTTGAGGCTCAATGCCTTTTGCAACGTCGAGCACCATGATCACAGCGTCTACGGCCGACAACACTCGGTACGTATCTTCTGAGAAGTCGCGGTGGCCAGGAGTGTCAAGCAAGTTGAACACGCAATCGCGATAGGGGAACTGCAACACCGTGGAAGAAATAGAGATGCCACGCTGGCGTTCCATGGCCATCCAGTCAGAGGTGGCGGCGCGACGGTCGCCTCTGGCCTTGACGGCTCCACCGGTCTGGATTGCGCCTGCATATAAGAGGAACTTCTCGGTCAGGGTGGTCTTGCCAGCGTCGGGGTGCGAAATGATGGCAAAGGTGCGCCTGGTGGCTGCTTCACTCAAGATTTCAGGGGCCTCAGACACCCCGAAAGCCTACGGGTACATAGGAAAATCGCCTGTTCTTGAATAACTACAATTTGGCAATGGCCAAAGACGCTTCGCTCATCATGCACTCCAGTGTGGAACCACCCACCCTGCCGCCAGTGGAATCGGTGAAGGTCCCTACGCAAAAACCATCGACTGGGCATTCCGCATCTTCTATTGAGAACCTCACATTTGAAGGTGGAGGCGCAAAGGGGTATTGCTACATCGGTGCCTTGCAGGTACTTGAAGAAGAGGGTATTTATCCTCACAACATTCGACGCGTCGCGGGAACAAGTGTGGGCAGTATGTTTGCCCTTCTTGCGGCTACTGGTTGTTCTACTCAATACATGTTGGAAAAAGTCCCCACCGATTTCGAATCTGTTGCTAAAGATGGTTCAGGTGGCCAGTTCTCTTCGTTTGCACGTGCAGCACGTAAGCGAGGCATGCACCCTGGTCAAAAGCTGTATGACTTCCTGGGTTCCATTTTGGAAGACACCACCGGCCATGCAGACATCACGTTTAGACAGCTCTACGAACGTTGCGGGCGTGAACTTTGCATCCCTGTTACCAACGTGACGCGAATGATGACGGAGTACTGCCACATCAAGACAACTCCAAACATGCCGGTGCGGGTCGCAACGCGAATGTCTATGTCATTGCCGGTGATGCTGCAACCCATCAATCTGGTTACTGGACTAGATCGACTACTGAACCCCGAACCAGAGGTGTATGTAGATGGTGGACTGTTGTGCAATAACCCTGTTCATGTGTTTGATGGTTGGTGGCTTTCGCTTGACTCAAAAGATTCATACCTTCGCCGCATGAAACCACTTGAGCATGCAAGTGAGCATTATCCACGCTCTGCACGCTTCAGCCCGATTAACTCACGTACTGTTGGGTTCACTTTGGTTTCTGCCGATGAATCCGACATCACGCGAGGCTGGATGGATAAGAGCGCTACGCCTGCACGGCCTAACACCGGACTAGCAATCAAGCACACGGAAAAAGAAAAAGCACAAGCCAAACTAAATGAATTACAGCGACCTATTCAGAAGTTGCTTGATCACTTGGATACTTTTGATGCAAACGCAGACGGTCGTATCTCAAGAGATGAACTCAATGCGGCGATTGCTAGTGGTGGCTTGAGCACTGATGAATTGCGATCCATCTTTGGAACATCTGACGCTTCCGAAATTTTCAACCGTCTTGATATTGCGCAAGATGGCTCAGTTGATTTTGGTGAAGTCTTGGCGTACTTGGAGAGTATTGGCCTTGATGTCACCACGCAGTTGGTGGGGTTCCCAGCACGTGCACCAAAGAACATGTTGGAATTCGCTCTCAACATGCTGGAAGCAGTGACCCGAGACCTCACTCGGGCAAATCAGGGCCTTGGTGACCGAGACCGCACCGTACCCATAGATACGGACTACATAGGAACCACCACATTTGATTTGGTGCAAGAAGACCTTGATTTCATGGTGAACTCGGGCCGTGCGCACACCAAGTCGTTTCTTGAACGTCATCGCTGAAATGCGAGACTAGGTCATGTCAAAAAAAGTCGACGACCTTCTTGATCAGATGACCTTGGCTGAGCAGGTGTCATTGCTTGCCGGTCGCAATATGTGGAATACCGTGCCGAACGAACGACTCGGCGTTGAGAAGATGCGCGTAAGCGATGGCCCTGGTGGTGTTCGTGGAAGCAAGTTTGATGGGCCTGCTTCAATGAACGTTCCGTGTGGAACTGCTATTGCGGCTACCTGGGATATGGAACTCGTGCGCAGCATTGGAGAACTATTAGGTAGGGAAGTAGTTGCGAAAGGTGCACGCGTGCATCTTGCGCCCACCGTGAACTTGCATCGCACACCCATTGGTGGACGCAACTTTGAATGCATGAGCGAAGACCCATATCTCACTGCAATGACAGCGGTGGAATATGTGAAGGGCGTGCAGTCGCAGGGTGTTGCAAGTTGCATCAAACACTTTGTGGGAAATGACACAGAGTTCGAACGCATGACCATTGATTCACAAATTGATGAGCGCACATTGCGCGAGATGTACATGGTTCCATTCGAGCGTGCAGTGTTAGATGCTGAAGTGATGTCCGTAATGACTAGTTACAACCGAATCAACGGGCCATTCGCAGCAGACTCCACATGGTTGTTGCGCGATGTGTTACGTGGTGAGTGGAGTTTCGACGGCATGGTGGTGAGTGACTGGTTCGGTCTTCATTCCACTGCCGAAGGTGTGATGGCTGGACTTGATCTAGAAATGCCCGGGCCAACACTGCATCGCGGTCAGGCTCTGATTGATGCTGTAGAACGCGGTGAAGTGCCAACTGAACTTGTGCGTGAATGTGCTCGGAATATTTTGAACATCATGGAACGAACAGGCGGTATTGATGTTCCTCCTGGTGCCGAGATCACCCGTGGCGATGCAGCCGATACGGCAATCTTGCGTCGCGCATCAGCTGCCTCCATGGTTCTCTTGCGTAATGAATCCATTAGTGGTGTTCCAGTTCTTCCTCTTTCAATTGAAGGTGTGAGTTCCATCGCAGTTCTCGGGCCAAATGCATCGACCGCCATGGTGCAGGGCGGTGGAAGTGCACATGTGACACCAACGCGCGTCTCGCACCCATTTGACGCCATCAGAGATCGTCTCGGAAAGACCGTGCGAATTGAACATTCACCAGGCTGCAATATCAATAAGAAGTTGCCTGAACTAGATGCACGATTGCTGCAGAATGTGACGCTCTCGTACTACAACACGCCAGACGAGTTAGATGACTCTGAAGCAGTTCCTGCCCAGAGTGGTACCACCGGCACATTCCGTTTGTTGTGGGCTGGTGACCCACTGCAACGACGTGAACCCAACTTCGCATTTGGTGCGCGCCTGACAGCCGATCTCACCGCAGATCAGTCAGGGGAGTGGACATTCGGTATTGAATCAGTTGCACCTGTGAAAGTGATTCTCGATGGAGAAGTGATCATCGACAACGCGCAGACTCCGGCGGGCGGATCATTCTTTGGAATGGGCAAACCAGAAGTATTGAGCACAGTTGTGCTTGAAGAAGGTCGTACCTATTCATTTGTGGTGGAAGTACGACACACGCCAACGGGTGCTGGGCTCAGCGGACTCAGCATTGGCTGCATGCCACCGCTAAACGAAAACATGATGCAAGAAGCAATTGACCTTGCTGCGAAGTGTGATGTATCAGTCGTTGTTGTAGGAACAAATGATGACTGGGAGAGTGAAGGATGGGATCGCGACACCATCGCATTGCCCGGCGATCAAGACTTGTTAGTTGCAGAAGTTGCCAAAGTTAGCAAGCAAACAATCGTGATTGTGAATGCTGGATCTCCCGTTTCAATGCCGTGGCTCGAAGATGTAGAGGCAGTTATCTATGCCTGGTTTCCAGGACAAGAATTCGGTGACGCACTTGTAGACATCCTCGTTGGCGATGTTGAACCCAGTGGTCGTTTGCCAGTGACTTTGCCTCGTCAGCTTGAAGACACGCCAGCATTTGAACATCACCCCGGCCGTAATGGCGCAGCAAAATACTTAGAGGGTCGCCTTATTGGCTACCGCTGGTACGACACTGTTGGTCGCGAACCGCTATTTCCTTTCGGATTCGGTTTGGGCTACGCACAGACAGCAATTACATCAGCTGAACTTCGCAACAAGCACGAAGTAAGCGTGCAAGTATCCAATACATCTTCCCGCGACGGAGTAGAAGTGGTGCAGGTGTATGCGCATCGCATTGAACGCGCAGGTCTACCTAGTGATGAACCACTGCAAAAGCTTGTGGGTTATGCGAGAGTGCCAGTGACTGCTGGTAGCACAGTGACTGCAACAGTTGTTGTGGACAGAGATGCATACAGAACGTGGAATCCAGATCATGGAACCTGGGAACAATGGACCGGCCGCATCGAACTACGAGTCGGATCAAGTTCTCGGTCGATTGCTCAGACCGTGCTGGTTTCTTTATGACTAATTGTGTTTGAGATGGAATGATTTTGGCCGGGTGTACGGGCCAAAACCTAACCGCGACAACGCAATGCCAGAGCCGGTGTCTTTCACACCGCTCCACACCAAGGTGGGGTCCACATAATCGCAACGGTTCATAAACACGGTGCCAGTTGCAATGTGGTCACCTATTGATTGCGCAGCTACCGGGTCTTGCGTCCATATAGATGCGGTCAGGCCGTATGGGGAATCGTTCATGAGGTGAATGGCTTCATCGTCACTGTCTACGCGCATGATTCCAATGACCGGGCCAAAAGATTCTTCACGCATAACACTCATGGAGTGGTTGACGTCGACCAAAACAGTTGGGCCTATGTAGGCGGAATCCGTGTTGGAGTGAGGGAAGTGGGATTCACCCACTAAGTGTTGCGCTCCAGATGCAAAAGCCTCTTCGATTTGTCTGCGCACAAATGCTGCTGCAGCCGTGTTCACCATTGGACCAATTGTTGTGTCGGAATGCATGGGGTTTCCCAGAACAGACTGCTTTGTGAGATCGACGAAGCCCTCTACAAACTGGTCGTATACATCTGTATGAACATAGATGCGTTCGATAGCGCAACACGATTGCCCAGAGTTGAAAAATGCACCGTCGACATTCTCGGCAATCGCAAGCGCAAGGTCTGCGTCGTGTCGAACATATGACGGGTCTTTGCCACCAAGTTCTGTGCCCACACCAATGAAACGCCCGGCAGCGGCACGCTCCATAGCTGCACCACCATTGACAGAGCCAGTGAAGACAACAAAGTTGATGCGTTGATCACTAATCATTTTCTCAACAGTTGCGTGGGTGGCATGAATGTGCTGAAACACGCCAGGAGGAAAACCAGCTGCTTCACATGCTTGGCTGAATCTCTCTGCACACAGCAATGTTTGTGATGCGTGTTTCATCACCACCGTATTGCCAGCCAATAAGGCAGGAACAAGAGAATTGATTGCCGTGAGGTACGGATAATTCCAGGGTGCAACGATGAGAACTGTGCCTACGGGCGTACGACGAACGAACTTTGTAAACCCGGGTACCTCCGGCACAGCAAGATCAGCAAGTTCGGATTCGGCAATAGACATCATGTATCTGGCGCGTTCCTGTGCGCCTCGCAGAATCTCATTCGGCGTGTATCGAACAGGTCGGCCCATCTGCCAGGAAATTTCTGTTGCAATGTCTGCCGCATTCTTTTCCAAATGTTGCACCATGGCTTCGCAGAGACGAACCCTCTCTGCAATTGATGTATTTCGCCACACGGTCTGTGCTTCGTGCGCACGCTCCAAGACAGATTCTGTTAGTGAATCCGAAGCAAGCTCGCGCTCGGCGATAACAGAGCCATCAACAGGCGAAATGATGGAGTGAGTTGTCACAAAAGAATTCTAAATGGTGAATTACTTCAGCAAAGCGTTCACGCAGGAAGGATGGCGCGGCGCACGGGGCGATCCCAGCCTGGTTGCCCTGTGGACTTCGGACTTGGCCACATACCTGGGCCCATCTCCAAAATGCCATGGTGAGTTGAATAATCACCAAGCAGGTTCAAGAATGGCACAGCATCGAATGCTTCTGGTCCGAGAACGCCGGTGTCTTTCCAATCGCCATTTGCTAAGAGCTCTAATGCAACCACTGGACACACTGCTGTTTGCCACAACACTGCTTGTGAACCCCATTCGCGCATTGTGGTTTCATTGTCTGCAACGTGATACAGGTACACCTCGCGCGGTGCACCGTCGTACAAACCACGCACCCACGTACCTGCGCATGTGCGGCCATGCATGAGGTGACCAAGCTTTGCAGGGTTTGGCAAAACTGCGGCCAGCACGTCACGTGGTGCAACGGAAACATCTCCCACGCGAATCTTTTCAGTGGAATCAAGACCTAAGTAGGCAAATGTTTTCAACCAGTCAATGAATTCAGCACCGAGTCCGTATTTGAATGTGACACGACTGCAATCCACTACTCGGGGAATGAGTAGAACTTCTTCGTGTTCTACGTTCACGCATTCAACAGGACCAATGCCAGCGGGGAAGTGGAACACTTCTGGTTCGCTAAAGCAGTCAGTTGTGAACAAGCCTTTTTCTTTTTCCCACACGATGGGTGGGTTTAAGCATTCTTCAATAGTTGTCCAGATAGAAAACGTTGGAGCAAAATCAAATCCGTCAATCGACAAGTTGGATCCGTCACGCACACCAATCTCGTGCACTTCATCAAACAAGTGATCCGCTGCGTATCGAGCAAAGATGTCGCTGAGGCCTGGCTCGACGCCCATGCCTACTAAAGCAAGAATGCCTCGCTCTTTCCATGTTTCGTGTGCGGCTAATTGATCGCGACCTAAGGGGATACCCACTTCTTCATACGGGTTGGTGGGGTGAGGGTGGCTCAAGTTCATAGCCATGTCTAAGTAACTGCAATGCGATTGAAAGCATGCTTCAAAGATGGGCTCGTTGAACCGTGGGTCGCACGCGTTAACAACGATGTCGGCTTTTACTTTGGTAATGAGTGCAACAAGATCGCTCACATTGCCGGCATCAACGACTTCGGCGGAGAACTTTCCAGGGTCGTCGAGTTCGGCAACTGCCTGCTCGGCCCTTTCTCGTGAGATATCTGCCAATACAAAGGAGTCGAAAAAACTCCGTGTCTCAGCAATGGAGGCCATTGAGGCCCCAACTCCACCAGCTCCTACAACGAGGATATTCATGATATTTCCAGCACTCCGCACACAAGTTGTGTGATTTCTTTTGTGTGTTCAGGATAGCCGACACGAATGACCCGTGGGAGGCGGAATACGCAGTGGTGTCTACCAACCGCGTTGTTCTGTGAGGAATCGACCCAGATCTGTAATGAAATTTCGTTGCGTTCCAGCCTCAGGGCCTGCCATGGGGCGATGTAGACGCACATGATGAGTGGCTTCTTCTTCATCCATGCCAAGAATCATGAGAATTGCAGTGGCAGTGGTACCAGCGCGTCCAATTCCAGCCGCGCAATGCACCAGCATGTTTCCCTGGTCACGCACTAACTCAGCAAGCCCATTCACTTTTTCAAAACAGTCATCAAAGTCGGGATATGAAAGGTCTGGCATGGCAAACCAAATGCCACCACTGTTTGCATTATCGCGATGCCATTGAATGTAGTTGTCGTATCGTCCAACCAGTTCATGTTCTTCCACTAAACAGACAACATGTTGAATATCAAAATCTGTAATTACCTGCTCCACTTTGGGGCCGATGTAATGCTTGCCGCACAACCACAGTTTCCCCACGGCGCCAGGAAGGGGAATCTCGTTAATGCCGCCATCGGTATTGAATGATGACTGGGTCATGACGCGTCACGTTTCACTGTGACGGTGTATTCAGATTCATGGAAGGCATGAGTCATCTGCCAGTAATCAACAAACCTCCACGGCATAGGCGAGAAGACTCGACCTTTGCTATTGCGGTACCAACTGTGGAGACCCGAGTGTGACCACACAAGTTGGTCGTGTTCGGCATCGACGCGTTTGTTGTACTCGTCATGAACATCTTGTTTTACTTCGACTGAAGAGATTCCGTTCTCCACCATGTGGCGAATGCAGTCAGTGACATATCGCATCTCGCACTCTGCTTGATAGATGATGCTCCCACCATGGGCCACAAAAGTATTTGGTCCGACAAGTACAAACATATTGGGATAATCCGGAACAGTGATACCGAGGTATGCGCGCGGGTCATCTACGCCCCACACTTCTCGTAGTGGTGTTCCAGAAACGCCACGAATATCTATGGGGGACAGCAAATTGCCTGCTTGGAAGCCCGTTGCCAAGATGATGACATCAAATTCGTGCTTATCACCGTGTGCATCAACTATGCCTGTGGTTGTTATTTGGTCAACAGCCGAAGTAATGAGGTGTACGTTGTCTCGACGCAATGTTGAGTACCAGTTGTTGTCGACCAGTATGCGTTTGCCATACGGTGGGTAATCGGGAAGACATTTCTCGATCAGGTCAGCGCGCCCCTCTAGTTCCTGCAATAGATGTTCAGTGAGTTGTTCGCGGTGGCGATCATTGTGTCTGTTCATGGAACGTTCGGGGAATTGCCACTCAGGATCACGTCGCAATGTGCGAAGTAGCCCATCGCCAAACCTCCAGAACAAACCAAACCTGTACCACTGCGCATAGAACGGCATGTTCTCAAGAAGCCACATTGTGTTTTCAGAGACAGTGCGGTGATAATCATTGTTTGGTCGTACCCATTGTGGTGAACGTTGAAAGATGGTGACGTCACCCGCAGTTGCCGCGAGAGTGGGCACGAACTGCATAGCACTAGCGCCAGTGCCTATTACGGCAACTCGTTTTCCCGAAAGGTCAACTGAGTGATTCCAATGCGCCGAGTGAAACCAATCGCCGATGAAGTTTTCGATTCCGCGGGCAGGTGAGAGGTTTGGTCTGTTCAGTTGACCAACCGCAGTGATGACCACTGAAAACTCTTCGTCTTTAGTTTGCGAACTATTTGCGATTGTGGTGGTCCACGTTTGAGATTCAACATTCCACTTCATGGTGGTTACTTCTGTTGAAAACCGAATATGAGAAATAATGTTGAACTTCTCAGCAACATCTCGGGCGTATTGCCAAATGTCTGATCGTTTAGAGAAGTAGTGCTTCCATTTGGTGTTTGGTGCAAATGAATAAGAATAGAAATGATTAGGTGTGTCGACCCCAGCATCTGGATAGTTGTTATCGAACCAGGTGCCACCAATGTCTGAGTTCTTTTCCACGACAACGTATGGAATTCCCAAAGCCTGCAGCTTGATGGCGGCGCAGATTCCGGCAAACCCAGCGCCAATGATCAACACCTTGAACCCATTTGGCGAAACAGAGGGTGTCGACCAATGGACATCACGGTTAACAAATCCCAACTCTTCCAACAGCATGGGTGCGTACTCAGGTGCCACATCTTCTGCCACGCAGACACGCATCATGCGAGTGAATCGCTCTAAGTTGACCTCGAGTGGAACGTGACGAGAGTTATCTGAGAGTTCTTGCAGTACTTGACGGGCGTTCGACCGCACTTCGTCTTGAATCTCAGTTGGAAGGCCACCAGTCTCGTCATGGAAGAGATTCGTGTCGCGGCGAGGCAGGAATGGTTCCTGTAGCCAGCGGTCGTCACCTGTGATCTGAGCAAGACACATGAGAAGAGTGGGGATAGACGCCTCGTCGAATGGGTCGTGTTCTGTCCCCGTTGCCCTAGCCATGTATTCACCTTATGACATGAACTACGCGTGGTCTTTTGTCGGTCTATTATTTGGAATGGCCAAGGGACTACATAATCCTCTTCAGTGGATTCGCCTTATTCGCACCAATTTCCGTCGATTAGTCATTTTGATAATTGGTGGAATTGTTCTCTTGGCTGGTGTGGCCATGATGGTGTTGCCCGGACCAGGAATCCTCGTCATCATTGCTGGACTCGCAATTCTTGCCAAGGAATTTACGTGGGCTGAACGCACGCTTGACAAGGCAAAGCAGCAGGCGTCGAAGGCCACTGAGAAAGTAAAGATTCCACGTTTTTGGAATCGCAAGCCAAAGGCCAGTGAGTAATCACGTTCTCATTTACCGTGAAAAGATGTGGATGTGACATTGCCAGTAGTAGGAGACCTTGCCCCATGGGCTGATCCGCAGGTTGTTTCTATTCATCGACTCCCGATGCGCAGTCAAATCACTAGTTACGCTGACCTCACACATGCTCGATTGGCGATACGCGAAAAAAGCCCGTGGCACGTTTCACTAAATGGCAAATGGAGCATTTCGCGTTACGAAGATGTTGCAGATGTTCCCGCCGATGCCATCACAGAAAACATCGCGCAATGGAAAAGCATTGATATCCCTGGCAACTGGACACTTGCTGGTTTAGGAGATCTACCGCACTACACAAATGTGCAAATGCCGTGGCAAGGCAGACCTCCATCTCTTCCGGCCACAGTTGCAACTGCAGTGCATCGTCGTACGTTCACATTGAAAGGCGTGTGGAAGTCGCGTCGCACCATATTGCACATTGGTGGAGCCGAGAGCGTGCACATGGTGTACGTGAATGGTGAATTCGTTGGGTATGGCACAGATAGCCGCTTGCCAAGTGAGTACGACATATCGGCGTTCTTGGCCGCAGGAGTAAACGACATTGCCATTGTGGTGTGTAGATACTCAGCGCAGAGCCATTTAGAAGATCAAGACCAATGGTGGATGGCCGGGTTGCATCGTGAAGTGTTTTTGCGCTCGCAAGCAATCATCGGTATTCACGATGTTCGGGTTGACGCAGGAGTAGAAGAGAAGTCTCTACGCACGAAGCCGGTAGGAACTGTGAAAGTCACAGTTGACGTTCAGGTACCAATGTCTGAGCGGTTAAAGACCGGCTGGAAAGCAATCGCTCATCTTGAAACTTTGGCAGGCAAGCGCATAGGTGCAGAACATTCAGCCGATGTTGCTTGGTTTGATCTTCCATATGTTTTTCCCGGCAATACTGCAGTGCTCGAATGGAAAATTCCTGGCGTGTCGTTGTGGTCAGCTGAACAGCCCAATCGGTATCGCATCATTGTGCAGTTGGTGAATCCAGATGGCGTAGCAACAGAGATCGTTCCTATTCTCGCGGGTTTTCGCACAGTTGCTACCAAGGGAAATCAATTCCTTGTTAATGGCAAGAAGGTGATGATTCGTGGTGTCAATCGCCACGACCACCATCCGGTCAAAGGTAAGGCTGTCAGCGTTGATGACATGCGTGCCGATTTGGTGTTGATGAAACAGCACAATGTGAACGCTGTTCGTTGTTCGCATTACCCCAACGATTCACGATTCTTAGATTTATGTGATGAGTTAGGTCTGTATGTAGTGGACGAAGCCAACGCTGAAGCGCATGCGTGGAATACAAGTCTTGCTAGTGATTCGAGATACCGCGAGACATGGATCTCGCGCATTACGCGCATGGTGGAGCGCGACAAGAATCACCCGAGCATCATTATGTGGTCGCTCGGTAATGAAGCGGGCTACGGGCCTGTGCATGATGCGGCAGCACAGTGGATCCGTTCGTATGACCCCACACGGCCTTTGCATTACGAGGGAGCGGTGTACCACACCAATTGGAAAGACGGCGGTTTACAAGCAACCGATGTTGTGTGCCCGATGTATTCCACAATTGACGAGATTGTGAAATACGGCAAAGCAAGCAAAGGCTTGCGACCGCTCATTA
>JBIKZT010000064.1:0-6629 GCA_044354565.1 Ilumatobacteraceae bacterium
CACACCAAACAGTGTGACTCCCCATTCGAAATCATCAAGTCCAGCAGAACCTGTGACCATCTGAATGACACGTCCGGCAAATGTTCGACCACTCTTGCCGTGCTCTTCCATCAGTTCTTTACGCTTGTCGAACTCGAGAGTGAACCAGTTCTGTTCAGGATCTCTGCGCTTTGACATTGGATAGAAACACCACGCATTTTTTCCGGCTGGTGGTAGTTGCGGATACAAACGCGCATTCAACATTTCCTGTGGCATGCCTTTTGCATACTCAGAAACTTCAGTGAGCGATACGTAACTATCAACTATCTCAAGACCTGCATGTTGAATACCAGTCTGCAGTGCCTTCAGTTGGCGCATGTCTGCTGCAACACCCATGAAAGCCAGATCTGCTTTGTGACCCAACATGGAGACAGACACAACGCTGACTCCATTGTTCTCCGCAGCTTTCACTGCGTTCACTAATGCTTCGCCGTCGAAATTAGGAAAGGGCTTGCAGAACAAGTGGATGACCGCAAGGCCAACCGAGGGGGACATTGGTTCGCTCATGTTTCTAACCTACCTATTTGCGAGTAGCAGCGACGACTGCAGATGCAAACCGTGCCGGCGCATCGTGGTCTAAATGGACATACAACGATGGTTCAGCAAGTTCTACTTCCATCACCACCGGCACACCCTGAGCACCCCGCACTACGTCGACACGTGCATATAGGGGCTTCTGGTTGAACTTACGAGTGATGAAGTTAATTACTTGATCTCCCAATTCGCGTTCCTGTGTAGAAGCTTCACGAGGCGTGATGTCTTCTTCGGTGTATAGGCCATTTTTCACATTGTCGCCCGTTGCCAAAATGGCACCTTTTCTAAATGCGTGGCTGTATTCACCATTGAAATACAACATGCCGGTCTCGCCGCGTTCGTCGATGAATCTTTGATACGGCTGCACCATGGCAACTTTCCCAGCATCAATGAGTGAGCCAAGATGTGCAGCTGCTTTCACGGGAGACTCAATGTGACGTTCAGTGTTATTAGAACCGGCACTGACTGTTGGTTTCACAACAATGTCGTTTTCGAGCATTCCCTCATTTGTGATCAGCACTAAATCTTCTGCACCACGCACATACGTTGTTGGAATCACTGGAATACCAGCCTCGACAAGTTCGGCCAGGTATGTCTTGTCGGTATTCCATTTCACAATGTCAGCGCTGTTCAACAAAGTTGTTTGTTCTGACACATGGTCGAGCCATGACAGGAACTTCTCGTAATGACGGTGGTAATCCCACGGAGAGCGAATAATCGCAGCAGAAAATCGCGACCAATCTGTTTCAGTGTTTTCCCAGTCAACAATCTCTGCCACTATTCCGCGATCTTGAAGACCGCGAATGATGAGTGGTAAATCTGTGTCGTGATGACGCGCCTCCGCGCAACTAACTAGTGCGAGAGGCCGCGACATCGACGATAAAGAATTGAACGACTAGAAGTCGCCCATGCCGCCATGGTCATGGCCAGCATGTGAAGCATCTTCAGGCTTGTCGGCAATGACACACTCGGTGGTGAGGAACAATGCAGCAATCGATGCGGCGTTCTGCAATGCAGAGCGAGTCACCTTTGCAGCGTCGATAACACCCAACTTCACGAGGTCTTCGTATTCACCAGTTGCAGCGTTCAGGCCTTCATTGCCCTTCAGGCTCTTCACCTTGGCAACAACGACTCCGCCTTCCATGCCAGCATTTTCAGCGATTTGCTTCAATGGGCCTTCGAGCGAACGAGCAACCATGCGAGCGCCGGTTTGTTCGTCGCCAGCAAGCGTGTCTGCAACTGCGTTGACAGCGTCTTGTGCACGAAGCAACGCAACGCCACCGCCAGGAACAACACCCTCTTCGATGGCAGCCTTTGTAGTGCTGACAGCATCTTCAATGCGGTGCTTCTTTTCCTTTAGTTCAACTTCAGTAGCAGCGCCCACCTTGAGGACAGCAACTCCTCCGGACAACTTGGCAAGACGTTCTTGCAACTTCTCACGGTCGTAATCGGAATCTGTGTTCTCAATTTCAGTCTTGATCTGGCTAATGCGTCCCTTGATGTCTGCTTCAGGGCCGGCGCCTTCAATGATGGTGGTCTCATCTTTGGTGATGAGCACTTTCTTCGCCCGTCCAAGAAGATCGAGAGTTGCGTTCTCGAGTTTGAGACCAACTTCCTCGCTGATGACCTGGCCACCTGTGAGAATTGCGATGTCTTGCAACATTGCTTTACGACGGTCACCAAAACCAGGAGCCTTGACTGCAACGCTCTTGAATGTTCCGCGAATCTTGTTCACAACAAGTGTTGCCAATGCTTCGCCTTCAATATCTTCGGCGATGATGATGAGAGCTTTCCCGCTTTGCATCACTTTTTCAAGTACGGGCAACATGTCGCGAACGTTTGTGATCTTGCCCGAGACAAGAAGGATGTATGCATCGTCGAGAGATGCTTCCATGCGATCTGTGTCTGTCACGAAGTATGGCGAAATATAACCCTTGTCGAAGCGCATACCTTCAACAAGATCCATCTCCATGCCGAATGTTTGGCTCTCTTCAACAGTGATAACACCGTCTTTG
This sequence comes from Ilumatobacteraceae bacterium, assembly GCA_044354565.1. Classification (GTDB taxonomy): domain Bacteria; phylum Actinomycetota; class Acidimicrobiia; order Acidimicrobiales; family Ilumatobacteraceae; genus UBA2093. Next base: position 2,589 of record JBIKZT010000064.1, read on the forward strand.
CCTACCTTGTCGATGGCTTCTGAAATCATGCGACCGATTTCTGGGTCTGCAGCAGAGATAGATGCAACTTGTGCGATCTGCTCTTTTGAATCGACTTCCTTCGACAGCGCACGAATGCTTTCGATCGCAGCAGCAACTGCAGCCTCGATGCCCTTCTTCAAAGACATTGGGTTTGCACCGGCAGCAACGTTGCGCAATCCTTCGCGCACCATTGTCCATGCAAGAACTGTGGCTGTGGTTGTTCCGTCACCAGCAACGTCGTCGGTCTTCTTGGCGACTTCTTTCACCAATTCAGCACCGATGCGCTCGTATGGATCTTCAAGATCGATTTCCTTGGCGATAGAAACGCCGTCGTTTGTGATGGTGGGTGCACCCCACTGTTTTGCAAGAACAACGTTGCGACCCTTTGGTCCGAGCGTGACGCGTACTGCGTCTGCCAACTTGTTCATGCCTGCCTCGAGACCGCGACGGGCCTCTTCATCAAATGCAATGAGCTTTGCCATGGGGGTTTCCTCCGAAAATGGGGTTTTGCCTGTTATTGGGGGCTCGCACTGGGACGAACCTGACCGCTAGCACTCTACCGTTGAGACTGCTAACGGCACACCTGAGGGTGGCCAATGCAGGGAAAATGAAACCCAGTCAGGGACTGGGATTGGGGCTAGAGCCCGCCAGCAACGGCTGGGATGATGGAGACCGTGTCTCCGTTATTCACAGGGGTTTCAAGGCCCTGGAGGTAACGCACGTCGTCGTCCGAGACAAAGACATTGACGAACTTGTGCAGCTCGCCTTCGCCGTCAAAAAGGCGCTCGTCGAAACCGCCGTGAGCAGCATTCAGTGCTGTGAGCACTTCACGCAAGGTTGTTCCTTCCACTTCAACGGTGGATGCACCGCCGGAGATAGGACGCATGGTGGTGGGGATTCGAACGGTAACGGCCATAGGAAAACCCTACCGAATTGCTAGGGATTCGCCACCACAGGAGCAACGCGGTCAACCCACGGCATTGCTTCTTCAAGTTGTGCAGCAAGTCGCACCAACACGTCTTCACAAAACGGCGCGCCCACGAATTGCACACCCATTGGTAAACCAGACTCAGACCAGTGCAACGGCAAACTAATTGCCGGTTGACCCGTGAGATTGAATTGCGAGGTGTACGCCATGATCTCTCGCAGATGACGTCCGCCTTGTGGACCACTGAGATGACCGATGCGCGGTGGAGGTCCAGCGAGTGTGGGTGTCAACAAAATGTCATACGGCTCAGAACCGTCCACGGGTTCCCACCACTGAACAACACGCCGACACCATGCATGCAGCCATGTCATGTTCGACAAATACATTTCCGCAGTGACGGCACGTCCCATCTCTCGCATTCGAATGTTGTCAGGCTCCAGATCATTTTCGCCAATGGCGCGTCCAAACATTCGTTCAAACGCAGAAACATCATTGTGCGTCCACGCTGCAACGATCGCTGTGAACTTTCCTGCGAACTCTTCTTCGGCTAATGCGTTGGGATATGACACATCAACACGATGTCCGAGTGACGTTAAAACATTTGCAACGCGTGCAACAGATTCACTTGATTCCTGATTGCGCATTTGATACTCAAACAATGGATGATCAAGAATGCCAATACGCAATGAACCAGGATTTACTCCCACTTCTTGCGCAAGTGGTCGCACGAATGGTGGTGCTGTGTACGGGTCGCCTGACTCGTATCCACTGATGACGTCGAGGACCGCAGCAGTGTCACGCACAGTGCGAGTAACACAACCGTCAATCGTTGCGCCCATCCATGTTTCGCCCATGTCGGGGCCTTTGCTCACGCGACCACGCGATGGCTTTAACCCAACAAGGCCGCATTCGCTAGCTGGTATACGAATAGAACCACCGCCGTCATTTGCATGACCCACAGAAACAATGTGCGCAGCAACACTTGCGGCAGACCCACCACTTGAACCACCTGTTGAATGTTCAAGATTCCACGGATTACGTGACGGACCATACGACAAAGGTTCAGTAGTGATGGTGTTTCCAAATTCAGGCGTATTGGTGCGACCGATGACTACAAAGCCGGCGCGAAGGAAACGATCTGTGAGATAACTGTTTGACGGAGCCACATAACCCGCTTCTTTCAGAAAACGTGTTCCCATGTGGTGCGGCTCACCAGCAAGTGGCGCACCTAGGTCTTTCAGCACTAATGGCACACCAGTAAATGCACCTTGCGGCAATGTGCCCGATGCTTCCTGTTGCGCTTTTTCAAAACGTGGATGAATGATGGCGTTGATGTCACCGTTTACAGCGTGTGCCTGCTGAATGGCCGCATCAACAAGTTCTCGTGCAGACACTTCCCCTCCCGCCACCATGGCGGCTTGTTCTGTTGCGTCGCAGTTAGTCAATTTGCTCATGTCTCAACCCTATGTCCGACCTAGGGTGTCCTCGTGCGTGTACTTGCAGCAGCAGACAAATTCAAGGGAACTGCAAGCGCTGCCAGTATCTGTGCGGCCATTGGTCATGCCTGCTGGGACCTCGGTATCGACTGTGTTGAGATGCCCATGGCAGACGGTGGCGAGGGAACTCTTGATGTTCTTGGCGGCCCAAACAGAACCAGTGTGGTCACTGGGCCATTGGGAACTGCGGTGGAAGCAGAATGGCGCCTTCACCGAGGCATTGCAGTTATCGAGATGGCTCGCGCATCTGGGCTCACACTTGCAGGCGGACCAGACAACAACAATCCATTAGATGCCACCACTCAAGGCACTGGTGAACTGATTGACAAAGCACTCAACGAAGGCGCAAAGAAAATCATTGTGTGTCTCGGTGGTTCTGCAACAACTGATGGCGGTTTAGGTGCGCTACGTGCAATCAGTACTCCTGCGCGTTTGCGTGCAGTTGAATTTCTTGTGGCGTGCGATGTGGACACGTACTTCACTGATGCAGCAAAAGTTTTCGCGCCACAAAAAGGTGCGAGCAAATCTCAAGTCACCATGTTGACAGGCCGACTAGAACGGTTAGCCCAAATGTACGAATCTGAATATGGCGTCGCTGTAAATGACATACCCGGATCTGGTGCTGCGGGTGGACTCGCCGGCGCACTTGCAGCACTCGGTGCAACACTGATGCCCGGGTTTGACATTGTTGCCGAAGAAGTCGAGTTTTACGACGCGATACGCGCTACTGATCTTGTTATTACCGGTGAAGGTCTTCTGGATGAAACAAGTTTCGATGGAAAAGTTGTGGGCAGCGTGTACGAGTACACACAAATCTCCAAAACAAAAATGGCAGTTGTTGCGGGCGACGTTGACATAGACATGTCTAGTTACGCAGACATTGACGTTATGAATCTCACTGCGCAGTTCGGTGCAGAGTTATCTATGCAACAAGTGTTGCGCTGCGTTGAAGACGCCGTGCGTTTGTACTTGCAGAAGTAGATCAGCCCGCAGGTGGCACTGTGGTGGTGGCAGCACCACCAGCATCGGTGCCAACACTTGGCAATGGCTTGCCAGAGAGGTCTGTTCCCAACAAGATAAGAATGCAGGCGTCGCCCAGCGTTCCGTCTTCAAGAGGCACGGGCACTGGCATGACAGCAACTTCTACAGTTCCACCAAGAACGCCGGCCATCTTTTGTGCAGCAGCTTCACAACCAGCAAGGTAGAACACGCCTGTTGTCTTTCGCTTTGCTGTTCCGGCTGCCACATTCTTTGCAGGTAACACCTTGTATCCCTGATCTTGCAGATTGCCAGTCATAACTCCCGCACTGCCAGCAATACCAGAAGCGTTAGCCACTTGAATCTTGAATCCGTTGACGTCTAACGGAAGTGTGGTGGTCGTAACCGAAGGGTCTACTGAGCCATCGCCAGGAGTTGGCGCAGCAGATGTGGGAACGGCGCCGTTCTTGGTGCTGGAGTCACGCACATCGCGCAAGATGAGGAATCCGAGAAGCAATGCCACCACAGCAACTGCGGCACCCAAGGTGCCCGTGCTTGGTGATGGAAGAGATGGGCGTGAGCCGCGAGATCGTTGTTGGTTCATAATGAAAAGTCCTC
>JBIKZT010000065.1:0-6605 GCA_044354565.1 Ilumatobacteraceae bacterium
TTGGTCGCGCAGATCCACTTGAAATCGCATCACTCTTGATGACCGCTTCACACTTATCCACAGCCGAAGCCACGGAGAGTGTCACCACAAACTCATCCCTTATTGTGACGGGAGAAAAACAACTGCTTGCTGTTGGATCGGCTGCAAATCTTGTTGGCATACGTTCCACTACTGTTAGAGAAGCAATTGCGATGGGGCCCCCCGACAGATTTGTCGTATATGGCGGCGTCGTGATCAGCGAACAAAAACGAAACAGAAAGTAAACATTTCGGTGACATTCTCTGTGTTCGCCATGCCTAATCTCTAGGGGTATGCGGAGTACAGATGTTGTCGATTTTTCTATGAGCACATCTATGACCAATACCTCTTCACTTCTCACTTTCGACAATGTCTCTATGACGTTTGATGACGGAACACGAGCCCTGGACAATGTTTCGTTCGGCGTCAAGCCTGGCGAATTCGTTACCGTTGTCGGGCCGTCAGGTTGCGGCAAGTCGACACTGTTGCGGATTGCCTCAAATCTTGAAGCTAATACCGGCGGAACATGCTCGGTTGATCGCGACAGCATCGGATACGTCTTCCAGGACGCAACACTCATGCCGTGGCGCACAGTACAACGCAACGTTGAACTCATCGCTGAGCTCCACAAAATCGGCAAAGCTGAACGCCAACAGTTAGCTGCAGGAGCAATTGATCTTGTCGGCTTGCGTGGTTTCGAAGACAAGTATCCACGTCAACTATCCGGCGGCATGCGTATGCGCGCTTCACTCGCCCGCTCGTTAGTTCTCAAACCAAAAGTGTTTTTGTTTGACGAGCCATTTGGCGCGCTCGACGAAATCACTCGTGAGCGCCTCAACGATGAACTTCTTCGACTATTTCAGATTGAAGGATTCGCTGGATTGTTCATCACACACTCCATCTCAGAAGCCGTGTACATGTCAACCAAGGTTTTGGTCATGTCAGCGCGCCCTGGCCGTATTACGCATTCATTCGATGTTCCATTTGCATATCCGCGTTCGCACGATCTTCGATACGAGCCTGCCTTTGCCGAATTGTGTGGAGAGGTATCACACGCTCTTCGAGGAGCTCACCAATGAGTGACGTGATTTACAAGCAACCAATGATCGAAGAAACACTTCCAGAAGCGAAGAAGCGTTTTGTATTCTCCGATTATCTAGGACCATCAATTGTCTTTGTTATCTTCATTGGACTTTGGTACCTACTGTCTGACGTTATTCTTCCTCCCGAAAAAAGGTTCCTACTACCAACGCCGCACAAGGTGATCAATGAGGGATTTCTGGTTTGGCGAACCGGTGAACGACGTGGCTTCCAGCCGATCCTCGTATCCGTGTGGGACACAGCAAAAGTTGCACTAATCGGCCTGGCTATAACAATTGTTATCGGCATGTTCCTAGCCATCATTATGAGCACCAGCCGTTGGCTTGAGCGCGCAACGTGGCCATATTTGGTGGCTGTGCAAAGCGCACCCATCCTTGCCCTCACCCCGCTTATCCGTGCACTCATCGATGGGACCCAAAAGCAACGACTATTCGTCGTCGTGCTCATCGCGATCTTTCCAATTGTGAGCAACACTCTGTTTGGACTTGTGTCTGCAGATAAGAGCCAACACGAATTGTTCACGCTTCAAGGCGCATCACGGTGGACTCGGCTTACCAAACTTCAGTTCCCCGCAGCACTTCCCAATATTTTTGTTGGACTTCGCATCTCAGCTGGCCTGGCTGTCATTGGTGCAGTCGTTGGTGACTTTTACTTCCGTCAAGGTGGCGTCGTTGGTATCGGCGCTCAAATTGATGTGTATCGCAACCGCTTGTGGGGAGCTGAACTCATCACCTCCATCATCATGGCGAGCGTTTTAGGTCTGGTGGTATTCCTTGCTTTCGGATTGCTCTCTCGTAGAGCAATTGGTAAGTGGCACATCACCAACAGGGGTCAGTGACCCATCCCTCAGAAAACATCCATTACCCAGGAGACACCAACCATGAAAATCAGACCACTTCTCGGAGTGACAGTCGCAGCAGTTCTCACGCTCGCAGCGTGTGGCGGCAGTGATTCATCATCCGATACAACAACTGCACCAACAGCAGAAGGCGTCGACCTTCTTGCCGCCGGATGCCCAGAAACAGTTTCACTTCAGACTGACTGGAACCCAGAAGCAGAACACGGCAACTTGTACCAACTTGTTGGTCCCGGTTACACCGTTGACACCGCAAAGCTTCGCGTCTCTGGAGATCTCATGGCCGGTGGCAAGACCACCGGTGTAAAGGTTGAAATCCGCGCTGGTGGACCAGCAATTGGTTACAGCCAAGTAACAGCCGAACTGTACAAGGACCCATCGATTCTTTTGGGCTTCACCAGCACAGACGAAGCAGTTGCGCACTCTGGTGATGAGTTCCCAACAATCGCCGTTGTTGCACCGTTCAACATCAACCCACAAATCATCATGTGGGACCCAGCTACATACCCAGACGTTAAGGAAATTGCTGACCTCAAAGAGCCAGGCGTAAAGGTTCGCTACTTCGGTGGTGCTGCTTACATGGAGTACTTCACCGGTACAGGCATCTTGGACAAGAAGCAGACAGACGACACCTACGACGGTGCGCCAGCATCATTCCTTGCTGCAGGCGGTAAGGATGCTCAGCAAGGTTTCGGTACCGCAGAGCCTTACTTCTACGAAAAGGTATTGAAGGAATGGATGAAGCCAGTGGCTTACCAGTACATCCACGAAGCAGGTTGGACCGCATACGCTCAGTCATTGGGTGGAATTCCATCAAACATCGAAAAGTACGACTCCTGTTTGAAGGCACTTGTACCAGTCATTCAGCAAGCCGCTCTCGACTACTTAGCAGCACCAGAAACCGCAAATGCGCTCATCTTGGATGTTGTAAACCAGTACAACAACGGTTGGGTATATGACGCAGGTCAGGCAGCAGCTGCAGTTGAAAAGATGCAAGCAGACCAACTGATTGCCAACAGCCCAGACGGAACTCTTGGTTCATTCGACCTTGATCGCGTAACAGCTTTCATCGAGACTGCACTTCCAGTGTTCACCGCAAACGGGAGCAAGCCAAAGGCTGACCTCACCGCGGAGGAAATCGTCACGAACAAGTACATCGATCCAAGCATCAAGCTCGGCTAGACAACTACTAGAGATTGGGAGGGGCCGAAAGGTCCCTCCCTTTTTCTTTGTCCCGAATCAGTTCAGCAGTGTGCGTCTTGACAAACCTTCGCAGGCTTAGCGGCCGAAATCGAAGCGACTGATCTCTCGCAGCGCGCCGCCAAGACTGTCAGTTGCTGAGCGAACCATCTGTGCGCCAAGTTCTGCTGTTGCATCAGTGGGGTCGCCGATGTGTCCTTCAGGGAAGAAATCATTCGACAACCAGCCAAAGGCAACACGGCCTCCAAAACGCACTTGCTCGTTCTCGGCCAATTTTTCCGGAACTCGACGAACGGCCAAAGACATATCAACAAGTTCTGGGCGTAGGTGCAACATGACAGACGTTTCATCCATACCGCCATGCACGCCCATACCTAGTTCGGACACGGCTGAGGAACCACCTTGATCGGCTGGCATGTGTGGGTGCGCCAAAAAAGTCTGCAATCCATACTTCAATCGGATTTCACGATTCATCATCGCCGTCAGTGCACTATTGCCGCCATGACCATTCACAAAGAGAATTTTTCGCGCAGACGTAGAAGCAACACTGCGAGCAATATCGTCCAAAACAGACATCATGGTCTGAGCAGACAGCCACATGGTGCCACCGCTCCATGCGTGCTCATTTGACTTCGTAAACGGCAGAGTGGGCAAAATCCACGCCTGGGTCTCTTCGCCGAAATCCTTAACTGCGGCATTAGCGACAGCATCAGCAACAACAAAGTCCGTGTTCAGGGGAAGGTGAGGTCCATGCTGTTCGATGGCACCCAATGGGAGCACGATGATTGATTCTCGCGTAAGAGCAGAGGGCAATTCAGGGGCGCGCAAATCGCCTAACTGACGTGAAGAATGAGCCATACCCTCAACCTATCTCAGTGAAAGAATAGAAACCATGGTTAAGCGTTCAACCACAGATTTTGATGCCATCGTTATTGGTGCGGGACACAACGGATTAGTGACGGCCGCCTACCTCGCAAAGAGTGGCCTCTCCACATTGCTCATTGAAGCACGCTCAGAAGTTGGTGGAACTGCCGCAAGTGATTCCTTTGCCGGTGCCTCGGTCAACATTTGCAATTGCGATCATCTCACATTTCGCACAACTCCAGTTGCAGAAGAGTTGAACCTCGCATCTCACGGTTTGGAATACATCAACGTTGAACCACCACAAATCAACGGTGATTGGACGAGCGAAAAAATGTGGCCGTTATGGCACGACGTGGAAGAGACAATCGAATCACTTGCTTCTGTGCATCCTGATGCGATCGACGGATATCGCAGATTTGCACGAGCCACAATGCCGGTAGCACGACTAGTTCTCGATGCCGCTGCCAACCCACCGAACCGCGGGTCCCTTCTCGCAAGTGTTGCCCGTCGTGGAGGTCGTGGGGTCGCCACCATGTTGCGCATGAGTCGCATGTCTGCAGCAGATGTCATGCGACAGTTTTTCGACAATGAAGCAATCATCGGACCAGCCATGGTGGAAGGCCCCGTTGTGTGGGGTATCTCACCTGAAACACCGGGAACTGGTCTTGGAGCACTCGCCTATTCGCTTCGGCATGTTGCTCACCTCGGAAGGCCTAAAGGCGGAAGCGGCATGTTGCCTGAAAGCTTGAAGAAGGCGTTTCTACAACATGGCGGAATGTTACGAACGAGCACTCGAGTTGTAGGCATAGTTTGCGAGGGAAACAAAGTCAGTGCTGTGCAAACAAGTGACGGCGCCACCGTCACTTCGCGCATCGTTGTTTCGGCATGTGACCCTCACAGCACGTTTGTGTCGTGGCTGAAGAATCCTCCTGCTCGAGCATCGTCGTTAGTTGATCGCTGGAAAAACTCCACCCCTGGTGAGGGTTATGAATCAAAGATTGATGCAGTAGCGACCATTGCACCCGTTCTGAATGGTCTGCAACATTCCCCTTTGGCGGGTATAGCGCAGGCGTCAACAATTGTCATCAGTCCATCGTTGGCCGAACTTGACCGCGGTGCACAAATGTTGCGCGATGGACGCACTATGCCACGCATGGCACTGCTTGCAAACACTCCGTCACTAATTGACGACACACTTGCGCCAGCCGATCGCCATGTCTTCAGTCTCGAGGCTCTCTTCACTCCGTATTCGCTGCAAGGTGGATGGGCCAACACGGATGAACCTGAACGTTGGCTCAAACAGTTCGGCTCTCTCGTCCAACCAGAATTCATCGATTCGATTATCGATTGGCGAGTCATGTCTCCAGCTAACTACGAGTCGGAGTTCCATCTACCTAAAGGACACGCCACAAGCTTCGCGGGCGGACCGTTGGCAGCCTTTCTTGGCTCAACTCCGGAACTCACCAGATACCACACACCAATAAAAGGTCTGTATCTCACAGGCGCAGCAACATTTCCTGGTGCGGGAGTATGGGGAGCAAGCGGCCGCAATGCGGCTCTAACAATATTGAAAGAGATGAAGTGACGCTTACGCGTCTTTGACTATTCCGTCGCGCTTGACGACTGGATCTTTATCGCTCCACGGGAAGTTAATCCACAAATCGGTGTGCTTCCATACGTACTGGCACTGCACTACAGAGTGAGATTTCTCATACAACACTGCTGAGCGCACTTCTTTCACGCGACCACGGAAAAAGTCTTCAACAATCTTCAATGTGTGACCAGTGTCGGCAACGTCGTCCACAATGAGCACTCGTGCGAAACGCAATTCCACAAGGTCTGGAACCGGCGGCAAAATCATTGGAACTGGAAGTCGCTCATCAACGCCCGTGTAGAACTCAACGTTCATCGTGTACAAGTTCTTCACAGCAAGCGCGTATCCAAGTGCGCCAGCAGCTAGCAAACCACCGCGTGCGATGGCCAAGATGATGTCTGGCTCATACCCCGAATCGGCAACACTTGTAGCAAGTTCACGACTTGCTACTCCGAATGAATCCCAGGTCATGATTTCGCGTTCGCTCACGACACAAAACTACTCTCCCGACGCACTCACCAACTATTCCGTGGGAGATTGAAACGAAAAGTTAACCAGCGTCGTCAGGCGCGATACGTGGGAGGTCGGCCTTCGGCTTTTGCGATTCTCGTCTCACGAGCATCGTCCGAGAAACTGGCCATAATCTGCTGGCGATTCTCCATATCGATAGCCGCCTGAAGACCTGGAATCTCGAGCGCCGACCACATACCTTCTTTTGTTAGAGCAACTCCTAAAGGCGTGTTGAGCATGATCTCTTCAGCCTTCGTGTACGCCGCGTCGAGCAACACATCATCTGGCACAGCATCCAGCACGAGTCCAATACGAGCAGCCTCTGTTGCGTCAAAGATTCGTCCCGTGAGCATGATTTCTTGGGCACGAGCAGCGCCGATGAGTCGAGGAAGGAGCCAACTGGTACCTATGTCACATGCGGACAGACCAATGCGAATGAAAGCTGCATTAAAACGAGCAGAA
>JBIKZT010000003.1:0-52856 GCA_044354565.1 Ilumatobacteraceae bacterium
ACAGCTCTTCCTTCAATCTGAGCCTCGAGGTGTCCACGCGGAATGTGTAATGCGTTGGGAAGCGCGCCCTGTTCGTACTCGTCTGGTTCGCGAACGTCGAGAACGACGACGTTCCCTTCTTCGATGCGCTTTTGTGCCGCAGCGGTGTCGATTTCGACGATCTGGGACTTGGCCTGAGCAAGCAGGTCACGGAATGATGCCATGACCAAAACCCTACCGACTAAGTCGGGAATTCAGCACCGTCCATCAGCGCCTGCAAAATAGGCGTGATGCGGCCAACGAGACGCACGTGGGCAATGTGGTCCAACTCGGTCTCATCGCCATTGATGATGACAACACGAGCACCTGATGCCCGCGCACGAACCACTGCTTGATTGGCCGGTGACACTCCCAAAGTGGAACCAATGGCCAGCATCAATGAGCATTTTTCTGATGCGGAAAATGCACCGTGGATTACTTCAGGGTCGAGAGACTGTTCAAACAACACGGCATCGCTCTTTACGATGCCACCACATTCAAAACAATCAGGGTCTTCTTCACCATTGCGCACACGCACGATGTAGTCACTCATAGGTCGACGGTCATCACAATCCCAACAACGTGCATACGCAATCGTGCCGTGCAGTTCCCACACTTTGTCTTCGTCGATTCCTGATGCTTGATGCAAACCGTCCACATTTTGTGTCACGACAGCAGCCAGTTTGTTTGCTCGTTGTAGACGCACCAGTGCCTTATGTCCGTCATTGGGTAACGCAGAGCCATCGAAAGTTCGTTCACGCCCAGCCCATGCCACTTTTCGCACTTCTGGATCATTGATGTAATAACTCAATGTCGACGTGCGCTCAGCTAATGGGTTTGTCTTCCACAAGCCCCTCGGCCCTCGAAAATCGGGAATTCCAGAATCTGTAGAGATACCAGCACCGGTGAATACGACGACATTGTCGGCTTCTTTCAGCCACTCAATCACAGTTGCAAGGTCTTCAGAATCAATGTTTTCCACTTCCTCCATTCTGACTCATTTCTCCACATTTGGAAACACCGATATCAAGGAGAAATCATGCAGAACATTCCTTCGCAGTCCATCACCATCACCCAATGGAAAGACGCCGTTGTGGAGGCGCATGGTTATTCCATCACGGACCCGTATGTAGAGATGTTCTGGTTGCCGGTTCTTGGGCCAACCGCCACGTGGCTTCTGCGCAGGTTTTCATTCGGACTCATCGAGCAACCCGATGGGGTGACGTTAGATATTCATGATCTGGCACGGTCACTAGGCGTTGCCTACTCGCCTGGAAAACACAATTCCTTTACGCGCGCTTTGCAACGGTGCACCATGTTTGGCGTGGCGCATCAGATTGCTCTACTGCCCCACCTCACAGTGGCCGTACGAACCACCTTGCCCCCGGTATCGCAACGCCATCTGGCGCGCCTTCCAGAAACACTTCAAGTTGCTCACCAGCAGTGGAGTGCCCATCTGACTGTTTCGCCATCAACAACTGCCCACTGGGCATAACATTCATTTCGCATGAAGCGTCACATCATCTCTTGTTTTCTTTCGGCTCTCGCAGTGACCTCATGCGTCCTTCCCTTTGCACCGGTAGCACATGCCGCTGAAAAGAAGAATGTTCTCATCGTTGGTGATTCCGTCTCCACTGTTCTTCGCTGGTCACCTGAGTCGATGAGGCCACTGTGGGGAAAGGCGTACAACTCCACACTCGAGGTCTGGGGCTGCCAAAAACTCCTTACTGAAGGCTGCAACCCAAGCAAAAACCCCAGTGCACTCGCATCAGTTCTGAAACACAAGAACGACAACATCGACATCGTTGTTGTGATGACTGGCTACAACGACACTGGCGACGAATACCTACGCCAAGCAATTCGCAAAATAAATAAGGCCGTCAAGGAAATGGGTGCAGAACTTATGTGGCTCACGTACAGACAGAACGGCAATGTACGTATTAAAGCGCGCGGCTTCAACAAAGTCGTACGTCAAGAAGCCAAACGACTCAATATGTCCATCTTCGATTGGGATGCCAAATCCCGCACGAAGAGCGCATGGTTTAACGGAGCATCGACACACATGAACGCACTAGGCGGAAAGGCCCTTGGTCGTGGCATTCGTGCTGCGCTCGACCTGCATTATGCAAGCGTCGCAACTACGACAACAATCGCAACTACCACCACAGTTCTCGATACCACCACAACAGTTGCGCCGTAATAGGTTGGGCACGTGAAATTACGTGTCTTTACAGAACCTCAGCAAGGCGCCAGTTACTTTCAGTTACTGGCTGTTGCCCAACGCGCAGAAAAACTCGGTTTCGATGCTTTCTTTCGAAGCGACCACTTCCAGAAAATGGGAGATCAGTTCTCTGGCTTACCCGGCCCATCAGATGCTTGGATCACCCTTGCCGGTATTGCGAGAGAAACATCCACTATTCGTATAGGCACGTTGGTGAACTCGGCAACGTTTCGTTTACCTGGCGTTCTTGCAATCAGTGTGGCCAACGTTGATGCAATGTCGAATGGTCGCGTGGAACTAGGTCTTGGTGCGGGTTGGTACTTGGCAGAGCACACGTCATATGGCATTCCATTTCCTGCACTTGGTGAACGCTTCAATGTGTTGACTGAACAACTCTCCATCGTTACAGGGCTATGGAATACACCAGCCGATCAGACATTTTCGTTTGCTGGAAAACACTTTCAACTCACAGACTCACCTGCATTGCCAAAGCCCGTGCAGTCTCCCCCACCCATCATCATTGGTGGCGGTGGACCAAAGCGCACGCCAATGCTTGCGGCTCGTTTTGGTGCCGAATTCAACTTGCCATTTCAAGGAAAAGAATTCTTTGGTCAGCAATGTGATCGCGTGAGAGCAGCATGTGATTCCATTGGTCGAGACCCACAATCGCTGGTGTACTCAAATGCGCTCATCGCTTGCGTAGGCAAAGACGAAAAAGAGATTGCGCGTCGTGCCGCAGTTATTGGTCGCGATGTTGACGAACTACGTCTCAATGGTTTGTGCGGCACGCCTGCTGAAGCTGTTGAACGCCTCTTGGAATGGAAAGCCACTGGCTCACAACGCGTCTACTTGCAGATGCTTGATCTCGATGACCTTGAACATCTCGACCTTATTGCAACAGAGGTCATGCCACACGTGGCATAAACAAATCGCTAGGCGAAAAGTTCCGCTGGCAACATGTCGCGGTGCGCATCAAGCAATTCATCTACTAACTGCCAAATCTGATTTAGATCTAACTCGGCAGCAGTGTGCGGGTCGAGCATTGCTGCGTGATACACGTGATCGCGGTTCCCTGTGAGAGCAGCTTCCACCGTGAGTGACTGCACATTGATGTTTGTCTGCATCAGTGCAGCCAACTGTGGCGGCAACGAACCAATAGTTTGTGGCTGAATTCCGTTCTTATTCACAAGGCATGGCACTTCTACGCTGCAATCATCTGGCAAGTTGGAGATAAGCCCACGGTTCGGCACATTGCCATACACCACTCGTTCAACCCCGGTTTCCAAACTATGAATAATGCCGCTTCCGTATTCCATGCTTTGCACTACGCGCACTTTGCCGTCTGGGTCTTCTAATCGAGTGCGTAGTTTTTCCCATCCCTCAATCTGGCGTTCGCAACGTCGTGGGTATTCATCTAGTGGAATGCCAAATTCATCTAGCAAGTCCTGGCGTCCGCTCTTGATGAACCACGGGACATACTCGCTGAAATGTTCGCTTGACTCCGTCACGAAGTACCCGAGGCGCTTAAACATTTCATAACGCACCGCATCAGAGAGCCCCTCAAATCCACCATCGCTCCGCTCTGTATCGCCACGCATCGGTGCAGGCAACATTTCTGCGCGCTGCGCTATAGCTGGGTACAAATCTTTTCTCGTGCCATCAATCTCTTGCTCAAAGTTCAAATAAAACGCCATGTGGTTAATGCCTGCACAGCGATAACGCACGGATTCCGGATCAATAGACAAATCTGTTGCTAACTGGTGGGCCGTGTGCTGCACGCTGTGACACAGACCAATCATTGTGATGCTCGATGCTCGCGATACGGCCCAGCACAACATGCTCATTGGGTTTACATAATTCAGCAGTACTGCCTGCGGGCACAGCTCTTCCATGTCTTTGCAAATATCGAGGATCACAGGAATGGTGCGCAGACCACGCATGATTCCACCGATTCCCAATGTGTCAGCAATGGTTTGCTCTAATCCGAATTTCTTGGGTATCTCAAAGTCGATAACAGTGGATGGTTTGTACCCACCGACTTGAAACATGGTGATCACGTAATCAGCATTCACAAGAGCAGCACGCCTATCGGTGGTGGCTTCAATCGTTGCTTTCACACCGAGAGTTTCAATGATCTTGTGCCCGACTATTTCTGATGTGCGAAGACGCGTCTCATCGATGTCATGCAACACGATGGTGCTTTCAGACAATTCAGGGAAACTCAAGATGTCTCCCATTAGGTTGCGAGCAAACACCGTGCTCCCTGCGCCGATAAAGACAATCCGTGCCATATGGCAATGGTAGGCGCGCGCCTGGCCTACAGAACGTTTGTCAGCAGCAAAATGGCTGCCACAGCGCCTACGCCGAGGCGGTACCAACCAAATATTCGTAGCGAATGGTCAGCAAGATACGCCACCATCCACTTCACTGCCACCAGTGCCGTGATGAACGCGCACACGAACCCAACAGACGGGGCGAGTACTCCGAATTGATCTACTAGTTCAGAACCGTGTTTCGAAAGATCAAGCACAGTTGCTGCACTCAGAGTGAGGAGCCCAAGTAAAAAGCTGAACTCAAGGGCGGCAGACATTGACAGGCCAAGAGCGAGGGCAGCAATCAAAGTGACGAGGCTGCGACTCACGCCGGGCCACAGCGCAAGACCTTGTGCCACACCAATAATCAACGCATTTCTGAGGGACACATCAGTGAGCGCCGTAGTCCCAGGCTTTTGTTTCCAAACGAGCAGCACCACGCCACCTACGCACCATGCGATTGCTACTGGAATAGGGCCAAAGAGTTTTTCTTTAAGTGCATCTCCAAATACAGCACCCAAAAATGCAGCAGGAAGAAACGCGACAATCAATCGTGTCAATACGGCGCGGCCTTCGTTGTCTGCTCCAAATACTCCGCGCGCCATCGACCACATGCGAATTCGATACAGGTACATCACTGCGAGAATTGCACCGAACTGAATTGCAATGGAGTACGTGTCGGCAGCAGCCGATGCCTCACCTTTGCCAAAACCAATGAGATGGCCGACAACAAGTAGATGACCCGTGGAAGAAATGGGCAAGAACTCCGTAATTCCTTCAACAATGCCGAGCAATAGCGCTTCAGGAATTGACAGTAAGCCGGCAAACATTCTTGTCAGCCTTTCACAACTGGTTACTCAAAGATGAGCAACGAATCAGCCCAGTTGCTGCACGGCAAGCAAGATGGGCCGAATATCAACATCGGCCCCACTTCCCTGTCCATTGTTCTCTCCGTGTCCAAACGGATTGTCCAGGTCTCGCACCAAGAGGAGCAAGTATCCGTACGCAAGGCTCAGAACTGAAGGCGCAATCCACGACATGATGGGTGATGGAAATGTGACCACGGCCAAAGACGCTTGCAGTGTGACAACAAGAAACATCATCAGTACGTACCCAGACTGCACAAACGAAGTGTTTCGAATAACAGCGATGCGGTTCAACACGTTCGTCAATTCGCCGTTCAGAACCATTAGGCGACTGAGGTAATGCGTTGCCACACCTTGACGTTCAAGATCAATAATGAGTTGCGATACGTCTGATTGGCGTTGCCACAGTTCATCGTCATTAATGCGACCCAGAAACCACTCGCTCATTGCTTGCCCGACTCGTGCAATACGTTGTTGAACAGTCGGGTCCGAGACGTCTTTCACCGTCATTCCGGCGCTGGCTGTTGCCGCAAACCCAGATAACGCCACTGCCAAAGAAGCAGGCAAACGCTCAGACTCCTTATAGTCAGCCATCACGCCACCCAGCATGAAACCAAGAATGAGGGTCACACCAGTGATGACAGAACCGATTTCAGCAAATGTGGCAACTTCACTCACATTGAAGATCTCCTGGATTACAAATCGAAAGAGCAAGACCGCTCCTACGAATGGAAGAGACAGAATAAGCAGTCGCAACCTGCCGAAGAGACGCGACTTTGACTTCGAGATTTGTTCATTTGACACGCGTAAAAATGTAGTCGTTCACACCTGGCGACAAGATGAGGGTCGTGCGTCATAAAGAAGCAATTGGCAGCCCCAACGGGATTCGAACCCGTGCCGCCACCTTGAGAGGGTGGTGTGGGTCCTGTCCTTCGGACAGCCAACGCCACTAGACGATGGGGCTTGGGTTTCCGAGCACTACCGCTTTCTTGTTCGCTGAAATTCTTGTCGAAGGACTCCACCTTGAGGAGATTTTCCATGATTCTGCGCGCCTACATTTTTCATTTACGTGCTCGCAACTTGTCACCGGCAACTGTGAAAGCAACCGGAGAATACCTTCGACCATTCATCGCACTACATGACCCACTCACGACCACACGTCGAGACATCGAAACATATTTGGGTGACATGTCAGAGCGATGCAAACCATCAACCGTATGGACCGCCTGGCGACATCTCAAAGGCTTCTTCAAATGGCTACATGCCGAAGGCGACATCAGTGTCGACCCGATGATGGGAGTAACGAAACCAATTGTTCCCCCATCAGAAATCGCTGTACTCACTTCTCCCCAAGTTCGTTCACTACTTGCAACGTGTTGTGGCAAAGATGCCGACTCACGACGCGACTACGCACTTCTTACAATCATGCTTGACACCGGATTACGACTGTCAGAAATTGCCCGACTATCTATTGATGATGTCAGTGAAGAAGGAACACTTCGTGTATTTGGTAAAGGCCGCAAATGGCGCACCGTCGCTCTCGGCACAACTTCCGCCACCGCACTCTCTCGCTGGACACGCTTGCGCTCCCCGGATTCAACTTCCCTGTGGTCAGGCCGCAAAGGTGCGCTATCAACTGAAGGAATCCGCAAGGTTGTTAAACGTCGCGGACTACAAGCCGGGTTCAACCTGCATCCGCACATGCTTCGCCACACATTCGTCGACAACTGGCTACGTAATGGTGGTGCCGAAGTAGACCTCGCACGTCTCGCGGGATGGACTACTACCCGTATGGCTGAACGCTATGCACAACACCGTGCCGATGAACGGGCGGTGACGGCACATAAGTCAGTTGCACCATTGGATTCACTCACCTAGACGCCGAAGGGAACTCGGTGCTTTAAGGGGCATTAAAGTCATAAACGTCATCCACGTCCTCAAAGGAGACTTGATATGAAATTCAATCGTTTAGGCGCATTCACACTCGGTGTTGTTATCACCGCAGTATCGGTAGGTGCTGTGTCATTTGTTAACGCTGCCGGTGACAAACAGTTGAGAGCTTGTGCAAACAAGAAAACGGGCGTCATGCGCTACATCGCAAAAGGGTCATGCAATAAGAAAACAGAAACAACACTTTTCTGGAATCAAATGGGTTCGCAAGGATTGCCTGGTGCTGCTGGAACAAACGGAACAAATGGCATTGCGGGAACTAACGGCACTAATGGTGCAGCCGGTGCGAAAGGCGACACAGGAGCTACTGGTGCGAAAGGCGACACGGGTGCGACTGGTACGAGTGGCGCTCTCACGAATTCACAAATCAAAAACATATGTGGTGTTAATGGAACGACCGCTTGTGCAGTAGGACAGCAAGGTCCTGGTGGTGGGGTTGTCTTTATGACCCCATCAACACTGGGTAACACGACTGGTTTGTTTTATGAAGCTGCACCATCAACCTGGTCTTCACCGTCCGGTGACCCACTGTCGGCGTGGTGTGACAACACCAACACGGAGCTGGGGGTTCCTTCTATCCTGTCCGGCACGGGCGCGATGGATGGTGCTAACAAAACCACTGTGATGTTGGGTGTGTGTACGAGTGGAGCAGCAAATCTTGCCGATGCGTATTCAGCAACTGTGAATGGTGTTGTGTACGGGGATTGGTTTTTGCCATCAAAAGGTGAACTGAACCAGATGTATGCCAATCGGACCGTGATTGGTGGTTTTGCTTCTGGCTACTATTGGAGTTCGTCTGAGTACGACGCGAACCTCGCGTGGGGCCATGAATTCTACGGCTGGTACAGCCTCAGTAAGGCGAACACTTACTACGTGCGTCCAGTGCGGGCTTTTTAACTCCTTATCAACATGTGCGAAAACAACGCCTAGCAAGCACCAAGTAACAATGTTTGATGTACTTAATACTTTGCAACGGTTTTGGTGTTAGCCAGGATGACCTAAGGTGCCCAATGAGCACTGCTACGAAGTCAAAGTCCTATTCACGTCGAACAGCAGGAGTGTTACTTCTTGTTGGTGTCCTGGCGGGTGTCACTATCGGTGGTGGTGCAGGCGTTATTGCTGCATCATCAACAAAATCAGTGACGGTGTGTGTAGACAAAAAAACAAATGTGTTGCGCTATGCCAAAAATGGTAAGTGTGTGACGAAAACAGAAACAAAAGTCACGTTGAATCAAACTGGTGCTACTGGTGCTACTGGTGCTACTGGTGCTACTGGTGCTAACGGTGTATCGGGTGTTGCTGGTGCGAAGGGCGACACGGGTGCTTCTGGTACGAGTGGCGCTCTCACGAATTCGCAAATCAAAAACATATGTGGTGTAAATGGAACGACCGCTTGTGCAATAGGACAGCAAGGTCCTGGTGGTGGGGTTGTCTTTATGACTCCATCAACACTGGGTAATACAACTGGTTTGTTTTATGAAGCTGCACCGTCAACGTGGTCGTCACCGTCGGGTGACCCAACGTCGGCCTGGTGCAACAACACAAGTACTTTGCTGGGGGTTGCTTCCGCGGCTGGGACTGGCGCGATGGATGGTGCTAACAAAACGGCTGTGATGTTGGGTGTGTGTACGAGCGGAGCAGCAAATCTTGCTGATGCGTACACAGTGACTGTGAATGGTGTTGTGTATGGGGATTGGTTTTTGCCATCAAAGGGTGAACTGAACCAGATGTATGTCAATAAGACTGCAATTGGTTTTGCGTCTGGCGTCTATTGGAGTTCGTCTGAGCTCGCCGCGCTCTCCGCGGGGTACCGGGACTTCAACGACGGGAGCCTGTACTCCAGCCTTAAGGCGGTCCCTTACTACGTACGTCCGGTGCGGGCTTTTTAACCGTGTTCTTGTCTGCGGTTTTTCAACAAACCAATCTGAATGCATTCAGTCCGGCAAACTGACTTCAATCGTGTTGTCGTCGACCTTCGACCAAATCAAACCACTCTCTGACTCAAACTGTTCAACCACGGTTGTAGTCGACGGCGGCACGCTCTCGTCTGCCGACACAGAGCCAGAACCGATAGCTGAAAGCAGAATTACTGCTGTGCAGGCCACAAGGGTGCGTCGCTTTGACATATCGGGACAGTAACAACCCACATCAATGACGTGCGGATTTAACTCCGTTAATGACGGCCAAACCACAGATAAGTCAGTTGCACCATTGGATTCACTCACTTAGCCGCCGAAGTCAACCTGCTGTCCAAGGGGCATTAAAGTCATAAACATCATCCACGCTCACAAAGGAGACTTGATATGAAATTTAATCGTTTAGGCGCATTCACACTCGGTGTTATTATCACAGCCGTATCAGTAGGGGCGGTGTCATTTGTTAACGCCGCTGGCAATGGAACATTGAAAGCCTGTGCAAATAAAACAACTGGAGTGATGCGTTACATATCTAAAGGTTCATGTAAGAAGACTGAAACAACACTGTCGTGGAATCGGATGGGCTCGCAAGGATTACCTGGTGCGTCTGGAACTAACGGAACCGCAGGTGCAAAGGGTGACACTGGCACTACAGGAGCAAAAGGTGACACAGGCGCAGCGGGGTCATCTTTCACTGCGCGCAGCGTGTGTGGGATAGGTGGAACCACGTTGTGTGCTGTCGGTGAGCAAGGCCCTGGTGGTGGAACAGTTTTTTATGTTGATACTGAGGGAAGATACAGCGATTTTGATTATCTAGAAGTCGCACCTGCTGATGCTTCAACGGGCGTGGCGTGGTCAACCACAACCCTGAGTTGCGGCTTGTCAGCAAATACGTCCTGCTGGGAATCGTTTTTGACGACCTCTGGTGAAGCGTTAAATTTCTTGGCGATAGGGACAGGTCGTGCCGCGACTGCTGCAATTGTTGCTCGTCATGATGCTGGCGGAGTTGCTAAGAATTTGTATGCGGCGGGTGTTGCTGATGCCTACACAACTGCAACTGCATCTGATTGGTTTTTGCCGTCTCGCGATGAATTGAATGAGGTGTGTAAATATGCTCGCAACACAGGCCAAGCCGTTGGTGCCGAGACGGTGTGTTCGGGCGGGACGCTCAGAATTGGTTTTGCTTCTGGAAGCCATTGGAGTTCGTCTGAGTTCGACGCGGAGACCGCGTGGGACCATTACTTCGACAGCGGGAACCAGGCCAACGACAATAAGGCGTTCACCTACTACGTGCGCCCAGTGCGGGCCTTTTAACTATTGACTTGTCAATGGTCTCGCCAACTCCCTCACAGCGATATCGGTCTTAAACAAGGAACAGCGCATAGCAAGAAGCAATTGGCAGCCCCAACGGGATTCGAACCCGTGCCGCCACCTTGAGAGGGTGGTGTCCTAGGCCACTAGACGATGGGGCCAAGTAGCGTTCAAACTCTACCCATCGCTAACGCATTTGCGAACGAGCACCTGTGTGGGCGTTCTTTATTGAGGTTCGCGAGGCAAGCCCAGAATTCGCTCGCCCAAAATATTGTGTTGAATCTCATCAGTGCCACCAGCAATGGATTGCCCTGAAACCGAGATCAGAACTTCTGCCACCATCCCGTTCGCAGGTGTGTCAGGCCCGTTCAACATGCCGTTGGCCCCGGCAATACGACCATGTTCCATGGATGCCAAGCGCGCAATCTCACTCATTGCCAATTTGCCAACTGAGCCTTCAGCACCTGGCGGATGACCCAACTCGCGTGCAGTGCGAGCGCGATCAGCAGTCCAACCACTCACCTTTTGCATCGCAAGTATTTGTGCAACACGTTGACGATGAATCGGGTCCCCATTCAACTCTTGTTCAGTGAGTTGTGGCACTAATAAATCCACACGACCAGCACGTTGCGGATACCACTTATACGTTTCCATGTAATCGGTGTACTCATGCAATGCCTCTTGCACTGCTCGCCCACCAGTGACGACCTTTGGCCGCGACACAATGTTGCCGAATCTGCGCTCGTGCGCAAGCGTGGCCAAAGCGACTGTCCATCCGGCATTTGTGTCACCCACAACGTTCGCTGCAGGAATGCGCGCATCGGTCATAAATACTTCATTGAAAGATGAGTGATAGTTCATCTGCTTCAACGGACGCACCAAGACGCCGTCTTGTTTCATAGGCATCACGAAATACGTAATGCCGTGATGTTTCGCAGCAGAACTATCGGTGCGCGCTAGCAAGATTCCGTAGTCGGCATGGTGAGCACTGGTGTTCCATACTTTTTGACCATTGATAATCCACTCGTCACCATCACGCACTGCTTTGGCAGAAAGGCCAGCTAAGTCCGACCCTGCGCCGGGCTCACTGAATAACTGACACCACGAGAATTCACCAGTGAGTGTGGAGCGCAAGAATCGTGTCTTGAGGTCATCTGAACCATGCTCCAAGATGGTGGGTGCAGCAAGTGACATCCCCACCCCTGTTGGCAAACCCGGTGCGCCAATGCGATGCAGTTCATACGAAACTACTTTTTCACTCCACGCCGGCAAACCTCTGCCCATCCATTGAGTGGGCCAATGTGGAACAGCCCATCCCGAATCAACAAGTAATTCGCGCCACTCGCGCAACGAAAGATCGGGATTCCAGTGTGCAGTCATCCACTGTGCACATTCTGCTTGCACTGTTTCGGCCGCAACTGGAGATGCCATTGCTTCTACAAACCAGACGGATCGATTGCCATGCCAAAACGCAATTTGTTATTGGCATGACCGAGGTGTTGCAGCGAGAACGCAGCACGCATTGCTGTGTATTGGCCTTGCGCCTCTAAGGCTTGATTCACAGATTCTTTTGCAAGCTTCAGTGCAAAACCTGGTTTCTTTGCGATAGTGGCTGCCATAGCCATAACAGACGCATCAAGTTCCGCAGACGGCACAACTCTGTTCACCATTCCCAATTGCATTGCTTCTTGGGCGGTGAACGAATCACCGGTAAACAACAACTCTTTTGCTTTGCGTGCGCCGAACTCCCATGGGTGGCCGAAGTATTCAACGCCATTCACACCGAATGCAACAACGGGGTCTGAAAACGTGGCGTCTTCGGCGGCAACAATGATGTCTGCGACCCACAACAACATGAGTCCACCAGCGATTGTCATTCCTTGTGCAGCGGCAACGACCGGCTTTGGAATATTGCGCCAACGCCAGCACATGTTGAAGTACACCTCTTCTTCATGCGCCATCATTCCTTCTTGACCCTCGCCGGTAAAACCAGACTGTGGGAAGACTTGAGGGAAATCACGGTGGTCAGATTGATCACGCAAATCGTGTCCGGCCGAGAAGTGCTTTCCTTCAGCACGCAACACAATGACTTTGACGCGAGTGTCTCGTGCGGCAGCGTCATAGCACGCATTGAGTTCGTACGTCATACGGTTGTTTTGCGCATTGCGCTTGCTGTCACGATTCAGCGAAATAACGGCGATGCCCTGATCGCCGGGATTCTCGACACGGTATGAAACCGTCTCTAGGGAGTTGATGTCAACGTCCATTTGGTTGGGGAACAAGGACTCGAACCCTGAATAACAGTTCCAGAAACTGCTGTGTTGCCAATTACACCATTCCCCAGTGCGACCCCTACTTTATCGCTCGCAACGGCCAACTTCCACAGTCAAATTACAAACCGAGAAGGTGAAAACAGGCCGTCCTATGTGTTGCAAGCCATGACGCTGATACGTCACTGTCGTCGGCGATATCAAGCAATCCGCGGGCAAAACTGTTTCCCAAGAACCATGCCGCAAATCCATTGGTGTCAACTTCTTTACTGATGAAGCCTTTTGCTTTAGCTATATCTAAAGCCTCGGCTAATTGCTCAATTGCAGATTTATGCAGCGCACCAATCTCAGACGAAAACTCGGCACTACCTGAAGCATGATGAACCGTATCGAGTCGGTGAAGTCTGTGAAGTCGACGATCTTCGTTGTAGAGAGTGTCGAGAACTTGGTTAGCCAACATCCGAAAATCATCTTTAGATTTAGTCTCTTCAGTTCGTCGGCGGAGATATTCAATATCAGCAAACGCATACCTGTTGAAGCGTGCAATGTTTGCTGCACGGAGTAGACCATCGAGATTTCCAAAATAGTGATACAGCGAACTGACCGATGCCCCCGAACGCTCTAGGACAACCTCTAGACGAAGTTGTGGTTCACCGAACTCATCAATCATTGCGACAGCGGTACGAATCAAAACGTCACGTGTTGATTCTTTCTTTACTTTTGTAGTTGTCGCAGATGCTGATTTGGTCACGGGTAAATACTAGACACTCAACCCGTAATTGAGTAGAGGGTGTCAAAGCCCATCAAGCGACCAAAAGAAATCCCTAGTAGTTCTCCCGTTGCTTTTGTATTCCACGTGAGAGAGTCACTGTCTCCCGAAACTGGCGACGCTACGGCTGCGAAATCAAGTTGACGTAGAATGAGCTCTGCTCGCTGCACATGCCAATAGCTGCTCACCACAATTGCAGTCTCAACATTCTTCTCTCGAAGTACGGGTGCAAGCTGCGATAACGACTCCCATGTTGACTGGCCCACGTCTTCACTCACTATTGCGTTGGCTGGCACACCTCTATCTACAAGCCAACGCCTCCCGGCTGCGGCCTCAGTGAATCGATCCCCGCTTTGCTTGCCACCTGTTAGCGCAATCAGTGGTGCACGGCCTTCTTTCCACAGATCAAGACCTTGCTGCAAACGCATCTCTAATAAGTTCGAAGGCACCCCGTCGTATTGTGCTGCACCCATTACAACAATGACATCAGCAGAACTATTGCTGTCATGTGACCACGATGCTCGATACGAAACTGCGACTACGACCAAATAGAGAAAAAGAGATACTGCCAGCGCAGACGCAATGCGCGTTATAGAACGCACAACAATTTTCACTGGCACTTACCCAAGTCGCGTGATTGAATTCTGTAAACGGCGAACTGTTTCATCGCGGCCAAGAATTTCAATACTTTCAAACAATGGTGGACCAACAGTGCGGCCTGTCATTGCAACACGTATTGGAGCCTGTGTCTTACCCAGTTTCAGACCATGCGCCTCTGTCCATGATTCAAGAATCACCTTTAGCGCATCATGATTCCACTCACATGTGGCGAATTCGGCCGCACAGTGCGACAGCACCTCGCGCGCAAAATCTGCTGACATTGTTTTGTCCCACGCGGCTTGGTCAATTGCTGGATCTTCGAGAAAGAGAAAATCAACCATGGCGGGAACTTCAGACATAGTCACCACTCGTGTTTGTACCAGTGGCGCAATCTTCTCGTACACCTCTGCAGAAAATCTGCTCGTGGGCCAAGCCTCTGTAGCAGCAAGCACCGGTAATGAAGCCGCGACAAAATCAGACAATGACAATGCTCGAATGTAATCACCATTGAACGACGCCAACTTCTTGATGTCGAAAAATGCTGGCGAATGGTTGACATCTTCCAAACGGAACTCTTCCACCATGGAAGACCACGGAACTATTTCGGTGTCTCCAGCAGGAGCCCAACCAAGTGTCATGAGGTAGTTCACCATTGCATCGGGCAAAATTCCCTCTTCCCGATACTGCTCTAACGCCACTTTGTCTCGGCGCTTCGACAACTTCTTTCGCTGCTCGTTTACCAGCACTGGCACGTGAGCCCACTGTGGCGGTGCATGACCCAACGAATCCCACAACATTTGCTGCTTTGGAGTGTTCGGCAAGTGCTCTTCAGCTCGTACAACGTTGGACACTTTCATCTCAATGTCGTCCACCACGTTGGCCAACAAGAACATGGGGCTTCCGTTGCTACGCAACAACACAAAATCTTCAATGGTGTCATTAGCAAACTCCACGTCTCCACGCACAAGATCGTGGACCACGGTTGAACCACTAGGAACACGGAACCGCAATACCTGGCCAGGGCCGCCAGTCAAACCACGATCGCGCGAATACCCGTCGTAGCCCTGCTTGCCAGTCTCTTTTGCACGTGCCTGAATTTGCTCAGCCGACAGATCACACCAATATGCATTGCCTTGTTCAAAAAGTTTGTGTGCTGCCGCCACATGCAGTGCTGCATTCTGGCTCTGAAAATAAGGACCTTCGAATTGGGGATGAGATGAATCAATTCCCAACCATGAGAGTGCATCGATAATGCCCTGTGTCCACTCTGGACTGTTACGGGACTCGTCAGTATCTTCAATCCGCAATACAAAAGTGCCGCCGGTGCGTAACGCCAATGCCCAGTTGTAGAGGGCCGTGCGCGCGCCACCGACATGGAAAAACCCCGTAGGTGATGGAGCGAAGCGATAGCGAGGGACATTAGTCATACATCTTCAGGTTAGTGGCGACAGGCGAAGAGCCCTGTGAGGGCTAGGTTGATTTCATGGATGGCTTCACACAGACCGATCAGCTGAATGTTCTTGGAGAACGCTTGCAAACATGTTGCACGTCTCCCCTTACTGGCTATTACCGCACAGGCTGCTGTGAAGTGGGTGGCGACGACACAGGCGTCCATGCAGTGTGTGCGATCATGACAGATGAGTTTCTTGCATTTTCAAAAGATGCAGGAAACGACTTGTCTATCCCAATGCCTCAGTACGGCTTTGCTGGCCTGAAAGCCGGAGACCAATGGTGTCTGTGTGCCCCACGTTGGCAAGAGGCCTACGAAGCAGGAAAAGCACCTCAGGTAAAATTACACAGCACACATATGGCTGCAACTGAGTTCTGCGACATGGATGCGTTACGCGCCCACGCAATCGACTTGTAACTAGTTCTAACTGATTAGCGCTTCAACGATTCATGGGTAAAGCCCATGAGAAGCGCACCATCACCAGTGATCGATGCACCAATGCCGTGAACAGCAGGAAGTAGTTGTTCACAGAAGAACCGCGCTGTCGCCACTTTGGCAGCAACTGTTTCTGCGTCGATATCTGTTGCTTCAAGAACTAAGAGTGCTGATTCAGCCAATACGTAGCCACCAACAAGTGTGGATAACTGACGAAGGTATGGCGTTGCACCAGAGAGAACTGCTACCTGATCTTTGCCGTGCTCGAGCAACCACTGCGTCGTGGTACGCGTTGCCTTCAATGCACTCATCAATGATTCGGCAGTTTCAGACAACTGCGAATGCTTGGAAAGACGCGAATCGATTGCAGCAATTTCATCGAACAAGCCGGCGACGACTGCGCCACCTTTCATACCCAACTTGCGACCAACCAGATCCATTGCCTGAATGCCGTTCGTACCTTCGTAGATGGTGGTGATGCGAGCATCGCGATAATGCTGTGCAACGCCGGTCTCTTCAATGAAACCCATACCGCCATGAATCTGCACTGCAATACCAGTGAGTTCAACTGCCATGTCGGTTCCCCAGCCTTTTGACAATGGTGTGAGAAGAGCTGCCATGTCGGAAGCTTTTTCACGCTCTGCAGCATCGGGGTGATGCGCGGCAGTGTCGAGACATCCGGCATTCCAATAAATGAGGCGACGTAGAGCTTCGATAGTGGACTTCATGGTCACCAACATGCGCTTCACATCTGGATGGTCGATGATTGGCGACGATTCACCTGCTGGTGTACCTGGCGCACGCCCCTGGCGACGAACTACTGCGTAATCGAGCGCCTGCTGATACGCACGTTCTGCAACAGACAAACCTTCAAGACCCACGCCAATGCGAGCTTGGTTCATCATGGTGAACATGTACGACATGCCGTGATTTTCTTCACCGATGAGATACCCGATTGCACCGCCATGATCACCAAACGACAACACACATGTGGGGCTTGCCTTGATGCCGAGTTTGTGCTCGATAGAAACACAATTGACATCGTTGCGTTCGCCGAGTGAGCCGTCAGCGTTGAGAAGGAACTTCGGAACAATGAAGCACGAAATGCCTTTTGTGCCTGCTGGCGCATCGGGAGTACGAGCAAGCACCAAGTGGATGATGTTGTCGGCCATGTCGTGTTCGCCAAAGGTGATGTAGATCTTTGTGCCAGAGATTGAGTAAGTGCCGTCAGCGTTCTTCACAGCCTTCGTTCGCACAGCACCAACATCGGAACCAGCATCGGGCTCGGTGAGGTTCATCGTTCCTGTCCACTCGCCAGAGATCATCTTTGGTAGGTACGTCATGCGTTGCACTTCATCTCCGTGATGCATGATTGCGTCGATTGCACCTTGCGTGAGCAACGGCGCCATTGCGAGAGCCATATTGGCAGAGTTCATGATTTCCTGAATGGCGATATTGACAACCCAGGGAAATCCACCGCCGCCCAAGCCGGGATCGAAACCGACGGCTCCCCAACCAGCTTCCACATATGCCTGATACGCCTCTTTGAAACCTGGCGGAGTGGTGACCGAGCCATCAGCATTGCGGTGACTGCCCACTTTGTCGCCAACTGAGTTCAGTGGAGCAAATTGATTCTCAAAGAAACGAGCGGCTTCAGAAAGCATCTCACCCACGACCGAAGTATCGACGTTTGCGAAATGCGGCAACGAGGTGATGTCGTCAAGACGACAGAATTTCTCTAGAACGAAATTGATGTCGGCAAGTGGTGCTGAATAAATGGTCATTGTGCAAACCCCGTTAGTACACGCCACTGAGTAGCGAATTGTGAGATCACATCTTCAGGCGACATACGCAGAGTTGATTCAGGAATCATGTCGGCGATGTCGCGGCCTTCTTTGTAATGGTGCACTGCATTGCCTACACCGTGAAATAGCTCTTTACGAACAGATACCAAGTCACTCGGTGGAGAGTCGGAGAGAAATCCCCACATGGCAAGCGCCAAGTTGAGGTCGTGCACCATTGGCGCACGGCCAAACAGTGAAGCGCGACGCAATGCAATCAATGAACATCCACGTAATGCATCTTCTTTATGCTCACCCGCAGCAACACGAATACGTGATTCTGCGCGCTTGGCCAACGTGATGATGTAGCCCTGATCTGGCCCCTGATATCCGAGACGCTCACCAGTTGGCTGACGACCCTCAATCTCACCGGGACGACCTGGCGACCAGCCAGCCGGTGAAAAGTCGGGAGACTCATATGACCTCACCGTTTCAACGGGAGGAACTGGGGCAAAGCGAGGAGCTGACATAGGTAAAAACTCTACGCCGAGCGCACGGTGTTATGCCGAATGTAGCAGCCCGTACACCAAGGATTCTTCGAGGGCTCGCCATGATGCCTCGATGATGTTGGCTGACACACCGATTGTGGTCCACGAACGGTCGCCATTTGTGGCGTCGATGAGTACGCGAGTGACAGCACCAGTTGCGGTTGCGCCGTCCAAGATGCGCACTTTGTAGTCCGTGAGGTGAACTTTGGAAAGTTCTGGATACCGCGCGAGCAACGCTGCACGCAGCGCGGCGTCGATGGCGTTTACGGGGCCATTTCCTTCGGCTGTTTCCACAAAACGATCATCGCCCACCCACACCTTGACGGTTGCTTCGGTTGTGAAAGTGCCATCAGCAGATTCGTCGGTGATAACTCGCATGGATTCCACATTGAATGCTTCTTGCTTCCAACCTGAGGCGCGACGCATCAACAATTCAAGAGACGCATCGGCTGCTTCAAAATGGAAACCTTCGTGCTCAAGACGCTTGAGATCATCAATAACTGAATTCACTGCAGGACCGTCAAGAGACAATCCCAATTCTTCAGCTTTTACTTCGATGGTTGCACGGCCTGCCATTTCGCTCACAACAAATCGTGTGCCATTCCCAACAACTACCGGATCAACATGCTCATACGCATCTTTGGCACGCTTGATTGCTGAAACATGCAACCCTGCTTTGTGTGCAAATGCAGAAGAACCCACGTATGGGGCTTGCGGGTTCAGTGGCCTATTCAAAACCTCTGCAACGTGGTTGCTAACTGCAGTGAGACGGTCAAGGTTTCCTTCAGGAAGGCAACGGAATCCCATCTTTAACTCAAGGTTTGGAATCACTGTGGTGAGGTTCGTATTGCCGGTTCGCTCGCCAAGACCATTCAATGTTCCTTGCACGTGACGCACCCCGGCCATTACGGCGGCCATGCTGTTGGCGACTGCACAACCAGTGTCATCGTGGCAATGGATTCCCAATGTTGCGTCGTTACCTACAAATGCCTTCACCTTCGTAACGATTTCTGCAACTTCATGAGGAAGCGAACCACCATTGGTGTCGCACATCACCAAGTGAGTAGCGCCCTTCATTACTGCGGCTTCAACAACACGCATTGCAAATTCCGGATTATTTTTGTATCCATCAAAGAAGTGTTCAAGATCGACCATGACTTGACGGCCGTTGCCGTTCAAGAACTCCACTGAATCCGCCACCATGAGTGCGCCCTCTTCGAGAGTTGTCTGCAATGCATCGGTGACGTGATAGTCCCATGACTTTGCGACAATGCACACAGCAGATGTATTGGCGTCAAGCAAGTTGCGCAGTGTTGCATCGTCATCCACTTTTCCTTTAGGACGACGCGTCGAACCAAAAGCCACCAAAGTTGAATGCTTGAACTTCAGTTCTGTGGCAGCGCGTGCAAAGAATTCAATATCTTTCGGATTGGCACCTGGCCAGCCACCTTCAATGAATTGCACGCCGAGATAATCCAATTGTTCGGCAATACGGAGTTTGTCTTCAACAGTGGCTGAGACGCCTTCTACTTGCATGCCGTCACGCAAGGTGGTGTCGAATGCTTCAACTAGTTCGGGAGCGGATTGTGTGTTCATGATTTCTTCTTTGGGAGTCAACTAAACGGGGAATGTGGGAAATGAAAAAGCCGCCCTGTAGGCGGCGGGAACGCGCACGTCGGAGGCCGGCGTGCGCTAAAGAATAATGATGATGGCTGCAACCGCGCCGCAAGGGCGTCCAGAGGTGCGTGCGTTCAACATGGCTTCAGTCTCGCCTGTCCACAGCACTTCGTCAACCCCTGTGGGCAAATCTGTGGAAAACCCATTAGGCCAACCAGGCAAGGGATATCTCTGTGGACAACCACCTAGGCCTTGGAGCCTTTACGGCTCCGGCCACGTCGGGTTATTCGCGCCCAGATTTTTTGCGCCACGGACCAATTGAGGAACGGAAGGCTGACCCGATAGACCAACCCAGGCACCACAACTGACTTACCCTTCTGAGCGCCAGCCACCGCAGCACGCACCACGGTGGATGCGTCAATCCATAGCCACCTCGGAATTCTTTTTTCCAAGTGATCCAATCCTGCGCGGTGATGAAGGTTCGTATGCACGTACCCGGGACACACCGCGGTGACCTTCACCCCAACAGGCCCCACTTCGCGCGCCAGGCTCGAGGCATATCGCGTGGCAAAAGATTTTGATGCTGCGTACACCGCAGAATTTGGCATGTCTATGAGCGATGCGATACTCGACACCACAATGATTGTCCCCTCACCTTTGCGCACCATGGAGGGAACAACTCCTTCGATCAACTGCGCCACGCCAGTTCCCAAGAGAAAACTCATCTTCTCTAGATCGTTCCAAGACACCGTTCCTGCACGACCAGCCATGGTGATTCCAGCGTTAGCAACAAGAACGTGTGGGCTGTTGCATTCATCGAGCACTTGGAGAACTCCGTGAGTGCTTGAAAGGTCTGCCAATACCCACTTGCTTGTTGACCCGACTTCTTCAATCTCTCGTGACACATTCTGAAGGTCAAGCGAGTTTTGCCCGACCATACAGATATGGAATCCGAGGCGTGCGTAATAGAGAGCAAACTCTCGACCAATACCGGACGATGCACCCGTAATGAGAGCAACTGAAGGCGACATCTAGTTGAGCCTCAGTTGCAATTCGCGATCAGATATCGCGGTCCTGGATCTCTTTCATGGTTGCCATACCAAACAAGGTGGCCCCAGTGAAGACAATGATGAAAATGACTGCACCAAATGAGAAAAGAACTCCCTCAGACATTTACTTCTCCCGACCAGCAATGAGAAAAGCGCCCAAGCTCAGAATGGAAGGCACCCAGACTCCGACGTAAATTCCGTTTAGTTTGTCAACATCTGCATCACCTGAGAAGTAGAGAGAGATGCTGAGCGCAAGGCTTGCAGCGGCAGCCACAAGAACTGACACTTGCAAAATCATTTTTGGTTTCATGTTTTGACAGTAACAGGTTTCACAAACAAAAGGGCGCGATCTGTGCAGACCGCGCCCTTCCGTTGTAGATGAATTGTGATTAGTGAGAATCGCCTGAGCGAGCCTTAGCAATGTTCAAGATCATGAGTCCGAATAGACCCTTGGCCGTGATGTCAGCAATTGTGTACGCAATTTGACGAGTAGCTTCGATGCCATCGGTTAGGTCGAAAATGACTGGGAACAAGTAGGCGATTGGATAGACCAACCATGTCACCAACAACACTGTGGTGGCGCTCTTAATTGCCCCTGAAACTTCGCCAGTTTCACGAGATCCTGCAGCCTTTAGTTCACCACTCAATGTGAACAAGATGTACAGGAATGGCAACATCGACAGAATCCAGAAAGTCCACTTCGTGCCATCGTTGCTTGATACTTCACCTGGGTATCCAAGTCCAATCATCAAGACAGTTGCTGGAACCAATGTGGTCATCAACTTCTTGCGACGATCCTTGGTAACACCAAGAACGATGAGAAGTTCAATGACAAGCAATGGAACGGTAATCAACCAGTCGGCGTAACGATATCCCTCGTTCATTGAGCCTTCTGCCCAGCCGCTCCACATTCTGTAGTAGTGGTATCCAGCGATTCCAACAACTACTGCCGATACTGCAACGCCGCTTTGGAATTGCTTTGCAACGCTTTTGATCTGAGTCAAGAAATATACGAATGCGCCAAGCATTACGGCAGTGCCGAATGAAAGTGCGTTGTATACAAGTTGATTGAGGTCGGCGTCTTTTAGAACTGTTACGTCCATATTTTCCCCCTTTTAGGTCGTTCATCAATTTGACGAACATTCGTAAAAATATCAGGATTTTTCAGACTGTCGTGGATGGCTGGTCGAGCGGGCTCAAAGCCAGTAATTTCAAACCTTCATCGACCAATTGGACTTTTAGGCCAGTTCGCACCAGTTCTTGTACTGCGGAAGTTGACCGCGAACGGCCTTGCCATAAATCTCAGCCACCTTCAGCGTGATCGGGCCGGGGCAAGGAACACTGCGATCATCCACCGAGTTGATGGCACTGACTTCTGCAGCCGTGCCCACACAGAAGATTTCCTCAGCGATGTAAAGATCGGAGCGAGCAAGGTTGCCCTTCTCTACGTCGTATCCAAGGTCTTCCAAGATCTTGATAACGCTCCATTGAGTAATGCCTTCAAGAGCACCAGCCGACAACGGGGGCGTAATCACTTTGCCATTGCGAACAACGAAAAGATTCTCGCCGGTGCACTCGCTCACAAGTCCTTCGTTATTCAAAAGAATTGCTTCGTCGTATCCGGCACGCAGAGCTTCCACTTTGGCAAGTGACGAGTTGGCATAGTTTGCAACTGTCTTTGCAGCAGGTGGCAACATGTTGTGGTCAAGTCGCTTCCATGAAGAAATCTTCATGCGAACACCTTTAGTGAGAGCTTCTTCTCCCAAATATGCGCCCCATGGCCAGCACGCAATCGCAACATCAACTGAACATGGCAATGTATTCAAACCCATCTCGCCATATCCGTAATACACGATGGGGCGAATGTAACAACCAGGCAATCCGGTAGAGCGAACTGTCTCTCGTGTTGCATCAACTATTTGCTGCACTGTGTATGGAATTTCCATTCCCAAAATCTTTGCGCTGCGAAAGAGACGCTCAATGTGTTCGGTTAAGCGAAATACAGCCGGGCCTTCTGAAGTTTCGTAGGCACGAATACCTTCGAACACGCCGGTTCCGTAATGCAAAGTGTGAGTCAGCACATGTACCTGGGCCTTGTCCCAATCGACGAGTGTGCCGTTCATCCAGATTTTCGGTGTGGGAACGAGAGTAGGCATAAGAGCTCCTAAAGATGTGCTGGTAAAAGATTACTTGGCGGATACGAGAGCAGCGATGGCGTTTCCGATTTCCGTGGTGGAACCAGTAGGCGCGGTGTCGCAAGCGGTGCGAATTAGTTCGGCTGCTGCATTTTCACCCAGGAATTCCAACATGAGAGCAGCAGACAAAATGGCAGCAATTGGGTTGGCCTTGCCGGTACCGACAATGTCTGGAGCCGAGCCGTGGGATGGTTCAAACATGGATGGCCCTGTGCGTGATGGGTTCAAGTTGGCAGACGACGCGAGTCCGATTCCGCCACTGACTGCTCCACCGAGGTCGGTGAGAATGTCTCCGAACAAGTTGTCGGTCACGATGACGTCATAACGATGTGGGTCTTCTACAAAATAGATACATGCAGCATCAACATGGTTGTATGCAATTCCAACTTGAGGGAATTCTGCAGCAACATCATTGAAGGCGCGTTGCCATAGATCACCAGCAAATGTAAGAACGTTTGTTTTGTGTACCAATGTCACGTGCTTGCGTTCACGCTGTGCAGCGAGTTCGAATGCGTAACGAATACAACGCTCTACGCCATGGCGCGTGTTGACGCTTCCCTGTGTTGCAACTTCGTGTGGCGTACCGCGACGCAATACTCCACCTTCACCCACGTACGGGCCTTCGGTGTTTTCACGAATAACAACAAAATCATGCGGAGTTACATGGCCCGGCGCAACGCCGGCAAATGGTCGTTGGTTGACATACAAGTCGAGGTCGAAACGCATCTTCAACAACAGGCCACGCTCGATAATGCCAGGAGGCACATCTGGTGTTCCGACTGCTCCCAACAAAATGGCATCGAAGCCACGAAGTTCATTCAGTACGCCATCGGAGAGAATTTCGCCGTCACGCAGATAGCGCATGCCGCCCAGGTCGAAATCGGTGGTGTCGATCGCCACCCCAGTGGCGCGCACTACTTTTACGGCCTCAGCCGTGACTTCTGGTCCGATTCCGTCCCCACCAATGAGTGCAATGCGATGTGCCATAGGGAGACCATCGTAGAAGGCACAGGTAGCCTTCCCTGCATGGCAAAGCACCTTCTCTCAAAAGAGACATACGCGCGACTCGAGGCTGAGATTGCCGACCTTGAGCACAATGTGCTTCCCGAGGTTGCCGACAAGATCGGTCGAGCACGGGAAATGGGCGACCTGAAAGAAAATGGCGACTACCACGCTGCCAAAGACGAGTACGGCATGTTCAACGACCGCAAGAACTTGTTGCTGTCCATTTTGGAATCCGCTGAAATTGCACTTCCACCGGCAAACGGTGAAGTCGGAGTCATGTCTGTCGTCACCATCTTGTTTGCTGGTGATGACCCAGATGATGCCGAGACGTATCTCATCGGCCATATCGAAGAAAAGCGCACAGATGGCGTGAGCGCCGACGTGATGAGTCCCGTCTCCCCCATTGGTGGTGCACTGCTTGGTCACAAAGCAGGTGACGATGTTTCGGTCACCCTCGAAAATGGCGCAAAGGTTTCTGTCACCATTGTGAAGGTGGACAACTGAGCGAACACGTCGTTCCCGACCTGCCCCCCGGTCATCACATTCATCTTCCGGGTCGCGGCGACACCTTCTATCGAGAGATGGAAGGCCCTGTTGGAGCACCCACCCTTATTTTGTTGCACGGCTGGACAGCAACTGCAGACCTCAACTTCTTCATGTGTTACCGCGCACTCAGCGAACACTTCCGTGTCATCGCAATTGATCATCGTGGTCACGGACGAGGCATTCGCAGTAATCAACCTTTCCGTTTATCTGATTGTGCTGATGATGCGGCTGCTCTTGCTGATCAATTAGGTATCGCCACATTCATTCCTGTTGGCTACTCCATGGGTGGCACTGTTGCTCAACTGATGTGGAAACGCCACGAGCAGCGAGTGCGCGGTCTTGTACTGGCCGCTACTGCTGCACACTTCATTACTTCAAAACAAGAGCGCACGGCATTCAATGTGCTCGGCGGATTAGGCGCCATTGCACGATTCACACCAAAGTCTGTTCGTGAAGCAATTAGCGATCGCATTTACTTGTCACGCAAAACAATGACGTGGGAACCGTGGGCCACACAACAAGTAGCTGATCACGAATGGCGACAAATTCTTGAAGCGGGTTCAGCTCTCGGCCGTTTCGACTCTCGCGCGTGGCTTGAAAATATTGATGTACCTACCGCCGTCATCATGACTACTGAAGACCGTGTTGTTGACCCTGATCGACAAAAAATACTTGCCGCATCAATTCGAGACGCACATGTTTACCAACTTGCTGCTGATCACGATGCTGTCTTTGCGCGCTCACACGAGTTTGTTCCCATGCTTGTTGAAGCGTGCCTTGCGGTGCACAACGACGCACTACGCAAGGCAACTCACGGAGATGCCTTGTGAAAAAAGCAATCATGCTTCGGTCGCGATGGCGACGTAACAGCAAATTGGCACGACTCGGTGCGCGCGTTGGTCTGGCCCACGCTGGCACTTCTGCCAGAAAAGTATTTGCCAACGCAAAACGCAAAGAAGAACTCTCTCGCGCCCGCGAACTAAAAACTGCTCAACAAGTGGCGACTGAATTAGGCAACATGAAGGGCGCCCTCATGAAACTTGGCCAAATGGCCAGTTACCTTGACGACGGACTACCCGAACCAATGCGCATGGCGCTTGCACAACTGCAATCCAATGCTCCCCCGATGGCAATCGCGCTAGTACGCGAAGTGTTGCTTGCAGAACTTGGCAAACCCGTGAGCGAACTGTTTGTTGAGTTCGACGATGAACCGATTGCTGCTGCCTCCATTGGCCAAGTGCACCGTGCAATTCTCCGCACAAACGAAGGCGATCGTGCTGTTGCAGTAAAAGTGCAATACCCCGGTGTCGCCGAAGCGATCGATGCTGACATTCGCACGGCAGATCTTCTCGGAACTCTGCTTGCATTTGGCTTCAAGAGTCTGAACCCAGAAGACATGGTGGCAGAGATCAAAGACCGCCTTCGTGAGGAACTTGATTACTCATTAGAAGCGCAGAACCAACAAACGTTTGCAGACTTCTACCGAGGACATCCGTTTATCCATGTTCCCGAAGTGCTTCACGACTACTCAACATCTCGAGTTCTCATTACTGAACTTGTGAGCGGTTCCTCATTTGCTGAAGTTCTTGAATGGACGCAAGAAGAGCGCAATGACGTTGGCGAAGCAATCTTCCGCTTCGTCTTTCGCAGTTTGTATCGATTCCGTGCATTCAACGGAGACCCGCACCCCGGTAATTACATTTTCCATAAAGATGGTCGCGTTACGTTCCTTGACTTTGGCCTCATCAAGCACTTCACCGTGGAAGAGATGCAGATGTTCCAAGGCATGGTGAAAGCAGCAGTGCTCGATCACGACATGGAGGAATACCGCCGCATCATTGAAGACGCGGGCATGCTGCAACCCGATGCACCCTTCACAACCGAAGAAGCCGGTGATTACTTTGCACATTTCTATGCACCTGTGCGTGAATCTCACGAGATGACATGGACAACGGAATACGCAACATCAATTGTGCGTCACACATTTGACCGCACATCTGCAATTGCGCAATATGCAACAGTTCCAAAGTCGTTCGTATTCATCCAACGCATCAACCTTGGTTTGTATGCGCTGCTTGGGCAGTTGGGTGCCGCTGGAAACTTTCGACGCATCAGCGAAGAACTATGGCCAATGACCAATGCTCCTTCATCTACCCCTATGGGTGAAGCTGAAGCTGCGTGGCTAGCGCAACGCGACTAAACAATCGTTTGTAAGTCGAGGCCAATGTCCAAAATGGGTGACGAGTGCGTAAGACCCCCAACACTGATGAAGTGCACGCCGGTTGCTGCTACAGCTTTTGCATTGTTCAGCGTGAGCCCACCACTTGCTTCTAACAGCACTGCGTGACCAGTTGCGGCTTCGTGGCGTTGTGCAATAAGAACAGCCTCAGACATAACTGCAGGTGCCATATTGTCGAGCAGCACCACATCTGCACCAGCATGCATCGCTACTGCTAATTGATCCAGGGTGTCCACTTCGATTTCTATTGGCAGTGTTGCGGCCAACGCACGAACTTTTTCAAACGCTTCGGCTACTCCCCCTGCAGCAACGATGTGGTTATCTTTCACCAACGCTGCATCGCTCAGGCTCATGCGGTGGTTTTGTCCGCCACCGCAGCGCACTGCGTATTTCTCTAGGGCGCGCAAACCTGGCGTGGTCTTACGAGTGTCACGAATGATTGCGGTGGTACCAGTAATGGCATCGACCCATTGCGCAGTTGCAGTTGCAACACCAGAAAGATGACACAACAAGTTCAATGCTGTGCGTTCCGCAGTGAGCATGAGTTGCGTTGGTGCTTCCACTCGCGCAAGAACATCGCCTGGCACCACTCGGTCGCCATCTTTTTTCATGTATTCAAATGAACTAGCCGTTGCGCCACATACCATCTCGATAACTGCGGCCGCAATGTCTAATCCCGCTACACAGCCTTGAGCGCGTGCGCCAAAAGTGGCAATGCTGCGCTGAGATATTGGCACGGTGGCCACAGATGTGACATCGATGCCACCATCAAGATCTTCGGCAATGGTATGGCGAATAATTTCTGCCACATAATTCGCATCTAAACCAGCAACAACTAAACGATCGAGTGTTTGCTGAGATAATTGGTGTAACTGCATTAGTCCACCTCTACTCGGCCATCAACAATGCGGGACATGAGATGACGTTCCCATGTTTCAAGTGGTTCAGCAAAATCGGTGCGCCGATGACATCCGCGACTCTCTGTACGCGCTTTTGCCGCAGCCACCACTGCAGTGGCAATAGTGAGCATGTTTGTAGCTTCAAAAGCTTTGCGCGTTGGCACAACCGCCGCCGATGCATTGTCTGCCAAGGTACGCAGAATTGCCGACGCTGCTTCTAAACCATCTGGCGTGCGCAACACACCGACATACTTCGACATCGCATTTCGTAAGGCGGCACGGTGGTACGAATCAATCAATGCACCTTCTACTTCTGATTCTTGTGGCTCCACAACTTCTGGCAACGACCAGCTAAGTGCGCGCCCCACGCGGGTACCCGCAACAACGCCTTCAGTCAAACTGTTTGATGCCAATCTGTTTGCACCATGCACTCCCGTGCATGCAGCTTCGCCCACTACAAATAACCCTTGCAAACTAGTGGCGCCATCGAGAGTTGCTTTTACTCCTCCACATACATAATGCGCCGCTGGAGAAACAGGAATCAGTTCCGTCACGGGGTCTATTCCTACATTGCGACACGATGCCGTGATGGAAGGGAATCTCTCTTCAAAGTTCTCAATACGCCGAGCGTCGAGATACACATGGTCATCTACACCTGCGGGGGCCTCGGCCATGCGTCTACTAATCGCAGCCGCCACTACGTCGCGTGGAGCAAGATCTTCTTGCGGGTGCACGCCTGCCATTACACGTCTGCCTGCAGCATCAAGAAGAATTGCACCTTCGCCGCGCACTGCTTCACTTATGAGTGCTTGTTGACCAGTTGCTTCGCTGCCTACCCACAACACGGTGGGGTGAAACTGAATGAATTCTAAATCTGAAGCAGCAACACCTGCTCGCAAAGCAAGTGCAATTCCGTCGCCAGTCACTGCAGGTGGGTTCGAGGTGCTTGCGTACACTTGCCCGTAACCACCGGTTGCAATGATGACCGCTGGTGCATACACAATGCCCACACTCTCAACGCCACCATTGCTATCGAGTATCGCTACCTTCACGCCCGCAACAGCGCGTTCGCCACTCTTTGTATGGCCAATAACAAGGTCAATACCAAAAGCCTTCTCCAC
The DNA here is from genome assembly GCA_044354565.1 of Ilumatobacteraceae bacterium. Classification (GTDB taxonomy): domain Bacteria; phylum Actinomycetota; class Acidimicrobiia; order Acidimicrobiales; family Ilumatobacteraceae; genus UBA2093. The sequence goes on from JBIKZT010000003.1 coordinate 29,119, forward strand.
CACTTGCACGCCAGCCAATCGCACAGACTCATCGAGCGTGCGTTGCACTTCGGCACCAGATTGATCGCCTCCAGCATGAACAATGCGGCGATGCGAATGCCCACCTTCACGCGTGAGCGCGACACCTTCGTGCGCACCGGGGTCGAATGATGCACCAAGTTCCATGAGGTAACGAATTGCAGTTGGCGCTTCGCTTACCAGTGTGCGCACTGCTGCTTCGTCGCATAAGCCACCGCCAGCGTCCAATGTGTCTTGCACATGGTTTTCGATGGAGTCGTTGGGGTCTAACACAGCAGCCAAGCCGCCTTGTGCCCAACTTGTACTTCCAGCCGCAAGAACATCTTTTGTAATCAGTACAACGTCACGCACTGGTCGCGCCGCAAGTGCAGCAGAGAGACCAGCGGCGCCAGAGCCCAAGATGACTACGTCAGTAGTTACTGTCCATGTTGGTTCTGGTGCGGCCAGTTGACGCGGAACAAGATTGTTAGATGGCACGAATTACTCGCCGATACGAGACGGTGTGCCAATGGCAATCATTCGCTCTACCGAGAGGCGTGCTTTATCTGCAATGTCTCTCGGCACGTCCACGATGTCAGTGCCATGTATAAGCGAATGCTCAAGTTTTTCAGGCGTAATCATCTTCATGTACTTGCACACAGCCGCTCTGTTCACAGCCTGGAACTCGGTGGTGACATTCACTTTGCGTAGTTGATGCAACATGCCGGTCTCTGTTGCCACTAGCACCTTGCGCGCTGTAGTTGTGCGGGCCGCTTCGAGCATGCCGCCAGTAGACAAAATGTGTGTGCGCTCTGCCGGCACTACGCCTTCGCTAGCTAAGTACATAGCGCTCGTTGCGCATCCGCACTCTGGGTGAACAAACAATTCAGCATCGGGCTCAGCGGCAACCATTGCTTTTAGTTCAGCACCGTTGATGCCTGCGTGCACATGACACTCGCCCATCCATATGTGCATGTTGTCGCGCTTCAGTTGCTTCTGCACGTGCGCACCCAAGAACTGGTCGGGGCAAAACAGCACAGGTCGGTCGACTGGAATGGATTTCACTACATCGACTGCATTTGAACTCGTGCAACAGATATCTGTCTCAGCCTTTACAGCAGCAGTGGTGTTGACATAACTCACTACAACTGCACCAGGGTGTTCCGCTTTCCAAGCGCGCAGCTGATCAGCAGTGATTGTCTCGGCAAGCGAACATCCGGCGCGCTCATCGGGAATGATGATGGTCTTGTCGTACGACAGAATCTTTGCTGTCTCTGCCATGAAGTGAACGCCACAGAAAATAATGGTGGACTCTGGAACAGTTGCTGCAATTCGAGAGAGAGCCAACGAGTCACCAACGTGGTGCGCGACATCTTGAATCTCTGGCACTTGGTAGTTGTGAGCAAGGATGACAGCATCTTTTTCGGCAGCAAGTGCCCGAATGCGCTGTGCCCAATCTGTAGTGCTCGCGGAAGTCACGCTTCTCAGGCTAGGTGCCACTTACGCAATATGCGCCATTGTGAATTCATGCACTACCTATGAATTGGCGGGCAATGTCACCGGTGGGTCAAACCAAAAACGATTGATGGCCTCAGCTAATGATCCGGTTGCAGAACCTGGGTCTGTGACTACTTCATCTGGTTCATCTTCAAAGCGAAGAACGCTCGCCACACCATTGTCTGCCACTACAACTACAAGACGCACGCGTCGACGTTGCTCGTGTTGACTCGGTGGACCATCAACAGAGCCATCTGCATTGAGTGGTGCCGCCCAACCCGTGGTGACAATTGCCGCAGCATCAAACATGCGTGCCAACGCAGATGACGGTGCATCAAGCAACTCGTACACATCTGGATGTTGCACCAAGAAACACATGTTGGGTTCATCGGCTGGGCGGCCAGCGCAATTCACTCCGTATAGACGAGCTCCACTTAGTTCGAACGAATCAAGCGATGTGTGCAACTTTGCTTCGACACCGACCGCAATGTCGCTGATGTCGGCAAGGATGTACTGGGTTTCTGGTTGGTCTTCAAGCATGCCGTCAATGTGTGACGACAGATAACTCTGGGGCAATTACGACTGGAAAAACTGAGACAAGGTTTTTGCGCCACGCACCACAACGGTTCCGAACTTTGCACCAGGCGTACGACTCATGCGTTCAAGTGGTCCAGAGATTGAAATAGCTGCAATCACATGACCATCTGCATCGAGAACTGGTGCACTCACGCTTGCAACACCCTTCACGCGTTCTTCCACCGACTCCACCCAACTTGTAGGTGCGGTCTTTGCAGACAACACCTTTCCGGCAGAACCACGCGCCAACGGGAACAATGACCCTTCGGGAACAATCCAACGCAGACCGTTTGGAGATTCAAGCGAGATCACACAGCGGCGTCCATCGGTCTCTGCAATAAACACCTGCACGCTTTCACCAGTGCGATCGCGAATCTCTGTGGCAATTTCTCTGGCACGTTCCAGGAATGGAAACTGAACAGCAGCACCACGCCCAAGGCCAGCAAGAGTTGGCCCTAGGCAATACAAGCCTTCGTTGTTGCGCCGCACTGCACCATGATGCTCAAGGGCAGACAATAAACGGTGACACGTTGCACGAGGAATACCCGTGGCTTCTACGGACTCAGACAGGCTAAGTGGTCGGGCGACTAGCGCATTCAACACCACGAAGGCCTTGTCCAAAACTCCGACTCCTGATACGCTGTCCATTAGTTGGGAATGCTATCCCAAATAATGAGATTTCAAAAGGAACCCCCTATGTCGAAACCGATGACACTTCCTCAGAAAGTCTGGGACCAACATGTTGTGCATGCTGCGCCAGGCGAAGCAGACCTCATGTACATCGACTTGCATCTTGTGCACGAAGTAACCAGTCCTCAGGCGTTTGATGGTTTACGTCTTTCTGGTCGCCCACTGCGCCGCCCAGACCTCACGATTGCAACAGAAGATCACAACGTTCCCACTGCAGATATTCACTTGCCTATTGCTGACCCAATCTCAGCAAAGCAAGTACAAGTACTTCGCGACAATGCAGCCGAATTCAAATTCACACTGTTCCCTATGGGTAACGAACGCCAAGGCATTGTGCACGTGATCGGGCCAGAACAAGGTCGCACGCTTCCCGGCATGACAATTGTTTGTGGAGACAGCCACACTGCTACTCATGGCGCATTCGGTGCACTTGCCTTTGGTATCGGCACCAGCGAAGTTGAACACGTGCTCGCTACACAGACTCTTCCGCAATCACGTCCAAAGTGGATGTCCATCACGGTGGATGGCGATGTGCCTGCTGGCGTCACTGCAAAAGACATCATCTTGGCCATCATCGGCAAGATCGGTACCGGTGGCGGTATTGGTCATGTTATTGAATATCGCGGTTCAGCAATTCGTGCGTTGTCTATGGAAGGCCGCATGACTGTGTGCAACATGAGTATTGAAGCCGGTGCAAAAGCCGGACTCATTGCTCCAGACGAAACCACTTTTGAATACCTCAAAGGCCGCGAACATGCACCGAAGGGTGCCGATTGGGACGCAGCAGTTGCAGCGTGGAAAGAACTGAAGACTGATGATGGCGCGCAATGGGATGCTGAAGTGTTCATTGACGCTTCAACGTTGAGTCCGCATGTCAGTTGGGGCACAAACCCTGCACAAGTACTGCCTATCGATGGAATCATCCCCTCGCCTGCCGATGCTCCAGATGAAACAAGTGCAAACACAATTAGTCGCGCACTTGAATACATGGGCCTCACCGCTGGCATGAACATGCGCGATGTTCCCGTCGACACTGTGTTCATCGGTTCATGTACAAATGGCCGCATTGAAGACATTCGTGCAGCCGCTGCAGTATTGAAGGGTCGCAAGGTCACTGTGAAGCGTGCAATGGTGGTGCCAGGCAGTCATGCCGTGCGTGCTCAAGCAATTGCAGAAGGTCTCGACAAGATTCTTATTGAGGCTGGTGTTGATTTTCGTGAGCCGGGTTGCAGCATGTGCTTAGCAATGAACCCCGACAAACTTGCACCAGGCGAACGCGCCGCAAGCACGAGCAACCGCAACTTTGAAGGCCGTCAAGGTCGCGGCGGTCGCACACACCTCGTATCCCCCGCCGTTGCAGCAGCCACAGCTGTTGCCGGTCACTTCGCAAGCCCAGGAGATTTGTCATGAAAGCTTTTCGTATAGTCACCGGCACTGCTGTGCCACTCAAGCGCAGCGATGTTGACACCGACCAAATCATTCCTGCCGATTGGTTGAAGCGTGTCGAGCGCACTGGCTTTGAAGCTGGTCTCTTCTCCACGTGGCGCGATGATCGCAGTTTTGTTCTGAACGACGAACAGTATGCAGGTGCAAGCATTTTGGTTGCTGGTCCAAGTTTCGGCGTCGGCTCTTCACGTGAGCACGCAGTATGGGCTATTCAGCAATACGGGTTCGACGCAGTAGTCGCACCAAGCTTCTCAGACATCTTTCGTAACAACTGCACGAAGAATGGTCTTGCACCTGTGGTGTTGTCGCAAGCATCGGTTGATCAGTTGTGGGCATTTATTGATGCGAATCCGAAAGTGGAAATAACAGTCGACATGGAACGCCTCACTGTTGAAGTTCCTGCAGAAGGATTCAAAGAGTCCTTTCCGATGGACCCGCCAACGCAACATCGTTTCTTGAACGGCCTTGACGACATCGGCATCACGATGACGCATGCAGACGAGATCAATACCTTCGAAAAGAATCGTCCTGCTTGGTTGAGTTAAGTGAGGTGGCCTTGTAGCCACACCATCACTTAATGATGATCTTGACCGTGCTTCGCGTGGTCTTCGGCTTTGGTACAGCCTTTGTCTTCTTCGGCGTCACAGACACTGACAACGTGCATGTTCCCTTTGCAAGGCCACGTACGGTGCGGTTGCCCGAGACTGAACACTTCTTCTTTGATGACGAAGCGACAGTGACCAAAACTTTCGCGCCTGTTGGAATCTTTATGCCATTTTTCTTGGCTGCAGCTGTAACAGAGATTGATCGGCCCATCGTCACCTTCGGATAAATCTTCGACAGTTTTACCTTGACGGTAGGAGCAGAGTGGGTAAAGCCTGAGGCCGAGAACTTGAACCAGCCATCTTTGAATGTGAAAGCTGTAGTTGCGGACTTAGCTTTGCCATCTTCGCCTGTCACTGAAACAGTTGCTTCAGAGGAGCCATCGGAGACTCCGTACAAGCAATTTGCAATGTCGGAACGAATAATGAGGTCGTACCGACCATTGAAGACAGTGGTTCCATCCTTTTCATAGTGCGGTGCAGCCACTTTGTAATTCAATGTGGAAGTTGCACTGCTGTAGGTCGGCGGACCTTCTGCATACGCCGATGCATTAGTTGCCACAATTCCTGTGACTCCAACGCCATTGCGAATACACGCTGGACCATTCTGCATCTCTGAGTAGCTAAGAGTACGTACGCTCCATTGCGATGGCATTGCTGCTGCTTTGTCGCCAATGAATCCAGTCCATAATTTCAATTGAGTAAATGCAGTTTCACTAAAGGCAGACGGGCTGACAATAATGTTGCGGCTCGATACCGGCATTCCCTGCACTGCACTATCAGATGCCTGTTCGCTACGTCGCGTGCCACATCGCTTGTTTTCACACATTGCAATGAATGACTCCTGAACAGCCACAGGAAGTTGTGCCCATTGTCCGACTCCTGAGACTGCAGGAACCTTCGTGGGCTCAGCTGAAATCTTGATTGTGGTTTGGTTGTTCTCACGTTCAATTGATGCGGTGGGGTCTTGCAGTCGGCCATGCAACCACCCTGTAGGTGTAGTTGAGAGACGCACCTGCACTGCAAACTTGGCACCCGCTGGAAAAGCACGCTTGAGAGCACACTTAGAGTCCTGGCCCCAGTTCTGGCAACGAAATCCACCGTCTTGATCTGCAGCTACTCCTGCAAAACCTATTGTCTTCAAGCCACTTGATGCCACTTCTTCTCGGTATTTATCCATGCAAGTTCCGTTGTACTGAACATCACAAGTCGTTTGATAGATGTTCACTGGCGTCACGCTTGCAAAGAAGGTACGCAATGGCTTTGTTGCATCACCATTTATTTTTGCTCCGGTTATCTGCACTGTCACCTGATAATCAGAGCCATATGCATGTGGAAGGCCGGCAAGTGTCCACAGACTTGGTGGTCGTCCGTCGGGAACACCATCTGCAGTAGACCCTGTGTAGTCGTTTACACCACGTGCTGGGAAAAACTCTTTGAATGCACCCTCTACTGTTGCGCCACTAGATGATGTACCCGTGACGCTTTCAATACAGTCGATGGTGACAGTAGAGGTGCACGGGCCAAGTACAGCGCGAAATGAATAGCCAGCAGAGCTGCTACATGCAGTGTCGGTCACCGATGTGCACAGCCGTTGACCAGTGCTATCAGAACCGATCAGCACAGAAACGTTGTCACGCAAACCAGACACTTCGTTCAACTCAAATCCGTGCAGTGGGGTTTCGGATGAAAATTGGCTCGGCCATTGCTCGTCTTCCACCGGCACGGAGTGCACTGGCGACAATGAAACGGCGCTAAACACAACCACGACAAACGCAGTGAGGAATTTCTTCATGGGTGAAAACAACATATGTGCTCCTGTGAATTGAATATGAGAGTTCTAACACAACACCCAAAGGGCGTTGCGTTACTTGGCATTGAGAGCAGTGACTAAGCCAGTCGAGCGGCGAATCGGATTGTTGATGGCATACGCAATGGCGGCTGCTGTTGCGACAATGGTCAACTGTTCGGTTGGTCGCGAGATGGCCGTATACAAAAGCTCGCGAGTCAATATCTTTGACTGCTGCGTGGGCAATACAACCACCGCGTGCGTGTACTCAGAACCTTGGCTCTTATGAATGGTGAGACCATGCACAGTGTCCACCGAGGGAAGACTATTGACGGGAATCTCAACGGGCTTGTCCAGACCTTCGAATGCGACTTTGCGTATCCCGCCAATGTTGCACACCACTCCCACGTCACCATTTGCTAATTGCAGCGAGTCATCATTTTTGTTGATCATGACTGGTCGACCGAAATAAAACGGATGAGATGCACTCCCCTTTACGGCACGTTGAATAGATCGGTTCCAACCTGCAACACCCATTGCTCCTTCACGGTTGGCACACAAAATTTGTACCGAGGCCAACGTGGCTAATGCCTCTTCAGATTTTCCTGCTTCAGCAAGACTTGCTACCGCATTTGCGTTATCTATGACCAACTGCGTCAGCTTCTTCAGTTCGTCTTTATGTACCTTTGGATCAATCCATGAAACATCGGGAGAAGTCTCCGCCAAAATCGCAAGGAAGAGATCAATGTCTTTCTGCGACTCAGCATCACGTACACATTTCACTAATCGATTGATACGTGATTCTTCTGGGTAACGGTGCTGCACAGTGCGCGGAACAAATGAACTATGGAATCTTGAACCGACAGGAACCGTAACTTGAGAGATGTCGCCGAGCACCGTTCCGGCATCGACACTGGCTAGCTGATCAGGGTCCCCTACCAGCCACACTTTCGCACCGTCTTCCAGTGCTTCAAGTAAGTGATACATCAATGACAAAGACATCATCGATGCTTCGTCCACGATGAGCAAATTGCATTTCAGGCGACTCTTGTGGTCTGAATTGAATTTGTATCGTTGCGCACGTCGCGGCGACATGCCCAAAAGTTTGTGCACTGTTCGCGAGTCTGCGGCATCAAGAATCTTCTTGATCACATCTTCCGGTGCTTTGGAGCGAGACAGTGCACGCATTAGAGACTGACGCATACGGCGCGCAGCCTTTCCAGTTGGTGCCACCAACGACAACTTGATGCTGTCTGCGCCTTCACCCGAGAACATAGTGATGAGTTCTCCTGAGATATATGTGGTCTTACCGGTACCTGGACCACCGAGCACAACTGTGAGTTGGCCACCCGCATGTAAGCGCACCAGATGGTTAACAACCGCACGTTCTTCTTCGTATGACCGCGCGATGTACAAACGAGTGTCATCAAGAACAAATGGATGTCGTGGAGAAGTTTCAGGCTGAGAGGAAACCCTCACCAAGTCTGTGCACGACGAAAGCAACGATGTCCAAGCTGCTACAGAAGTGGGCCATGACACTCCTGCCACTGCAGGAAGTTTTGGAAGCGCGTCGAGATTGATGCATGTGTTTCCATCTCTGCCTGCCCCCATTGCCATAGCAAGGACAGCCACTACTTCAGCAGGTATTGCTGACTTTGGTGGAGCAAGATCAGACAATGCATACACCGCATGAATGTCGACGATGGAGACAATCTCTTCTTTGATGAGCGATTGAAACTGAGAATAACTACGCACGACTAACACCTGCCAATACATCGGAAAGACGTGCCCACAGACCAGCTGGGGCTTTCCACTGAAACACGCCGTACGGACAACCTTGATCGTCGACAAATGCAGGGTCGTTCACCATGCCACGAAGGAAGAAGTATGCGACACCGCCGATGGCATCGTCACTATTTGTTGCAGGCGACTTCCAACGAAGGAACCTATGAACTGCAACTCCATACAAAATTGCTTGCAATGGGTAGTGGTGATGTTCCATGGCATGCACTAACCGCGACGGATGATACGCGTCGATCAACTGAGCATCATCTTCCTCGTCGAGTCGGTTGCTCTTGTAGTCGGTAATGAACAATTGTTCAGCGCCTTCACTATTTTTCACGCGAAGAACTGCGTCGATGGAACCATTGATAAGACCTGCCAAAGGAATGTTGAACTGTTCACTGCTCAACATTTGTGCATAGGCGCGCAATGGATCATTTGCTGGAAGCATTTCAAGCAATACATCCCCTATTTGTTTCACGCGAATATCTTTCGACAAATGCGCGAGACCCATTTCGAAGGAAAGCTCGGGAAGGCAGTCGCTCGATGGAATAGTGGCCAACGACGCACCACCCATGAGTGGACCAAGCGGAGTCTGAGCTGCCAGCACCAAACCATCGATGAGGTCTTTGCGGGATGACAACAATGCCGGGCCAGACGCATGTTTGTCGACGAGACGCGTCATCTCATTGACAATGGATGGAGCAGATGTATCAAAGTGTTCAAAGATGGTGTGAATCACTGTGCCGATATACGTACCTTTTGGTACGCGGGCAAGAGGCATGGTCGTGCCCAGTGGGACTTCTGCCCCTGCAGAATGCACATGACCGCCAAAGAAATCTGGTTGCTCATCGAGGCCAGAACCTGGCGCCGCATGCGATATCAATTGCGCGCGACCAGCCGCAAGTTCAGAGATACCGGAGAATGAAGTACGGCGATATGTCTGCGTAGTGGAGCCATCGAATGGATGAGTGCTGACTGGAACGACACGTGTGGGAATTGTTGGCAAAACTTTCGCAGGGATAGGCACAACAGGAATAAGTGAATCTTCCTGACCGATGGCATCGCTATTGATGCACGAGTACGCCACACAGCCTTCGGTATTGCTCGGCAACAAAATAGAGAGATGGTGCTTGGCGCGAGTTACTGCAACATAAAACTGGCGCTTTGTTTCATCGAGTGCTTCGGCCTCTGACAAGTGGCGTGCAATCGATGTTGGAATACCCGCTTCTACCCAAGCAACATCGATACAGCGATGTTTTTTGCCAGCAGCATTGGCTTGAGGAGACAAGAACACAGGGGGCTTCTTGGTCGCACGTTCATCGGCGGTCTTTGTTTTGGTATCACCGAGTGTTTTGTCTTTCCACAGGTCGGCCACGACCACAATAGGAAATTCAAGCCCCTTAGCTGCGTGCACAGTGAGAATCTTCACTGCGTCAACATCGCTTTCGATGCGACGACTGACAAGTTCAGCAGTGGCATCTAGAGATTCAAGATCTGCAATAGTCTGTAACGCTGTTGATGCTTCGATTCCCTTACCTTCTGTTTCTTGGTGGATGAGTTCCACAAGGTGACGCAAGTCAGTGAGACGGCGCTCAGCACGTTCTGAACGCAACATGGAGTTGAGACACAACGGATTACTGAGAATTTGTGCTTCGACTGCCGCTATGCCCTCTTTGCGAATGATGCGAGAAAGAGTACGAATGAACTCATGCTCGACATCGATGCCGGCCATTGATTCAGCTGTTGAATCATTTCCACCTTCATCAGTGCTGGTAGACACAACTCCGTGTGCCATGACAGCTGGGTCGAGCAGCGAACGACCAAAGAACATGCTGGATACTGCAGTGCGCACAAGGCCCATGTCGCTAGGACGATCTAGCGCCTGCAACAACTGTTGCAGAGACTGCGCTGCTTCACTTTGAATGACAGATGCGGTACCACCACTAACGGCTGGAATCTTCATGGAACGCAGTTCACGTTCCAGGCTGATACCAATCTCATTCGCTCGCACCAGCACACACACATCTGAAAGCGCAACCTTCTCGCCATTTATCTGAGCATGTTTCAACAACTCAGCAACGCGAAGTGCTGCAACCTTCTGTGGAACATTGGCCTTTGGTTTGTCGCCCAGATTTACAATCTCGACTGGTTGAAACCGCGACAACTGCGACCCTTTATTTGCAGGCGCAGACTTCACCTGCACGTAGTCGATTTGATTTCCAAAATTCTGACCATCCATTAACGCATTCAGCGCTGTGATCATGTCTTCATCAGAACGGAAGTTTGTGTCTAGCGAGATGAGATTCTTTACGTCACGCTCTTCAAGGTAAGCGTTGACATCGGCTCCACGGAACCGATAGATAGATTGCTTCGGGTCACCCACTACTACGAGGAAAGAATCTTTGGAGATGGCCTGAATGATTCCGCGAAAAATACTCCATTGCAGTGGATCCGTGTCCTGCGCTTCATCCACAAACGCCATGCGATACTTCTGACGAATCGCAGAAACTGCCACCGCATACTGAGGATCTTCCATTACTGCCGCTGCACGACGCAGTAGATCGTCGAAGGTTGGGTTGGTCTGGGTCTGTTTGTGAATGGACGCCACCATTGCGTGAATATCTAAAACCAGTTGTTGCAGTTGTGCTGCATTTGGATGGCTCGTATCTACCCACAGTTCAGCATCGGGAGCAGAAACTTTCTCCTCGACAATCTTTGCCAAGAGAGCTGGATCCCACAGCTGCGCTACACCCGAGCGCGCTGCAGAGTTAGTGGCCATCTGAATTGCCTGCGTGGCCACGTAATCATTTACTTTTTGCTGGATGAGCACCTTGGTAGAGGCTGCTTCGTTTCCATTACCGCTAGGCAGTCCGGCAAGCGTAAGGATGCGCGAGCACACCGAGTGAATGGTGCCAATAGTTGCCGTGTCAAACTCGACAGCTGCACGACGCAAATTGACAACAATCTGGTGCCGCTTTGATTCACTTTGGCTACAGAGATAAGTAGACAAATCATCGTCCGGCACTGCAGTTCCGATAGACACAATTTCTGCCATCTCAATAATGCGACGACGTACTCGGTCCTTCAATTCTGCAGATGCATTACGCGTAAATGTGGAGATAAGGAAATCTCCGATACGCAAGGTGTCATCCATTGCGAGTTCACGCGTGACCAGAGCGGCAACTGTGTAGGTCTTGCCCGTGCCGGCGCTGGCCTCAAGGAACAGACCATTTGTGATCGTAAGTTTGTCGATGGCAGATGTATTACTCATTTGACGATGTACCCCGAAACCTTGATGGTTGTAACACCATGTTTTGCAGAACTCTTGAACTTTGGTCCGTTCACCGCGCCTGTGAGAGCTGACCAAAATTCTCGAATCGGACCGTCAGCAGCAAACACGTCTGAATACTTAGGCTCTTCTCCAAACAAACGACGTTCAAGCGACTTTCCGTACTCATCAGAAGCGACAAATTTATCGAAAGCAAACTCTGGTGATTTTTCCTCTTCATCGGAGGCTTCAGCAGCGAGAATTGCCTTCACTGTCCCACCAAATTTGACTGCTGGAATTGTTCGTGCAATGTGAACTGCATCTATGAGACCAGCAAGCCGCTGGAGAGCATCTTCTTGCGTGAGTGCGATCTCAAAAAACACATTGTTTACTTTGATTTCGTTTGCCTTGTCGTCGTACCCAAAGAGAATTGCTGAATGCTTAATGACTCCTTGTGCAGCAAGCAGTAATAACAAGACAGCAGCTCGTGAATGCAAACGATCGACACCATACAAAGAAGCAAACCCAGCCAATTCTTCAGTTTCGAAATAGGAGACGGTCCCTTCTACTACCCCATTGGGGAGTTGCAAAGAGATTTCGCGTTCAGTTTCTACCATGGTCGGGAAACCCCACTGCTTGGTAAGAGCATCCGCTTCGTCCAATAAAGTTTGAGCGCTATCGAGTGCATCGTCTCCCAATACGCCAACAGGCACCGCCCCGCGTTCCTTTTTCAGGGTCTGCCACGCCGATAGTTCATCACTCTTGAATTTCTTTGAAGAACGACTTGTTGAAGAGGACGTTGCTTCCGATAGTTCACGCAACTCGTTCCATAGTTCACGCAATCGGCGAACATCAATATCGATTGGCAGAAGCGCTGTGTCTGCCTGCACTTTGTCTACCCACTTACTGACACCCACTGTGTTCAAGAAGAAATCTTCGGGATAATCGAGAACCTTGATGAGATCGTCAATAGTGACTACCTCTGGTTGCTCTACATTGAACGGTGTCACGGTTGAAGTTTGCGAAACATTCGTGGTTCCCACCACGGAGCCTGCCGTAAATGAAGCACCGTTGTGGCCCCACACCATGCCTGGCACAACTTTGTCGACAATGAAGTTATTAGAACTCATTGCGTGACGAGGATGATCAAAAACCAACCGGCTCGTCTTTACTTTTACTTCATCAGAAGACGAGTCGGCATCGAGACACATATCGACAAACTCGGCGAGCGGTGTGATGAATGGAACGGGCGCATTGTTCTTGATGCTTTTGCCAATACACGTGACGATGAATCGATCAGATGCAGCAAGCATCGCGTCGAGGAATGTGCGTCGCGTGTCGATTCGAGAATCTGATGTGCCGATGAAACGCTGGCGGCCTGTGAGGTCGTCGCCTTCAATTTCCTTCACACTGACCACGGCATCGTCATAACCCAAAATGCACACCACACGGAATGGGACGGAGCGCAATGGGACAAACGACGTAGCCGTTACTGCGCCAGTGCGCAATGGCTGGCGGCCTGGCGTTGCCTCTACGCGTTCAACCACAATGCTGGCGAACTCATCGAACGGCACGGCCGTAGTGCTGCCAGAACCAATGAGCTGACTAGAAGCTCTCAATGAGCGCAACACTTCAAGTGGCTCTACCAATGCGTCGCTGTTCATGCCACACAGTTCCACCAATAGTTCTTCCAGCAATGAACACCACTCGGACACACTGCGTTGAGCGCGAGTGTTTACCTCGCATTCCATAAGCAATGACAACAGGTACGACAATGCAGCGACTGCATCAACATCGGCTGTATCGAGATCGTCAAGCGGGATGACTCCGCCGAGTTCCGCTACTGGTTTTGCGTCGGGAAGCAAGACTCCGAGTAGCGACTGCTGCACAGTGGAGAGCCATGTATAGGTCTCGCCTGCTGCAGCTACGAGGCCTTGCTGCGCACGATGGGAAGCGTCGAGACCCCACTTCATGCCGGTTCGATCAAGAAGCTGATTCCAAATATCAAATACTTCACGCGTAAGAGACAGGTTGGACAACACAGCGTCGACGGCTAATACGTTCATGACCGAAGTGCGTGACGCACGAGACCCCATGGCTTCCAATACGGCAGACAATAAACGTGCGCCTTCGCTGACTTCACGTAATCCGCGGTCTGCAACAACTAATGGAATGGTGACATTGCGAGAAACTCCGTTCTTGTCGACCACTTGCACTTCACGGCCGAAAATGGATTGAAGAATTGGCGCACTCGTTGCCATGTCAGCGCACAAAATGACAATTTCATGTGGTTCGAGGTTTGGCAACTCATCAAATGCGTGCAAAAGCGCATCGTGCAAAATCTCGACTTGTCGACTCAACTCGTGTGTGCGGTGAATCTGAAGCGAAAAATCAGTTTCAGACACTGGTTGCGCTGGAACATGTGGTTCGTGTATGACGCAGTGCTGTAAGTGCTGCAACCGAGTACGTGTTGGCACAACTTCAGATTGCACAGTAAACGACGGCTGAATACCAAATGTTCCGAGCACAAGTTGGGCCTCGCGACTGCCTTGCAACCAGGTGCTCACCAATGGATGCACTCCGTCTTCCACCACAGCATCTTTTGGACGGATTGCTGTGGCACCAATTGCACCGGCCATAGCAAGCGCTTGGGGTTGCCACTTCTGTGCCAATGCTGGTGAAGGGTGCACCAGTACAACCTCTACAGGTATGTATGTGGAAAGTGTTTGCACCAGCTGAATGGTGCGGCTATCGAGGGCTTGCAAACCGACAATGAGCAAACGTTCTGCACCCGGCTTGAGTGAACCGTCGAGAAGGCCGCTCACTAGTGAATTGATCTGCACTGGCGGACTAGGCACTCCGATGTGTGTGCGTACTTTTGTCCACAGATGAAACTGCCACATATCTTGATTGTCGAGTGCTGGCTGAATGATTTCCCATTCACCTCCAGAGATCTTGTTGCCAAGCTCTGGCGCAAGCACTGCGAGACCTTTTTCCCATGCGTCGATCATTTGTGGCCGGCGTGCGTGATACACGTCGAAGGTGTCTGCAATTGCACGCGCTGCACGCAACATGCCGCCGTAGCGAAGTGCGAGCGCTGGCGCTTCAGGTAGGCCAGCAAGACAATCGAGAACCGCAATAGTGAGCGGTTCGATATCCCAAGGATCATTTTGAATGCGAGCATGGCCCGCCATCTGACGAATCATGCCTACATAACCAATGTTGAGGTTGGCTGAGATGCCGTCTACTTCATCTGGCGTAGCGCCTACTGTGGTGGCAATTTGTTGTTGGAGCCACGCGCGCACTCCGGCATTCGGAACCACAATGGTGTCGGGTGCAAAAATGTCGCGACCAGCGGGCGACGAGTTGAGATAAGAGACAACTGGCTGAACAATTTGAGCCAGGTTTGCAACGTACGAAACCCGCAAACCAGTACCGAAATCTTCTGCCATGTTGCCTACCCTTCTGCTGACGACAGCCCAGTGTCAGCAACTAGGTCACTGTACTGCAGGGGTGTGTTACCTGAAATTAGAGGAAGGTATTCAGGTTCTGCAGGCGGGAATCATTGCTGAAAATCTCCACCGGCGGGTTTGTTGGCAAACGCAGTGCCCGCTGAATAATGCGACATGTGGTGTGCTGGTTGTATTCAGCCAAGGTGACAGCCCAACCGTCGCGTCCCGCACGAGCCGTACGGCCTGAACGGTGCAAGTACGCCTTTGAATCAATCGGCGGCACGTAATGCACAACAACTTCTACATCGTCAATGTCGATTCCGCGAGCAGCAACATCGGTAGCCACAAGCACAAGCAATTCGTTCTTTGTGAATCGAGCAATAGCTTTTTCACGAGCAGCCTGCGTGAGATCACCGTGAATTGCAAGTGCATTCACACCCATGTCTTGCAAGTTCTCTGTCACGCGATCACACATGCGTTTCGTATCGCAGAACACGACTGTTTTTCCAGTTGAATTTGCAATTGCAGAAATCACTTTGTCTTTGTCCATCTTGTGGACTGCCAAGAACAAGTGATGCATGGTTCCAACAGTGTCTGTTGGTGAATCGATAGACACTTCTTCGGGCGACTTCATGTATCGGCGAACTAAGTTGCCAACCTGACCATCAAGAGTTGCCGAGAACAACATTGTCTGATGCTCACCAGTCACGTGACGAAGTATCCACTCCACTTGCGGGGTGAAACCTTCATCAGCCATGCGGTCGGCTTCGTCGAGAGTGACAACTTGAACGTCACTCATATCAACTTCGTCGGCCTTCATGAGGTCGATAAGGCGAAGTGGTGTTGCAACAATGATGTCCACACCTTTTTCAAGCGCATCGATCTGATCGTCTCGCGATGCACCGCCATACACAGGCAAGATGACACGATTGCATTCTTTGCCAATGGGTTGCAGTACTTCAGCAACTTGCAACGCCAATTCACGAGTAGGCACAAGCACCAAACCACGTGGCGCACGCACACGGGCAAACTTTTCAGCTCGCGCCAACATGGGCACACCAAACGCAAGCGTCTTGCCAGAGCCTGTTCGGGCGCGACCACACACATCAACTCCGCGCATAGCAACGGGAATGGCTTCGGTCTGAATTGCAAAGGGAGTGGCGAAGCCTGCGGCAGCAAGACCGGCATCTACTTCGGGAGGAACACCCAAGGCGGCAAAGCCAGTTGGGGTCTGTACTCGTTCTGAGGTCGTGGGGGGATTGGACATTTCGGTGGTCACGGTATCCCAGCAGTGCCCCATTTGGGTGTTTCATGACCAGTTGAGACACATTTCCCCAAATGATTCTTTATTTTTCATCTGAAATTCGTGTGTTCGCCTCTTCGGTGCGTTAGTTTTTCCATTCCTGATACGAGAAAGACTCGTACAGAAAGGACCAACCACTAACGGAAAGCACCGAGCAAAGTCGTACGAACCGAGTCTTTCGACAACGGCGTGCGCCACCCGCCACGGGCGAACCCCCAACCCTCACGGGAGGAGTTCTCATGGACGCACAACTCGATGGCACGCAAACGCGTGGCCAAAAAGGACATTCATACGACTGGCAGTCATTGCTCGTGCCAGCCGAACCTCAGTTCAGCGAACAGCTGGACGATCTCATCAGTGACGACACTGTCGCTGCCGAGTTGGGATAGTGGATACCCATTAACGCTTCACAATCCAGCCATATCCCCCGCCGCATTCTCGTTCTCGGTTGCGGCGGAGTTGCCCAGTGCACTCTCCCACTTCTTGTTCGTGATGTTGGCGTAGACCCGCACTCCATCACTGTTGTTGACTTCGTCGATAATCGACATCGCATTGCAGATCTCATCGCGCTTGGCGTGAATTGGGAAAACGGTCGCGTCACTCAAGAAAACATCGATGAGTTTTTGAGCGCACGTCTATCTGATGGCGACATGCTGCTTGACCTTGCATGGAATATCGACGCACCAACAATTCTCACCTGGTGCCACGATCACAATGTTCGTTATCTGAATACATCAGTTGAACTGTGGGATCCATACGAAGACATGGCATCAACTTCACCAACAGACAGAACGTTGTATGTCCGTCATCAGTCGTTGACCAAGATGATCAATGGTTGGGGTGGCAATGGTGGCGCAACTGCAGTGCTGGAACATGGTGCGAACCCCGGCTTAGTTAGCCACTTTGTAAAGCAAGCACTCGCTGAAATCAGTTCCAAGATTTTGGTCGAAGGCCGTGCCGGCGACAGACAGTCTGCAATGGAGGCCGCACTCGCACAGGGCGAGTTCAACAAGTTGTCCATGCTCACTGGTACCAAAGTGATTCACATTGCCGAGCGCGACACTCAAATCACCAACTCTCCGAAACAAGTGAATGAATTTGTAAACACTTGGTCGGTCGATGGTTTCTACGAAGAAGGCATTGCGCCAGCAGAACTTGGCTGGGGTACACACGAACGCACATTGCCGCCACGCGCATACACGCACAACGACGATGGTCCGCGTAATCAGATCTGTATCGCTCAACCCGGCATGAACACTTGGGTGCGCACGTGGGTACCAAGTGGTGAATCCCACGGCATGGTTATTCGCCATGGTGAGGCATACACAATGTGCAAACACCTCACTGTGAAAAATGCTGACGGCACTGATGCGTATCGCCCCACCGTGCATTACGCGTATTGCCCATCGAACGAAGCAATCGCCAGTGTGCATGAATTGAAAATGCGTGACTGGGAAATGCAGCCAAAGCAACGTCTACTGAACGATGACATCATCAGTGGTCGCGATGAACTAGGCGTATTACTTCTTGGTCACGACTTCACCGGATGGTGGACAGGTTCACTTCTGTCTATCGATGAAGCACGCAAGGTTCTGCCACACCAAAGCGCCACCACGTTGCAAGTTGCGGCGTCTATCGTGTCGGCTATTCAGTGGATGTTTGTCTCGCCATCTTCTGGCGTGTGCGTTCCCGATGATTTGCCACACGAGTTCATTCTTGAAAAGGCAAAACCGTACCTCGGCACGCAATTCTCTGGCCCCATCGACTGGAACCCATTGCGTACCCGTAAGGACATCTTTGATCAGTGGGCCGACCACGCTGCCTTGCTCGACCCGAGCGACCCTTGGCAATTCGGCAACTTCCTCGTTTCCTAAGCCCCGGAGCACTGATTCCCTTTCGAAGGGTGGCGCTGTGCTCATTCGGGGGCTAACCTAAAAAGCAATGACAACCGCGACCCTGCTCCTCCTTATGTAACGGCAGCAGCCGCATATCGTTGCTGTCGAAACCTCCTGCCTTCGGACAGGGGGTTTTTTCTTTGCCCCACTTCAGTTCTGACCCATCTCTTAAAGGAAACAAACAATGCCTCCACAAAACGTGACACCGAAAAAAATGCCATTCGAGAAGTACGCACCGTACGTGCCTATCGTCCTCACCGACCGCACATGGCCAAACAACACCATCCCGAAGGCACCGTTGTGGTGCAGTGTGGACTTGCGTGACGGCAACCAGGCCCTCATTGACCCAATGGACCCAGAGCGCAAGATGCGCATGTTCAAAGCTTTGGTCAACATGGGCTTCAAAGAAATCGAAGTGGGTTTCCCGTCGGCTAGTCAGCCAGATTATGACTTCGTTCGTCAGTTGATTGAAGAAGATCTCATTCCTGATGATGTAACGATTCAAGTGTTGGTGCAGTGCCGCGAAGAATTGATTCAACGCACATACGAATGTTTGCACGGTGTGAAGAAAGCGATCGTGCACTTCTATAACTCCACCAACCCATTGCAACGCGATGTTGTCTTTGGTTTGGATAAAGCCGGCATTACCGAAATTGCAGTGGAAGCAGCCCACATGTGCAAGCGATTCGAATCCATGCTTCCTGGCACGACCGTGCGCTACGAGTATTCACCAGAAAGCTTCACGCTGACCGAACCTGAATATGCAATTGAGATTTGTACTGCAGTGATGGCTGTTATTAAGCCGACGGCACAGAATCCGTTGATCCTGAACTTGCCTGCAACCGTTGAGTGCTACTCCCCCAATGTGTATGGCGACGTTATTGAGTGGTTCATCCGTAATATTCCACAACGCAACTCCGTAGTTATCTCATTACACCCACATAACGACCGTGGTTGTGGTGTGGCAGCAGCAGAGTTCGGCATCATGGCCGGCGCGGACCGCGTTGAAGGAACATTGTTTGGCAACGGCGAGCGCACTGGAAACGTAGACGTCATCAACTTGGCAATGAACATGTTCATGAATGGTGTTGATCCAGAACTTGATATGTCTGACATTGATGCACTGCGTCGCGTTGCCGAATATTGCAATCGCTTGGATGTGCCGGCGCGTCATCCATACGTAGGTGACTTGGTGTACACCTCGTTCTCGGGCAGCCATCAAGATGCAATCAAAAAGGGCTTTGCCGCATTGCCAGATGATTACCCGCGCTGGGGTGTTCCCTACTTACCAATTGACCCAAAGCATGTTGGTCGCAGCTATGAAGCTGTGATTCGTGTGAATAGCCAAAGTGGTAAGGGTGGCGTTGCATACATCATGCATGAAGAACACGGTTTCGATCTTCCACGTCGGCTTCAAGTGGAATTCTCAAAGACCATCCAACACATCACCGAAGACTCCGGAACAGTGGTGAGCCCAACTGCTATCTGGGACACCTTTAGTTCTGAATACTTGCCTGAGCAACCACAGATGAAACTGGAGAGCCACGAGATGCGTAGCGATTCAGCGTCTGGACGCACCACCATCACCGCCCAATTGGTGATTGGCGGAGAGCACAAGACAATTTCAGGTGAAGGAAACGGACCTGTTGATGCTTTTGTTCATGCAATGAACTCCGGTCTGAATACATCAATCGATGTCGTGGACTACAGCGAGCACGCCCTCGGACAAGGGTCTGAGGCAACTGCTGTTGCGTATGTGGAAATGAAAATCGGTGACGGCACAGATACTCGTTGGGGTGTGGGCAGAGACCCGAATACCACCTCTGCAGTACTTCGTGCCGTACTTGGTGCGTTCGAACGCCATTCCGATACCAAGTAGTACCGACTAGTTTGGAAGTGAACCAGGAGGCTCACCATGAAAGTCATCGTTGACTACGACATCTGCGCATCGACCGGTGCGTGCACCCAGATAGCGCCAGAAGTATTTGAAGTACGCACCGACGGATACCTCTACGTCTTGATTGACGAGCCAGGCGAAGAACTGCGCGGCAAAGTCACTCAGGCTGCCGACATGTGCCCCACCGCTGCCATCACTATCGAGGGCTAACTCTTGTCGTTCTCGTCACTTCTTTCAGCACGCTGGAAGGAATCCAATTCATTACTCTGCGTGGGGCTTGATCCCGACCCACATCGCCTCACGCATCACTATTCACCCGATGCAGACGGTATTGAATACTTTTGCATTGACATCATCGATGCGACCGCTGAATACGCGTGCGCATTCAAGCCACAGATTGCATACTTCGCTGCAGCGCGTGCAGAAGCACAACTCGAGCGCATCTGTGCATACATTCGTTCCAACTACCCCACTATTCCCATCATCCTTGATGCAAAGCGTGGCGACATTGGCGATACGGCCACTATGTATGCGCGCGAAGCATTCGATCGGTACGGCGCTCACGCAGTAACCGTGAACCCTTACATGGGTGGCGACACCATTGAGCCATATCTTGTGCATCCAAAAGGCGCCGCGATTGTTCTTTGTCGAACATCAAATGCTGGAAGTGGCGAATTCCAATCGCAACTTGTTGACGGAAAGCCCTTGTATCAACTTGTTGCCGAACGTGCAGCGAATGAATGGTCTCATAAAGGTGAAGTAGCACTCGTGGTAGGCGCTACGTACCCAGCAGAACTTGCTGAAGTGCGAGCAATCGTTGGCGACATGGCACTACTGGTACCTGGTGTAGGTGCACAAGGCGGCAACCCTGAAGAAGTTGTGAAGAACGGCGCTAATTCTGTTGGCACCGGATTGATCGTGAACTCATCACGCGCAATCTTGTATGCCGACAAGGTAGATCCAATGCCTGCGGCAGCACGAGTAGCCCGCGAAACTCGCGACGCACTCAACGCGCATCGCTAAACCAATAACTACGCGCGAAGCGAAGTGACTTCGATAATGCCTGGCTGTGCACGCAATTCGTTCAGAACTTCCTCTGTCACTTCGGCTGTTGGCACAATCACCATGAGTGCAGTACCTGGCGTGAGTGCACGGCCTACGTCCATGTCTGCAATGTTCACGTTGTGACGGCCCAGCAAAGTACCCACTAAACCAATAACACCAGGGCGGTCGTCGTTACGCACTACCAACATGTGGTCGGCAGGCGGCACGTCTGTCATGTGGTCATCCACCATCACGATGCGAGCCTGACGGCGTGGGCCAACAAGTGTGGCTGCAATGCTGTGCGAACCGGCACGCAAAGTAACGAGGTTGACATAGTCGCTATTGGCAGAACCAGATGCAACTTTGTTTTCCTTCACAGTGACACCCTGCGCTTCAGCAATCTGCGGTGCGTTCACATATGTCACTGTGTCGTCGTGACGAGCTGCAAAGAAACCCTTCAAGGCCGACAATGTGAGAATGCGTGTGTCATAGCCCGCAATTTCACCAGTCGCGATGATTTCGAGTTCGGACACTTTGTCACCAGCAGCAGATGAGAACAATTGACCCAAACGTTCTGCAAGTGGCAAGTATGGCTTCAGCGTCTCGTTGGCATCTGCGGCTGAGATATTCACTGCATACGGAACAAAGTCACCAGCAAGCGCCAAGATGATCTGGTCTGCAATGTCTAACCCTGCGCGGTCTTGCGCTTCTGTAGTGCTTGCACCCAAGTGAGGTGTCACAACAATGCCTGGCACGCCAAACAGGGCGGACTCAGTTGTTGGTTCCTTATCGAACACGTCGAGCGCTGCTCCAGCAATCACACCGTCGGTGACCGCTTTTGCAAGATCTGCTTCGTTGATGATGCCACCACGAGCCACATTGATAATGCGCAATGATGGCTTGGCCTTGGCAAACATGGCCGTGTTGAAGAGATTGATGGTTTCTTTGTTCTTTGGAAGATGCACAGTGATGAAATCTGATTTCGCTACAAGGTCATCTAATGGCAACAACTCAATATTCAGAGCACGTGCGCGCTCCTCAGACACAAATGGGTCGAATGCAACAATGCGCATACCAAATGCAGCAGCACGCTGCGCAACTAACTTGCCAATGCGACCAAGACCGACAACGCCAAGTGTCTTGTCGAAAAGTTCAACGCCTTCCCACTTGCTACGTTCCCAACGGCCTTGCACTAACGCTGCATGAGCCTGAGGCACGTTGCGCGCAACTGCAAGCAACATCGCCATGGTGTGTTCGGCAGCAGACACAATGTTTGACTCGGGAGCATTAGCAACCATTACTCCGCGCTTTGTAGCGGACTCAACATCAACGTTGTCGAGGCCAACACCTGCGCGACCAACAACTACAAGATCATCAGCTGCAGCCAACAGTGCTTCGTCTACTTGCGTGGCTGAACGCACGATGAGCGCATGAGCACCCTTGATGGCACTATGAAGTTGCTCGGGGGAAAGACCCACCTGCACATCTACTTCGTGGCCGGCGGCTCGTAATTTGGCTAGGCCGCCTTCGGCAAGTTCTTCAGAGACTAGAATTCGTGACATCCCTTCAATTCTCGCCGATTGAACCCTGTATTCCGACATTGATTTAACAATCCGTACAAACACCCCATCGAGGTTCCCCATGAGTCACCCATTTCTCTCCGAAGCATGGATAAATGCCGCTCGCGACATCCGTCACAAGTACGCAGATTCTGTTCCCACCATTGAAGCTTTGGTTCGAATCAACGTAATCACAACAAAAGTCCCTTTTGGTGAGGGCAATATCAACGCCTATATCAACACTTCTGAAGGCTCACTCGATATGGAACTGGGCCAACTCGAATCACCAGATCTCACCATCACCACCGATTACGACACTGCGCGTCAACTGTTTGTGGACCAAGACCCCACTGCGAGCATGCAAGCATTTATGGGTGGGCGCATCAAGGTTGAAGGCGACATCACACGATTGATGATGCTGCAGACCACCATGCCGCAAACCGACATTACGTTTGAAGTTGCAGCAGCCATTAAGGCAATTACTGCATAGTTCGCATTACGCTGTGGCTTCGCTGCGTGTTCCCGAACGATCAGTGCTTTGCAACTTGGCTGCAAGTACTGCGGCCACACTTGCCGTCACCGCACCAGCAAGTAATGCAAGACCATAACTGCGCACAACGGTTGTGCTGCCCGCTGTCATCTCGTGAATTGAAATCATGACTGTGGAGCCAAGCACTGCACCCATCTGACTGAGGAGCTGTTGCATTGCACCCGCCACGCCAACAGTTTCATCGTCAACAGCATTGGCAACAAGGCCAGTGAGTGCTGGGCCGGCAATACCAAAGCCGACTCCGGACATTGCAAGACCAAGTGCAATAACAATGTCGGAACTGCCAGCAGAAACTGACGACAACAACAGCATTGAAACAATGATGCCAATTGCGCCAATCACACCTGAACGACGTTCACCAATTCGCATAGTCACCATGCTGGCAAGT
>JBIKZT010000066.1:0-6518 GCA_044354565.1 Ilumatobacteraceae bacterium
AAGAAGCGTTAATGGGCCAGGCCAAAAGGCTTGGGCGAGCGCAGTCGCATCCGAATTGAAGTGGCCCCATTGCGAGAGGTCTTCGGTAGGTGAGAGATGAACAATCAAAGGATGGTCGTATGGCCGACCCTTTATGTCAAAGACACGTCGAACGGCTTCTTCGTTGCTGGCAAGTGCTGCCAAGCCGTACACAGTTTCAGTAGGTATTCCAATAACGCCACCATCGTGTAGCAACGTTGCCGCATGTCTGATATCGGAACCAATTTCACCCGAAGTCATCATGCAGAAAGGAAATCTAGAAGCACATCAATAAACGAAAACGCTTCTGTGGTCGCGAAGTGGTCGGTGTTCTTCAGCGTCACCATTGATGCGTTTGGAAATGAGGCAGCAAGTTTGTCGGCGGGTGCAGCGAAATCTTTGTCGCCAATTACCACTCGGATCTCGTTGTGAATTGAGGCGAGCTCTTCTGGCTTGATGGGAACCTGCGGTGGTCGTTTCATAATCGCAGTCAGAGCAAGCACATCGTTACCCGGTTGATTGCCATAATGCGCAAACATGCGTGCAAACGTGTCTGTCTCTGGAGCGCGTCCTTCAAGTGCATCAATGATTCGCTTATGAGAGTCAGGTGCCGACTGCTGGAAGACTCCGTCTCCGATTCCCGCGAGAACAACTTTTCCAAACCTGTCTGGAGCATCGATCAAAGCGCGAAGTGTTGTGAGGGCACCAAGTGAGAATCCCACTACATCCACTGGCCCAGTCGATGGCAGGCGGTCGAGAAGCCAAGAGGAAAGGTTGACGTAGGCCAGGGGGTCATGCGGCTTCTCCTCGTCGCCATGTCCCAGGAGGTTGATTCCTATGACTTGGCGGCCTACATCGTTGAGCAGGGCGTCTATTCCGGGCTTCTGCCACGTGTCGACGAAGTTGCCGCCCCATCCGTGGACAAGGACTACGGGGGAGTTCTCTGAAGATGCCATGCCAACACGGTAGTCTTGCAACGCCCTATGCGGTTCCTACATGACCTCCCCGCACACGACCTGACGTATAACGACGTCTTTATGGTCCCGTCTGCTTCTTCTGTGCCATCCCGATTCGATGTGGATCTGCGTACACCTGACAACATCGGCACAAACATCCCCATCATCGTGGCAAACATGACTGCAGTGGCGGGGCGGCGCATGGCCGAAACCGTTGCCCGCCGTGGCGGTCTCGTCGTTCTTCCACAAGATATTCCGATGGACATCATCGAGATGGTTGTACGCCATGTGAAATCGCGCCACCCAATTTTTGAAACCCCCATCACTTTGGGACCCGAGGACACTGTGGGCGAGGCGTTGAGCTTGATTCACAAACGCTCCCATGGTGCTGTCATTGTGGTTGATGCTGGGAATCGGCCACTTGGAATTTTCACTGAGCACGATGCGGCGGGTTACGACCGATTTACGCAGCTAAAGAACGTGATGAATCCAGACATGGTGTTGTTTACGGAACAACACTCCGTAGAGCAAATGCATGATTCGTTGATCGAACAACGTCTTACATTTGCCCCTGTGGTGAATGCGTCGGGAATCTTGCTCGGAGCAATTACTCGCAAGGGTGCGCTACGCAGCACCATCTATAGCCCTGCACTCGATTCTCAAGGACAATTCCTCACATCTGTTGCTGTTGGAATTAATGCAGACCCAGCTGGTCGTGCAAAGGCTCTCGTTGATCTAGGTGTAGACGTTTTAGTTATTGACACGGCCCATGGTCACCAGCAGCGCATGTTGCAAGCAATCGAGGCAGTGCGCAAAGTTGCTCCGAAGGCAATTGTTGTTGCAGGCAACGTTGTGACTAGAGAGGGAACTCGAGACCTCATTAACGCTGGAGCCGACATTGTCAAAGTTGGTGTTGGGCCTGGCGCTATGTGCACAACTCGCATGATGACTGGCGTCGGACGTCCGCAGTTCAGTGCTGTATTGGAGAGTGCGGAACAAGCGCGCTCAATGGGCAAGCACGTGTGGGCCGATGGTGGCGTTCGCTACCCGCGTGACGTCGCGCTTGCAATCGCCGCGGGCGCAGCGAATGTGATGTTTGGTTCATGGCTTGCGGGCACATACGAGTCAGCAGCAGATACGTTGCGTGATACAGAAGGTCGTTTGTACAAGGAAAGCTTCGGCATGGCGTCAAATCGTGCCGTGAAGAACCGTACGCGTAGCGAGTCTGCAGTCGAACGTGCTCGTAAAGAGTTGTTTGAAGAGGGCATCAGCACATCGCGCATGTATCTCGATCCGGTACGACCAGGCGTTGAAGACATCATCGATCAAATTGTTGCTGGTCTTCGCTCATCGTGCACATATGCGGGTGCAGCCGATATTGAACAGTTCCACGAACGCGCTGTTGTGGGCGTACAGAGTTCTGCGGGATACGACGAAGGTCGACCTCTCGGCACTAGTTGGTAGCTGTGCGAGTCATCGCCATTGATGGACCAGCAGGCGCAGGAAAGTCCACAGTTGCAAGGGAAGTTGCTCGCGCAACTGAACTGCAATATCTCGACACTGGAGCCATGTATCGATGCGTAGCGTTATCTGTATTGCGCCAACATACTGATCCGTTTGACGAGGAAGCCGTTGGTCGTGTTGCCCGTTCCGTTTCTATTGACGTCCGAGGCGTTCAGGCTTTTCTAGATGGCGTGGATGTCTCTGCAGAAATCCGTACGCCTGAGATCTCGAACACTGTGTCGATTATTGCTGCACATACGCCAGTTCGTGACGCAATGCGTTTGCAACAACGACAATGGATAGAAATAAATGGTGGTGGCGTCGTCGAGGGTAGAGACATTGGAACCGTAGTTTTCCCCGACGCCATATTGAAGGTTTTCTTGTGGGCTTCACCTGAAGTGCGAGCGACAAGGCGAGTGGGTCAAACAGGCGAAGACTTTGACGAGGTAGTTAGAAACATTACGGAACGTGACCGTATCGACTCCACACGCTCAGATTCGCCTTTGCGTCCTGCTGATGATGCCGTGTCGCTGGATTCCAGTTCAATCACAGTAGGAGATGTGGTTGCCACAATCGTGCAACACTTTCAAGAGAGAGACGGGAGATAGCGATGGCTGATGTCGACACCTATATGGCGGGAGATTCTCGATTCAGTCGGACGTTTTATTCTGTTATTCGATTCATCGTGGTTGGAGTTTCAGTCTGTTATACCCGCACCAAGGTGGTGGGAAAGCACAATATTCCAACTACGGGAGCTTTCCTTTTGGCACCGATACACCGCTCAAACATTGATACGCCGCTTGCTGCCTATGTGACGTCTCGGCGCCTCAGATTCATGGGCAAGGATTCCATTTGGAAGTTTGCCCCCATTGGTTGGGTGTTGTCAGCGCTCGGTGCGTTCCCAGTTACTCGCGGCAGTGCCGACCGTGAAGCGTTGAAGCGGTGTATTGCAGTTCTAGAGGCCGGTGAGCCATTGGTTCTGTTTCCAGAAGGAACACGCCAATCCGGGCCAATTGTTCAGCCGTTGTTTGATGGCGCTGCCTACGTGGCTGTAAAGGCCGGCGTACCCATCATTCCCGTTGGAATTGGTGGTTCTGAACGCGTCATGCCTAAAGGCTCGAAAATGATTTATCCACGCAAATGCGTGCTTGTGGTTGGCGAACCAATCATTGCGGCCATGGATGAGACTGGTCGTGTTCCGAGGTCTGCGGTTAAAGATGTGACATCTCGGTTGTACGAAGATCTGCAACGCCTTTTTGATGAAGCACAACGTCTCGCGGGTACACCAAATGGATGATTTTAGATAGCGAAAAAGAATTGCATCAGTTTCACCAGCGTCATTGGATCTTCTGAACCACACATTTCACGCGCCGAGTGCATTGACAATTGTGGAACACCAATATCGATCGCTTCGATTCCTAGATTTGATGCAGTTATTGGTCCGATCGTGGAACCACACGGCATGTTGTTGCGCGAGACAAATGTTTGTAACGGAATCTGCGCCTTTTTTGCAACTGACGTTAGATGTGCTGCGCCGCGTGCTGATGTTGCGTACCTCTGGTTGCCGTTCAGTTTTAGGGCTGGTCCGGCGTTAGGCCGTGGTGCGTGCAACGGCTCATGGCGCTCGGTGTAGTTCGGATGAATGGCGTGTGCATTGTCGGCAGACAAGCACCATGATTGTTCAGCGCGGTCAAAGCGTGCTCCACCCGACAAAGAATGCTGATCTGCAATGCGAGAAATGACATTTGCGAGGAGAGGGCCAGCAGCGCCTCTACTGCTTTCTGAACCAACTTCTTCATGATCGTTCAGAACAATGATGTATGTGTCGTCTGAAGATGGGGAAGAAGCTAGTGCTTCTACAGCGGCCCAACACGAAACCTGATTATCGAGCCGTGCACTGGCAAGAAACTCTTGTTTGTTGCCCACTAGATGCGCAGGGGTGACATCAAAAAGATGCGCATCGTATGAAACGGCTTCAACGCCAGTGACTGATCGAAGCCATTCTGTGAAAGAAGGCGCATTAAGTCCCCACACAGGATTCATATGTTGTTGTCGGTCGAGAAGCAAACCTCGCTCTGAAACCTCTCGGTCTAAGTGAATAGCCAACTGAGGGATACGCGCAACAGGCGACGCGACCGAGAACAAATGAGCATTACCGGCGGCATCGATAACACGCCCTGCAATTCCCAGGTCTCTATCGAGCCAAGAGTTAAGAAGAACGCCTCCGTAGATTTCTACACCTAGTTGTGACCAACCTGCAGTGACAATGTCCGGATTCGGACGCACACGAAGATTGGGTGAGTCCGTATGTGCACCAATAATTCGTAGTGATCCAGATGGTGTGCCCATGTGCCATGCAACGAGTGCACCATCTAACGAGAGATACCCCTTGATGGGAAGGTCCTTCGTGAGTGAATTGGTGGCACTGTAGCCAGCGCTATTAAGAACAGTTCCCGCACGCTCGACTACATGGAAAGGGGTGGGGCATTGGTCGAGCCAGTGCATGAGACTGTGCACAGATAACTCAGCCATTGAACAGACCTATTGGTAAACCGCTTCCCCGTAGATGGGAAGTCTCGTTGACGGAAAGAATGCTTCTGTGACCTGCAGATGAAGCAGCAATGCGATGTATTGACGTGTAGTTCGGAAAAAAGAATTGGTTTGACTCAAGACCGAGAACATGAGACAGGTACTCGTTGATGACGCCACCATGACACGTAACCACAGCAGTTCCACCTTTGTGTCGAGAGATGATCATCTCGAGTGATTCAATGACACGGTCGTGAAACTCCTCAGGAATTTCATCCGACGACCAACCACCGTCCATGATTTCGCGCCAACGAGGATCATTGGCTGCCTTCAACTCCTCTATAGGGATGTACTCGTTGGAGTTTTGGTCCCATTCGGCTACGCCGGCAACAATTTCGGGCGTTGCGCCGATGAACCTTGCGAGAGGATCTGCAGTCTGTTGGGCTCGCTTTAGCGGGCTTGTGTACAGCCCATCGATCTTCTCAACTCGCATGTATTCACCGAAGAGACGCGCTTGTTCATGACCCTCTGCAGACAACTCAGGGTCGGCAGGTCCATCTGTGTTTTCACGACGAACTGGTAAACCATGGCGAACAAGTATTAATTCCATTGGTATGGAATGATAAGAGAATGAAGAGCGCCAAGCATCATTCGTCTGATCATGGTCGCATATTTTCCGACGAAATGGGGCTCGTCGACGGCCCATTAGTGGTGCTTATTCATGGCAGTTTGGATCGAAGTGCGGGAATGCTTCGACTATCACGCCAATTACACGATGTTGCACGGGTGCTTCGGTATGACCGAAGGGGCTATGCCAAGTCTTGGCCGCATCCTGGTCCGTTCGCTGTTGCTAATCAAGTAGCTGATCTGAGCGATCTTCTAGCGGGTCGCTCCGCGGTCCTTATTGGGCACAGTTACGGCGGAAATGTCGCACTTGCTGCGGCACAAGTTATGGGCCATCAAATTAAGGGCGTGACAACGTACGAAACTCCCTTGTCGTGGTTCGATTGGTGGCCAGGAACTACCGCAGGATCGATAAGTGTTGCGTCTCATGTCGATGACGCTGCAGAGGCTTTTATGGTTCGCCTTATTGGGCTTGAGAGGTGGAATGCACTTCCTGAGAGAACAAAGACGGAACGACGTAGGGAAGGTGAAGCATTGGTTGGGGAGTTGTCTTCGCTGAGAGAATCCCCACCTTGGGAAGCGTCTCATATCAATACGCCGCTGTTGTGTGGATATGGCACACGTGGGTCTGCGCATCACGCAGACGGTGCGCGATGGCTCACAAACAATATCTCCAATAGTTCACTCGCTTGTATTGACGGCGCTGGCCACAATGCGCACATGACGCATTCAGCAGAGTTTTCCCGTCTACTTGTGCGTCCTCACTTAGATGGTTGAGGAATTTTGAGAGTGATCTCTTGACCAAAGAAGTTGCAGGTTGCCTCGGGCATTTCCGCACTAATGCTTGTTGCCTCGGCCTGGACTTTGTTGGCGCAATCCACGATGGAA
>JBIKZT010000067.1:0-6504 GCA_044354565.1 Ilumatobacteraceae bacterium
CAACAATTCCTCTGCGCTCTATACCTAGTAAACATGATGATATGAGTCGTGCTTTAGTTCTTGCAGGTGGTGGGGTCACGGGTGTGGCCTGGGAAACTGGCGTGCTCATGGGCATGCTGGATGCGGGTTGCGATGTTGTCGCCGGAGTCGATTTGGTGGTGGGTACATCTGCTGGGTCCACTGTGGGTGCACAAATACTTTCCGGAGAAAGTTTGGAAGCCTCGTACGCACGTCAGATTGACGACAATCATGCAGAGATTTCGCCCCAAATAGATCTTGAATTATTGGCTCTCATCTTTGGCGAACTTGCTGCTGGTGGCACCAGCACAGATGAACAACGCATTCGTATAGGAACACTCGCACTGCAGACACCAACTGTCAGCGAAGAAATCCGTCGCGACGTCATCAAGAAGAGACTTCCCTCTCATGAATGGCCAACCACTCCCCTCGTTCTCACCGCCATCGACGCTGCGACAGGTGAGTTTGTGACGTGGGATGTGAATAGTGGAATAGCGCTAATCGATGCTGTGGCATCAAGTTGTGCAGTGCCATCTGTGTGGCCATGCGTTTCCATTAACGGCAAGAAGTACTACGACGGCGGATTGCGAAACGCAGCAAATGCATTTTTAGTCGCAGGTCATTCTGAGGTAATCGTGATTGCACCTCAGACAACTGGGCTCTCACCGCTTATTGAAGAAGAGCTTGAAGAATTGCGCGCTTCGGGTTCCGTTGTGCATCTCATGACCTGTGATGCTGAAGCCATCGAAGCAATGGGGCCAAACTCTCTTGACCCACGTTTTCGCAGGCCAGCTGCAGAGCATGGTCGTCGCCAAGGCCGCACTTTTCGCCTCTAACGAACTGTTTGCGCCCTGAACGCACCTCATTATCTGAGCATTACACGCTCGCTAGTACGCTTACTACACCACAGACGGAGCCGATGATGTCGTTCAACCCCACACAGCCAAAAGATTTTCCAGGAACAATTGGTCGCACACTTGCAGACTCTTCTCCACACTTTCCCCAACACGATTCGGGGAAGGGTAAGCCAAACATCTTGATGGTACTTCTCGACGATGTGGGCTTTGCTGACTTTGGTTGTTACGGCGCAGAAAACGCGACTCCCACTATCGATGCCATCGCACAACGCGGACTTCGTTTCTCTGGTTTTCACACCACTGCCATGTGTTCCACTACGCGTGCTGCTCTTCATACTGGGCGAAACCATCACTCCGTTGGTGTTGGTTGCTTAGCCAACTTCGATAGCGGCTTTCCTGGGTACCGCGGAAAGATTGCGAAAGAAGCCGGCACATTGGCCGAGATGCTTCGCCCACATGGATACCGCAACTACATGGTGGGTAAATGGCATGTCACACCATTAACTGAGACTGGTCCAACTGGCCCATTCGATGGTTGGCCACTTGCACGCGGCTTCGATCGCTTTTACGGATTTCTCGATGCAGAGACAGACCAGTACAGCCCAGAAGTTGTGCGCGACAACACACATGTCACCGCCGATGGTACGTACTGGACCGGTTACCACCTCACTGAAGATCTGTGCGACAACGCCATCACATACCTTGCTGAACACACAGCTGGCGCACCTGATGCTCCGTGGTACATGTTGTTGGCACCAGGTGCATGTCATGCGCCGCATCAAGCACCACTCGACATCATCAATCGTTGTGAGCAGTACTACCTCGACGGATGGGATGCTGCACGCGAGCGCCGATTGGCAAATCAGATCAAGATTGGTCTTGTACCTCCAGGTACTCAGTTACCTGCACGTAATGATTTTGTACTTGCTTGGGAAGATATTCCTGTCGAACAAAAGCCACTCTTTGTTCGCCTCATGGCTGCATATGCTGCGATGTTGGAACATTTCGACGAAAATCTTGCACGCGTGATTAAGCAGTTAGAAGTTTCAGGTCAACTTGACAACACCGTGATCATGGTGATGAGCGACAACGGAGCAAGCCAGGAAGGTGGCCCGTGGGGTTTCATCAACGCAATGGGTCCGTTCAACCTCATACCTGAAACCATTGAAGAAAAGATTGCCAAAGTCGGCGACATTGGTGGCCCAGATACCCACAGCAACTTCCCATGGGGTTGGGCAATGGCTGCCAACACTCCACTGAAGCGTTACAAGCAAAACACTCATTCGGGTGGTATTCGCGATCCATTCGTATTGGCCTGGCCTGGCGTCGTGCCTGACCAAGGTGGCCTACGGCATAACTTCTGTCATGCAATCGATCTTGCGCCAACCATTCTCGACATGTTGGGTCTCGAAGCTCCTTCACACATAAATGGCATTCCACAAATGCCTATTGAAGGCGAATCCTTTGCTCCGCTAATTGGCAATGCACAAGCGCTCGTTGAGCGCGGACCCCAATATTTCGAAATGTTCGGTCACAGAGGTTTGTGGTTAGACGGTTGGAAAGCTGTCGCATTCCACCAAATGGGTACGCCGTTTGAGAACGACACGTGGGAGTTGTACAACCTCAACGAAGATTTCAACGAATGCCATGATCTTGCACGGGCCGAACCCGAACGTCTCGCTTCCATGATTGAGATGTGGTGGAAAGAAGCAGATAAGCATTCTGTATTGCCACTTGACGATCGTTTCGCTCCTCGGTTTGCAGAAAACGCAGAGCGTCACACCGGTCAACGCACCAACTTCACCTTCTGGAAAGGAATGGGTCACTTACCGTCAGACGTGGCACCGGACTTACGTAGCCGCTCGTACACCATCTCTGCATTCATTGATGTTCCTAAAGAAGGCTGCGAGGGCGTCTTGGTTTCACATGGCGACCTCACCAGTGGTTACAGCCTCTTTATTCGCGACGGCCATCTCGAACATGACCTCAACATCGGTGGAAGTCATCAGATGTTGAAATCAGATCGACCAATTACACCAGGGGCACACACTGTTGGCGTGCGCATGAAACGAGTGGGCAACGAGGGCACACTCACTATGTTCATTGATGATGTTGTGGTCGGTTCTATGACTACTAACAACATCTTCTGGATTTTGATTTCTTGGTCAGGTCTTGACATTGGACTAGACCGCGGAACACCAGTGAGCGATTACGAATCTCCGTTTTTGTTTACGGGCAATCTCACCAAGGTGGAAATCAATCTTGACAATGATCAAGTATTGGACTTCCACGGTGAAAGCCGTGCCACCATGGCACGCGACTAATTACTTGCGCGCAGTTGCCGGTACTTCGCGAAACGGCATCTCTCGGTCCAACTGAGGCTCTTTCGGTAATCCCAAAATCATTTCGCCAATAATGTTGCGCTGAATCTGATCGGTGCCACCACCGATTGATGTGAAGTATGCATTGAGATGCGAATAGTTTGCATCACGTGCAGATGGATTCGCATCGCCGTCAAGTGCGCCCTCTGCCCCCAATAGTTCACTGTGCAAATGCCCGGCGTAATGCAAAATGCCCGACATAGCTAACTTGCCAAATGAAGCCAACGGAGAAGACCCACCAGCTTCACTCACAGCTTTTGCCCTGTCGCCGTTCCAGTCATTTACTAAACGCATGCAATACAAACGAGCAAGTTTTTGTCGAATCACATGATCATGTGACTTACCCGCCTGTTGTGCGACTTTGACAAGCGACAAGTCTGGACTTGGAATACTTCCGTGGGCTGCAGACGTTGCGCCACCTGGGCCGCGAGGACCACGCCGAGAAATACCCATCGCTGCGCGCTCATACGCAAGAGCAGACTGCAAAACCCACCAACCCTTGTTCAAGTCACCCAACAAGTTGGCGTGCGGTACGCGTGCATCGGTAATGAATACTTCGTTGAATCGCGAATCACCAGTGGCTTGGCGTAAAGGTCGTACTTCAACACCAGGTTGTTTCATGGGGAAATAGAAAAAAGAAATGCCACGGTGTTTTGGTTGGTCCCAATCGGTACGTGCAATCAACATGCCAATGTCTGCACCCTTGGCACCCGATGTCCAGACCTTCTGGCCGTTGATCACCCACTCGTCACCGTCTCGAACTGCAGTGGTACGGATGCCAGCCAAGTCAGAACCTGCACCTGGTTCGCTATAGAGCAAACACATCGCTACTTCGTCAAGTAACAGTCGACGAACATACTGTTGCTTGAGTTCGTCGGTGCCAAACCCCACCAGCGTTCCTGCCCACAGATTGAATTTGTCTTGACCAGGACCAGAGATTCCCGCTTCTGAAAAGACAGCTTCCACTGCTTCGGCTTCTTCGTCGTTCAAACCACGACCATAAGAATCCACAGGCCAACGAAGTGCGGCCCATTTGGCGTCGACTACTTTTTCGCGCCACTCAGCCAGATCTATATCTTTGCTCCAGTTATCACGAATGAAATCTCGTGCTTCTTGCACAAGTGCAGATACTGAACTCATTTGGTTCTCCCAGCGGTTGCTGCTAACACACCAAGACCCACAAACAGTGTTCCTGATATATAGCGTTGAATAAATGACAATGTCTTTCCTCGTAAGAGCAGATGGCGTAATCCACTTGCCATCAGGGAATAGGAACCATTGAAGATTGTGGCCAACATGACAAAGATGATTCCAAGGAATAGAGACTGCAAATTCGCATGCGTGGCATTCGTGTCTACAAATTGCGGAAAGATTGATAAAAAGAACAGTGCAGTCTTTGGATTTAGTGCGTTCACAATGATTCCTTGACGAAATGCTTGTTGTGTTGTTACTGCAGCTTGATCAGAATCGATAGCAGTGGGAACTCTCAGAAGAGTACGAATGCCCGTGTACACCAAATAGACAACACCGGCCCACTTCACAATATTGAACAATGTCGCCGATGCGGCGAGAACAGCACTGAGCCCGACGGAGGCAAAAATAACTTGGATTGCGTCGCCCACTTCAAGACCTGCGACCGCGGCTAACCCAACGCGTCTACCATCAGCGATACTGCGGTTCAAGATGTACAACACTGCCGGACCAGGAATAAGCAATAGTGCAACCGTGGCAACGCAGAACGCGAAGATTGTTGACAACTCAGGCACAGCCCAACCGTAGCAATTACCTGACAGGTGCTCCACTACTCTGAAACTATGCGTGCATTAATTCAACGAGTTCTCAGTGCATCAGTTGACGCTGAAGTAGATGGTGCGACAATTCGATCTGGCCAGATCGACAAAGGGCTTTTGGTGTTTATAGGTATTACACATACCGATACAGACGCACTAGCAAAGAAGATGGCCGAGAAGATTTGGCATCTGCGCATTATGGAAGACGAAGCCGGCGTGATGAACTTGTCTGTTGCAGACACGACACAATCAATTCTCGTGGTGAGTCAATTCACCTTGTATGGCGAGACAAACTCTGGTCGACGTCCTACCTGGACCGCTGCTGCTAAACCAGAATATGCAGAGCCTTTAGTGAATCAAGTCGTGAAGGAACTACAAGCCCTTGGTGCGTCAGTTCAAACTGGTGTTTTCCGCGCTTACATGCAAGTGTCGCTTGTCAACGATGGTCCAACCACCGTGAACATCGAACTCTAAATGTCGTGAACCAGTTCTTCTACCGGAGTAACCATTCCAACATAAAAAGCGCCGAAGTCCGCATACACAGCAGAAGCTTCATCGAAGCGCATTGTGTACACCACTTCTTTTAGATCATCTGGGTGCACACCAAACAGTGTGACTCCCCATTCGAAATCATCAAGGCCAGCAGAACCTGTGACCATCTGAATGACACGTCCGGCAAATGTTCGACCACTCTTGCCGTGCTCTTCCATCAGTTCTTTGCGCTTATCGAACTCGAGAGTGAACCAGTTCTGTTCAGGGTCTCTGCGCTTTGACATTGGATAGAAACACCACGCGTTTTTTCCAACTGGTGGTAGTTGCGGATACAAACGAGCGTTCAACATTTCCTGCGGCATGCCTTTTGCATACTCAGAAACTTCAGTGAGCGATACGTAGCTATCCACTATTTCTAGACCTGCATGTTGAATACAAGTCTGCAGTGCCTTTAGTTGACGCATGTCGGCTGCAACACCCATGAATGCCAGATCTGCTTTATGACCCAACATGGAGACAGATACAACGCTGACGCCATTGTTCTCCGCAGCTTTCACCGCGTTCACCAACGCTTCGCCGTCGAAATTAGGAAAGGGCTTACAGAACAAGTGGATGACCGCAAGGCCAACCGAGGGGGACATTGGTTCGCTCATGTTTCTAACCTACCTATTTACGAGTAGCAGCGACGACTGCTGATGCAAACCGTGCCGGCGCATCGTGGTCTAAATGGACATACAACGATGGTTCAGCAAGTTCTACTTCCATCACGACTGGCACTCCCTGAGCACCCCGCACTACATCGACACGCGCATACAGAGGCTTCTGGGAGAACTTGCGAGTGATGAAGTCAATCACTTGATCGCCCAATTCGCGTTCTTGTGTAGAAGCCTCACGAGGCGTGATGTCTTCTTCGGTGTATAGGCCATTTTTCACATTGTCGCCCGTTGCCAAAATGGCACCTTTTCT
>JBIKZT010000021.1:0-17834 GCA_044354565.1 Ilumatobacteraceae bacterium
ACGAATCTTCTTGGTGCAAATATTCTTCTACGGCTTAACCGCGATTGCTTCAGCATTGCTCAACTCACGTCGTCGCTTCTTTGCAGCCGCATGGGCTCCAGTGCTCTCGAACGTCGTGACCATCACGTTGCTCCTACTCATTCCTTTCACGCGCGACGGAACACCACGCCTGAAAGACGTACTGCGCGACCAATCATTCTTTTGGCTGTTCACCATGTCTGCCACCGGCGGCATCATCGCTATGGGTCTTGTG
Organism: Ilumatobacteraceae bacterium; assembly: GCA_044354565.1. GTDB lineage: Bacteria > Actinomycetota > Acidimicrobiia > Acidimicrobiales > Ilumatobacteraceae > UBA2093. Next base: position 254 of record JBIKZT010000021.1, read on the forward strand.
CTCATCCCTGCAGTCAAACGCTCAGGAATACCCATCAAGTTCCGTCCTGATTTTTCTCACCCTGCAGTGAAGACAATGGTCAAATTGTCTTCGTGGACTTTTGGATATGTGGTCACAAACCAAATCTCACTTGTATTCATTAAGAACCTTGCCGAACCCGGCAGTGGTAACCAAGATGCGTACAGCAAAGCGTTTACATTCTTCATGCTCCCCCACGGCTTGTTGGCAATTTCTATTGCCACAACTTTTGTTCCTGAACTGGTTCGGCGTGTTCGGGCTGGAGATAAATCTGGTTTTGCTGATTGGACAACGTCTGGTGTTCGCTGGATCACAATTCTTACGGTGCCTTCGTCCATTGCAATTGTGATTCTTGCCAATCCAATCATCAGTGCACTTCTTGAGCACGGACATTTTGATTCAAATGCCGCCCACAACACCGCACGCGCCTTGGCTGGTTTTGCAGTTGGGCTCTCGGGCTTTTCGCTCTACATTTTTTGTTTGCGTGGCTTTTACGCACACGGAGACACTCGAACACCGTTTTATATCAATGTTTTTGAGAACGCGCTCAATATTGTCCTCGCCATAGTGCTGGTCGAACGTCATGGAGTACTCGGCCTTGGCCTCGCATTCGGAATTGCCTACATGATCGCATCAGTTGTGGTGCTGTGGCTGCTGCACATCAAATACAATGCAATTCATTGGCTAAGCGCTATCTCTGTTACATGGCGCACAATTGTTGCATCCTGTGTGATGGGAATTGGCGTATGGATTTTGGAGTACGTACTCCACCCAGCATCTGGCATGTCTCAGATGGCAGAACTGTTCTTGTGTATCACCGGAGGCATCTTGCTTTATGTCATGAGTCTGTATGCGCTACGTGTTCCAGAGATTCGGAACTTGTCGAGCCTGTTGCCAAAACGCAACACCGACATAGAGACAACTCTCTAATCTGGCTTCAGCACCACTAAGTCGTCACGATGAACGACTTCCACCGCAGCTAAATCAGTGAGATCTGCTGTGCGCTTTCCGCGAGTTTGCTGCACCATCTGAGATGACATAGCCACAATTCCACGGGAGATGACATCGGCAGATCCGTCGACTGAAATTTCAATTACTGCGCCCGTTTCGAAAGAACCCTCTACCTGAACTACACCCGCAGGTAATAACGATGTACCGCGCTCAACAAGCGCATCGCGCGCGCCTGCATCAATAACAATTCGGCCTTCAACTTCTGCAGCAAAAGCAATCCACAGTTTTCGTGCTGAGAGATTGCGATTGTGAGGAAGAAAGCGTGTGCCGATTGAGTCGCCAGCAATGGCGCACTGCACTGCTGAACTGTTTGAAGCCGAAGCGATAACCGCAGTAACGCCAGACCACGATGCAATTTGAGCCGCTGCCAACTTCGACGCCATTCCACCGCTGCCACGATCGGAACCTGCTCCAGATGCAGAAACAGCAAGCAACGGATCATCTGCTTGGACAACCGAAATGACAGTGGCGCTTGCATCGATACGTGGGTCAGCCGTATACAGACCTTCTGTGTCAGTAAGCAGTACCAGCATGTCTGCTCCTACAAGGTGCGCCAACAATGCAGCCAAGTGGTCGTTATCGCCGTATCGAATTTCGTTGTTCGCGATCGCATCGTTCTCGTTGACAATTGGTATGCAACCAAACTCAAGCAAACGATTCACAGTGTCGCGTGCATGCAAATACTGCTGACGATCAACAAAGTCGTGAGGAACGAGCAACACTTGTGCCGCTACACACTTATGTTCGGCCAACGCCGCGTGATACGCAGCCATCAATTGAGGCTGACCAACAGCAGACAATGCCTGCAACGACAACACATCGGATGGTCTGCTCTCTAAGCCAAGACCAGCTACACCGGATGCAACTGCACCGGAAGTAACTAGGAGAACTTCGTGGCCCGCCGAACGTGCATTTGCTAATTGTGCAGAGACCGACTTGATGACGTCGGTGCGAATACGGCCGTCGTCATCCGTCAAGGATGAGGTACCGATTTTGACAACGACGCGCATGACTACAGACTTACACTTCTGGAACGAATTCAAAACTGAATTGCGAAATCCAGACAATGTCCCCTTCGCGCACACCAGCTCGGTTCAGAATCTTGGGAACCCCAAGCTTTGCCAGGCGCTCATCGATGTAGTTCATTGCCTCAGGCGTGGTGATGTCGTTCAGAGCCACGACACGCTCTACATCGCGACCATGGACGCGATATTCACTATCTGCCAGCTGCTCCACCCATGCGTGCTCGGGGTCTGGACGCAAAATAATGGTGGCTTCATTAATGGGTTCGGCATGACGAGCTTCTGATACCAACTGCGCCAAAGCATTGGTGACTGCACGCACATTAAGCGTGGTGATGGATGACATGCTCATATGAGGCCATTCTTCAACCACGCTTGCTTCTACTGAGTCCGTTTTTGTTCCAACAATAAGAGAGGGACGCTCAAGCATCTCGGGCCGGTAGTTGCCTACCTCATGTTGCAGAACACGCAATTGTTCTTGCGGGTCAATTCCATCTAAGGCAACTAAGTCGATGAGGTAACACAACACTCGTGCGCGTTCAATGTGTCGCAAGAATTGTTGTCCGAGCCCACGACCTTCACTAGCGCCTTCAATAAGACCAGGAATGTCTGCCATTACGAACTCTGTGTGATCGTCGATGCGCACAACACCAAGGTGTGGCTCGAGTGTGGTGAACGGATAATTCGCAATCTTTGGCTTTGCGGCCGACACTGTGCTGATGAATGTACTTTTGCCTGCGTTCGGGAAACCAACCAACGCAACATCGGCCATCAGTTTGAGTTCAAGTGTGAGCCAACGCTCATTTCCTTCTTCACCTTGTTCGGCAAATGTCGGAGCGCGACGTTTGTTGTTCAGGAACTTTGCGTTACCGCGACCACCACGACCACCGGGAGCCGCGAGCCATTTGTCGCCGTGCTGAACAAGGTCGGCCAAAATTTCACCGGTGTACATGTCGCGCGCAACTGTTCCCTCGGGAACATGAACGATGAGGTCTTCGCCTCGTCGTCCATGGAGGTCTTTACCTTTGCCGTGCACTCCGTTGCTTCCGCGTCGGTGTGGGTGGTCTCGAAATGCCAGAAGAGACGCCACGTTACGGTCGGCTAACAGCCACACATCGCCGCCCTTGCCGCCATCGCCACCGTTTGGCCCACCCATAGCTTCAGGACCTTCGCGACGGAAACTGACGCATCCAGCGCCGCCGTCTCCGCCCCGCACATTCAGTTGGGCTTCATCGACAAACACGCTCATAGGAACCTTCAGGCTACAAGCGCGCGATACTCCAACTCGGCGACACACCACTCACCTATCGTGGTTATGTGACCAATGAGCCAGATCTGACCCGCGACCAACAATGGGTCTCCACCATGGCTGGTTTTGAGCAATCCTCTATCACCCTCGCTCACGCTGATTCATGGGCCGGAATCGGTACAAAAGACATTGTCGACCGCAGCGCCAGAGAAGCCCTGCTCGACGCAGCCATGGCTCCGTTAGCCACGCTGTCAGGCGGTCCAGGTATTCGCGCCATCGCCGAAGAACCAGATCCATTACGCACCTGTTTCGAACGAGACCGCGATCGCATCTTGCATGCTTCTTCATTTCGTCGTCTCGCTGGAAAAACACAAGTGTTTGTCTTCCCCGACGATCATCAACGCACACGACTCACTCATGCTCTCGAAGTTGCTCAAGTTGCTGTTTCTGTCGCACGAGTGCTCCGACTAAATGTTTCACTCACCGAAGCAATCGCTCTCGGACATGACTGTGGTCATGGCCCCGGTGGTCACGCCAGCGAAGACGCACTTTCTCCGTACATCGATGGCGGTTACGACCACGCTGTCTGGGGCGCAGACGTTGCCTTACTGCCTCTCAACTTGTGTATCGAAACTCTCGACGGCATTCGTAATCACAGTTGGTCACGGCCGGCGCCACAAACGCCTGAAGGCGAAATCGTGAGTTGGGCAGATCGTATTGCCTATGTCTGCCACGACTTTGAAGACGCAGTCGATGCTGGCATTGTTTCACCAACTGAACTGCCACACCTGGTCAGCACTCGCTGCGGCACAACACGACGTGAACAACTCAATGCGTTTATCAACGGAATGGTTCTGGCAACTGCACATACTGGTCGCATCGGTATGGTTCCCGACACCGCCGAAGCACTTGCACTGTTTCGGCAATTCAACTACGAGCGCATCTACCACCGTGATGAGTCTCGTGCTCAGGCACAAAGCGTTATCGACATGTTGCGTGCACTTGTTGACCACTACATTCAGCATCCACAATTGCTTCCTTCATTCGAAGACACTCCGTGTGATCCCCATAGCGCAACAGCAACACACGAAGCAGTTGCCTACGTTGGTGGAATGACCGACAGATTTGCGTGCCGTCAAGCAGTCATGTTGCTTGACTACCCGCGTCATCGCCTTCCTCAAGGCATCGACACATTGTTAAGCGGCGAATAACGACGCATACGCAAAAGGCGCACCAGATGGTGCGCCTTCGGCTAAAAATTCTGAGATGCAGTCTTACTCGACTGGCAACACATCGACAATCTTGCGACCTTTACGCTCGCCAAACTTCACACTGCCGTCCACCATGGCGAACAAGGTGTCGTCTTTGCCGATACCCACGTTCTTTCCAGGATGCGTGCGTGTTCCGCGCTGGCGGATGAGAATTGTGCCTGCTGTGATGACAGTGCCGTCAAAAACTTTGACGCCGAGTCGTTGTGCATTTGAATCGCGGCCGTTCCTTGTGGAGCCGCCGCCCTTTGTCTTTGACATGGTGTATCAGCCTTTCGCGATGGAGAGAATTTCAACAACTGAGTACTGCTGGCGGTGACCAAAGCGCTTGCGCTGGTTGGTACGGCGCTTGTAAGTAAAGCCGTCGATTTTTGGACCCTTGGCAGAACCAATGACGCGACCCTTAACGGTTGCGCCCTTCAATTGTGCGGGTGTGGAGAGGACGGTGGTGCCGTCGACGAGTAGCACCGGGGTGAGAGACACCTCGGTACCATCTTCGACGCCCAAGAGCTCGAGCTGGACCGTTTGGCCCTGCGCGACTTTTTCTTGTTTGCCACCTGAGGCGATCACTGCGTACATAGCGGGTTAAACCTATCTGCGGGAATGGGCTGCGACAATCGCCGAAGCCGAGGAATTATGAGGATTTCGAGATTTCTGTCAGTCAAGGAGGCCAAAATCAACTTTGACTCCCCGTCCGGCACATTCTGGGCACTCCCCGGTGAAGGCTGTCAAGAGGCCCTCGCCAATGCGCTTACGGGTCATTTCCACAAGACCGAGCTCGGAGATATCAAAGACCTGGGTACGGGTCTTGTCTCGCGAGAGCGCCTGACGGAACGAGTCAATCACCTTGCGGCGGTTGTCTTTGATTTCCATATCGATGAAGTCGATAACGATGATGCCGCCAATGTCTCGGAGGCGAAGCTGATGAGCCACCTCTTGAGCTGCCTCGAGGTTGTTCTGGAAGACAGTTTGTTCAAGATTGGACGTACCGACATTCTTTCCAGTGTTGACGTCGATAACCGTGAGAGCCTCGGTGTGCTCGATGATGAGCGAGCCGCCTGAAGGCAACCACACTTTGCGATCTAATGCCTTGTGCAACTGTTCGTGCACATGCTGAGTCTCAAACAATGAGAGTGGTTCTGCATCGCGATCGAAGTATTCAACACGGTCTGCTAACTCGGGATTGAAATCAGCAACGTAACTACGCACTTCTTCAAACAGTTCGCGGTCGTCAATGACGACTCCACGATATTCGGCATTGAACTCTTCACGAATAGTGCGCACTGCTAGTTCTGGTTCGCGATACAGCAGTTTTGGACTGGTTGCACCCTTGGCCGCTTCTTCGATTTTTGCCCATTCGTCGAGCAAACGAGTCATGTCGGCAGTCAGTTCATGCTCTGTTGCATGTTCTGCCGCGGTACGCACGATGACTCCGTGATGCGCTGGCTTTACTCGATCGAGAATGTGACGCAGACGGCGACGTTCTGAATCGTCAAGACGCTTAGAGATTCCGTACGTCTTTGAGTTAGGGATGAGAACAACGAAACGACCAGGAAGCGATACCTCTTGTGTCAGACGTGCTCCCTTTGCACCGATGGGATTCTTTGTGACTTGGCAAAGAATCATTTGACGTGAACGAAGAATGTGCTCAATACGCGCAGTGTCTTTAGTTTCAACATCATCACCGTCGAACTGCACGTCTCCGCGATACAAAACAGCATTCTTTGGCGTTGAGATATCGACAAACGCCGCCTCCATACCTGGGAGAACATTTTGCACTTGACCGATGTAAATGTTGCCGTGAATCTGCCCCACATCGTCAGCTGGACGACTGACGTAATGCTCAATCAGGCTTCGGCCTTCCATGACGGCTGCTTGAGTAACTCCGTCCCGTACTTGGACACACATGAGATATCGCCCTACAGGACGACCATTGCGCTCACGCCCACGACGACGCTCGATGATCTCTGCGTCTAGTTCTGCAGCATCACGTAATGGGCCCTTGTCGCGGCCCCCTGAAGGCTTGCCCCGACCGCCACGGCGACGCTTCTTCTTTGCGCCACCACCATTTGATTCGGACTTCGCAGCCGCTGGCATGGCTGGTGCAGGCCGAGTGTCGCCTACCTGAGGTTTACGCGGCGGGCCAGATGGAGCAGCCGGGCGAGGCGGTTGAGCCATGCGCACGTCTGTGTCTGCTGAAGATGACCCTTCGGCACCAGAAGATGGCTTCTTACGATTCTTTCCGCCCCGTGAGCCACGACGACGCTTCTTCGGACCAGAGTGGCCATCTGCTGCGCCAGAACTTGGTGCGTTTGTGTTTTCGGATGCCGTCTCGTCGGCAAAACCGTTGCTGTCCATGGAAATTCCCTTCTCACGTCGCACCCGAGGGCGCGCCATGCGGGCCGTATTGCAGCCACAAAACTGGCGCAACAGACCCTTTCGGCCTAAGAGAACAGGATACCCCTGATGACTACCGGAAACGGCGCATATGGACACTCTGCACGAGGCCAATCATCAGCGCAAAGGCCACTGTGTGGGACCCACCATATGAGACGAATGGCAGTGGAACCCCTGAAACTGGAGTAATGCCCATGGTCATACCGATGTTTTGGAAAGCCTGCCACAGAATCATGGTGAAAACCCCTGAACACAACAGGGTGCCAAGGCGATCGTCAGCCATGATCGCAATTCTCATTATCCGCCACAGCACCGTGGCAAAGAGGGCGAGCACGATGGCGCAACCCAACATTCCGAACTGCTCCCCAATCGCAGAAAACACAAAGTCGGTCGACTGAACTGGAATAAAGGTGCCATTGGTCAACGGCCCCTGCAGATAACCCTTGCCAAAGAATCCGCCAGTTGCCACGGCGCGTTTCGCAAACTTCACTTGGGTGATCAAGTTTTGCAAACTTGCTGAATCAGAGTTCTGGTTGAGAAAGCCCGTGATGCGTCGTAACTGATACGACCGAACGAACCCCGACACCACACCGGCAAAGACGGAAAAAATCGCCAGCGATGTGATGAGCGCAATGTATTTGATCTGTGCTCCTGCGATAAGTAACAAACCCATCACCATTGCAACTAATACCGAGGCAGAACCAAGGTCGGGCTCAATTGCAACGAGAAAAAACGGGACGCCAACAATGAATAAAGACTGAATGAACCTCTCGTAGGCAACCGTTTCTCGATCATCATCGGCCAAAAAGCCACATAAGAACAGCAGTGTCGAAACTTTTGCTAACTCAGAAGGCTGAACGGCAATCGGACCGACATCGAATGAGAGTCGAGCTCCGCCCTTCACCGCGCCTGTCACAAGTACAAGCACAAGGAGCAAGATGGTGATGGCATAAAAAAGTTCGGCACTGCCACGAAGTTGCACATAGTCCATCCACATCACAACTGCCATCGCCAAAATTGCAATAATGACAAACACAATCTGTCGTTGAACAAATTGAAATGGATCTACTCCCCTGTTCAACAAGCGCGGGCGAGTTGCCGAATAGATAATGAACGACCCAATGACGGTCAAAGCCGCCACCGCAGACATGAGAATCCAATCAATGCTGCGAGTGGGATCGGCGAAGCCGCGTTTGATGTTTCCTAATCCAGAGTCGGGTCTGCGAGTGAACATTGGACGCATCAGTCACGCACCGAAGATCCGACACCGACAAGGCACAACGGGTTTGGCAACATCTGTGGTGCTGCCACCGCATAACTTGCGATATCTAACGGGTCTGCAGGCACTGCAGGATCTACTCGAACCTTTCCTGCCAATGCTGTAAACACACACTTCACTACCGGTGCGGCGGCGCGTGACCCGTATCCGCTTTTCTCTAAGTAGGCAACAGCGGTGTATGGCTGTGCAGGGTCTGTACTAAATGCACCAAACACGGACGAGTCGTTCCATGGCAAGTTTCCTGCGCCCTGTGCGGTGCCGGTCTTTCCCGCAATCGGTAATGCGCGTTTCGGATATGACCGAAAGAGTTTCTCGCCAGTAGTTGAGTGATAGATATCGGAAGTAACACCGGGCCCAGTGATGACACGCGTTAATCCACCAACAATCGCTTTACGAATTTCTTCACGCATGCCAACATCATTCAATAACTGTGGATCGACAAAGTCCTGCACAATTGTTCCGGCGGCTAAATCAACACGGCCCGATTTGCCATTCGGAGTTCCGGGTGCCCAAATTGCGCGCACGACACGCGGGCGCAAGACTTTTCCGCCATTACCCAACGCCCCATAGGCAACTGCCAACTGCAATGGACTCGCCGACAGCAGTCCCTGACCAATAGAGAACTGAACGTTGTCACCGACGTAATAACCCTTGCCTTCTTCTTTTGCAATGGCACCATCGGCTGCGAGGCGCTTCTTCAGCGCAAGACTAGGAACAGTACCGATGTACTCATACGGCAAATCAATCTCTGTGGGAGATCCGAAGCCAAACAACCGCACCTGCTCTTCTAGCACTGGACGATTACCCGTTTGAGTGAAAATCTCTTCGCCAATTTTGTAGAAGAAGACGTCAGATGAAACCGCTAACGCCGTTTCCATATTGATGCGGCCATATTTACATGGTGCGCCATTACCGCAATTTGCATTCTTGAAAACACACTTCACATTCAACTGGCAACGTTCGTCGGGAATGCTTTGCAACTTGTACGTTCCCTGGTCACGCAGTGAATACTTGAGACCACCCGCTAGCTGTCCGGTGTTAAGGGCAGCAAACGCAACGAATGGCTTGAATGCTGAACCCAAGTTGTACCTGCCAGAAATCGCGCGATTGACCAAAATCGATAAGTCGGGATCCTTTGTCGTTGGGAAAAGTTCGCCGAATTTCTCAGAAGAGATTCCAGCGTTGAACCAACGGTTATCAAAGTTCGGATAACTCGCCATCGCCACTACTTCGCCGGTGTCGTGGTTCAAGACAACACTCGAACCAGCAGGAGATTTGTAATACGTAATCTCTGGATACGCCGGATCTGGTTCGCCGTTCAACAAAATGGTGGGTGCCTCAGTGCGTCGTCGCACCATAATCTCGTTTTGTAGGGCCCGTTCAGTGAATTGCTGAATGTCCAGGTCGATCGTCAATTGAATGTCGAAACCAGGGACAGCTTCTTTTCGATCTAGTTGTCGCAAGAAACGACCTAGTGAATCCACTTCGTACTTCACATAACCAGGAGTTCCTCGCAGAACGGATTCATACGTCTGCTCGACACCGAATTGGCCGACGCGCGCGTCTGGGTCGTAACCAAGATTCTTGTAGTAACTGGATTCAGATTCCCTAATGGCCCCAAGAAATCCGAGGACGTGACTTGCCATCGGCGCATAGGGGTATTCACGGCGCCAATCTTCACGAATGTCGATGCCGGGATAATCCTCGGAGCGTTCCCGTAGGTACACGGCCAAATCTTCAGACACATCTTCCTTCAAGGGAAGTGGCTGCAGTTGGTCGTATCTCTTCGACTTGTACCGATCTTCCAGTTGCTTGAATGACATGCCCAATGCACCAGACAACCTGTCCCACATTTGGGCGCGCGAAAGGTCTTTGGCGATTACACCTCTGTCAATTGTTATGGTCAGCAATCGTTCGTTGCTGGCAACAACTCGACCCTTTAGGTCGAAGATGCGGCCCCGTTCCGGAGTGAGTTTGATTGTCCGTGTACGCACTTCTTGCACACGCACTTCCAAACCTGGCGCATCAACAGCTTGCAAGAACCACAAACGCACACATAACAACGACGACAGAACAAGAGCAACTGAGCCCAAGATTTTGAGCCTCGAAGCCGTGGAGTCTGTCGCCATTAGCGAGCCGCCGATGGTTCACGCAATGCCCAACGACAAACAAACTCAACGGGCAAACTAAACATTGCGTTGAATAGAGCAACCACAAACGCCACAGTGAACACATGCATTGTGAGCACGTTCTCTGAACCCGTGATGGTGAAACCAATTGGTAACAGAATCATTCCCACCGCGCTCACGATGGATGCTGTCAACATACGTGACCACCAAGTGGACTCATGAACAAATGAGTGTGCATATCCCGCGAGATATCCGACTATGGCAAAGACTGCTGCACACAAACCCAGGGGCGTAGCGAGAACTAAGTCATACAGAAGGCCAACAATGAAACCTGCAATGGCTCCTGTTTGTGACCCTTTTGCTAATCCTGAAGATGCAGCCAACAAAAGCATGACCTGCAGGCACACTCCGAACGGACGAAGATCATTGAACAAAGTTGTCTGTAGCGACAAGAACATCAGACCTACGAGCACTAAACGGGTGTATCGATTTTCGGCAATCGCAATGAACTGATCCATCATGGCTGCACTGGCCGTTCAGTACTTGGCTGATACAACAGCACGCGAACAAAGTTCAAGTAATCAAAATCTGCAGCGAGTTCTACTTCGAGAAGAGGGCCAAGCGTTCCCGATCGCTTAATGACCCGACTAATCGTTCCGATCACAACGTCTGGTGGCGCGAGCGATGTGGCACCACCAGCAGAAATCACTGGTGATCCAACTTTTACATCACCGAAGCGCACTTGGTTTTCCACAAACCTCACGATGGGAGCCTTGGATAATCCGCGCCCCTCAAGAGCACCGGTTTCCTTCAGTGGCAGATCAATTCCTGCTGGCACAGTGATGGGAGATTTAGTTGATTGACCAGGACGGTTTGGCCCCACTGATCCAGGTGGCGCAGTCACACCTGTTGGAGAAACAGTGGTCATTGTTGGAGCATTAGTAGCGCCTGGCGTGAAACCGGGAATGCCAGTTGTAGTGGTCACTTTGATTGTTGTGGTGGTCGTACTTGTTGATGTTGTACTACTGCTCTCGGACGGCACTTCACCCACCACTGTCGTAGTCGTTGTGGGCGGTGCATTCACTACTTTGACGGCAAGCGAGTAACCAGGGTCTGTCATCAGCATGACAACCGAACGCTTCTTGTACACGTCGGTCACTTTTCCGATCATGCCGGCAGCATTCAGTACTGGCATACCCACTTTGATCCCACATTCGGTACCACGGTTGATTTCCACCGTTTGTGAATAGTTAGACGGTGACGAACCAACCACTTGAGCAGTGCACGATGAGATACCAGCAAGCGTCGGCAAACCGTTAAGCGCCAATAGTTCTTGTGCTTCTCGCACACTTGCAATTGCAGAAATTGTTGCACCCTCGTTATAGGCCACTAAGTCCTTCAATCGTCGATTCTCATCCACAACAGAGTTGTACTTAGTGATTCCATTCCAGGTGTTTTCAATAGGCCGAGTGAGAACTCGTGATGCACTTTCAATCGGGCGAAATACAACACCAAAACTTGAGCGAGCGAAATTGACTACGGAGCTTCCGCGCAAATCCATCGTGATGAGAATCACTGAGGTGAGCGACAACAGCAGGATCGCCCGGCGTCGCGTGAACGAATAACCCGCCACGGAAATACTTCTACTGTTGGTCGAGCCCTGGAGAGGACATCATTCCGCGCATTGCCTCAATGTTTTCGAGCGCAAGACCCGAACCAATGGCAACCGCGTACAACGGGTCTGGAGCTATGTAACAAGGCATGCCTGTTTCGTGAGTGACTCGTTGAGTAATTCCAGCCAACAGTGCGCCACCACCGGACAAGTAAATGCCGCGATCCATAATGTCGGCAGCCAGTTCTGGTGGCGTTCTATCGAGAGTTGACTTCACAGCATCAATAATGGCAGTAACTGGCTCCGCAATGGCGTCGCGTATCTGGGCAGATGTGATTTCAACAGTGCGAGGCAATCCTGACACTGTGTCTCGACCACCAACATCAGCCGTGAGTTCCTGTGCCAGCGGCCATGCAGATGCCATTTGTATTTTGATTTCTTCTGCCGTGTTGATGCCGATGTCCAGGCTGAACGCCGTACGCACGTAGGCAACGATTGCCTCGTCCAACTCATCGCCGGCAACGCGCACACTTTGTGCCACCACAATGCCGCCTAATGAAATAACTGCAACTTCAGTAGTGCCACCACCGATATCAACAATCATGTTGCCGCTTGGCTCATGCACAGGAAGACCTGCGCCGATAGCTGCGGCCATTGGCTCTTCAATAATGTGCACTGGGCGACGCGCGCCTGCATATTCTGCTGCGTCCTGCACCGCACGTTGCTCAACTCCGGTGATACCAGATGGAACGCAGATAACCATGCGTGGTTTGCTCCACCGAGAAGTTGAAATTCGCTGAATGAAATAGCGCAACATTTTTTCACAAACGTCAAAGTCTGCAATGACACCATCTTTTAGGGGACGGATTGCTTCGATGTGCTTCGGCGTGCGGCCCAACATGCGCTTTGCTTCCCAACCCACTGCAACTGGTCGGCCATCACGCATGTCGATTGCCACTACAGATGGCTCGTTCAGAACAATGCCTTGACCACGCACGTAGACCAAGGTGTTTGCCGTACCAAGGTCAATAGCGATGTCGCGACCGATGTTCAGTGGATTATTGCGACTCATAGAAGAAACTCCTGCGGCAAGACGGAAACCATCGTGCCTGCGAGAATGCTAACGACCCACGCCTTAGAGGGCGGGGAAGAAGATTCCTAGCTCGCGGGCAGCAGAGTCAGCCGAGTCACTGCCATGGACAAGATTTTCTGTGAACAAGGTGCCGTAGTCACCACGAATGGTTCCTGGAGCTGCAGTGCGTGGGTTGGTGGCGCCCATCATTGCGCGCACGATCTCCCATGTATCTTCTGGGCCTTCTACGGCCATTGCCACCACTGGGCCACGAGCCATGAATGTGACTAGTTCCGAATAGAAACCCTTGCCTACGTGCTCTTCATAATGACGAGCCAAGATGTCGGCGTCGAGAGTACGGAGTTCCATAGCAGCGATACGCAAGCCTTTGGTTTCGAAACGAGAAGTAATGGCGCCAATCAGGCCGCGTTCCACGGCATCGGGCTTCAACAGGACGAGAGTGCGGTTTGACATGGTTATTAGGCTACGCCGTTCGCCTTCAGAATGCCCCAGACCCTTATGGAATCAGGGCAAAACCCGTCGAAGATGGGTGCGTGCGGCCCCCACAACGTATAAAGACCCAGCGACGAGGATGGCATCGTCACTGCCAGCATCAGCCAAAGCCATGTCGCAGGCGCGTTCCACAGAATCTGCCGATGAGACATTGGTGCATCCCATCTGTTCGGCCACAGTTGCAATCTCTCTACCCTGGCGCGCTCTGGGAGAAGGAGCCGTGCAACAGATGACCACGTCGAACTCATCCACTTTCAATGCAGACAAAGTGTCGGCAATATCTCTGCCACCCAATGCGCCCACAATCAAGATGCGCCGACCATGTGGATCGAAATCGTCAAAGAAAACGCTGGCGCACACATCTGCGCCTGCCGGATTATGTGCACCGTCCAAGATAACTAACGGTTGATGACCCACAACTTCGAATCGTCCAGGCATCACTACATTGGCAAAACCTTCGGTTACAACTTCATGAGAAAGCGCCGAACCAAAGAATGCTTCGACTGCTGCAATTGCGACTGCAGCATTGTCGCCTTGGTGCCAACCATGTAACGGCAAGAAGAGATCAACGTAGTCCCCGCGTTGAGTACGAATATGTAGTGCACGACCACCAAGAGCCAAGTGATTATCTACAACTTCAAATTGTTCGTTAACAAAAAGCATTTCTTCGTGGGGTTCTGCACGAAAGATGGGCCGCAAATCTTCATTGCTTTCACCAATGATGGCGACTGAACCTTGCTTGATAATGCCGGCCTTCTCGGTTGCGATGTGAGCAAGTGTTGGTCCAGCAAACTCCATATGGTCAAGTGCGATGTTTGTAATGACAGACACATCTGGTTGTACGACGTTGGTTGCATCCCATCGACCCAACATTCCCACTTCAATTACGGCCACATCAACAGCAGCATCAGAGAACCAACGAAATGCTGCAGCAGTCATGATTTCGAAATAGGAAGGCCTGATGGCGGCAATACCTTCGGCATTAGCAATTGCAGCGACGGAATCAGCGAAGTCATGTTGGCCGATTATCTCACCATCTACTTGTATGCGCTCACGAACATCTTCTAAGTGAGGACTCGAATATGTGCCCACCTTGACGCCATGTGCCATGAGCAACTTTGTGATGATCTGAGAAGTAGAACCTTTGCCATTGGTTCCAGTGACGTGAATAACTCGAAAATCATTTTGTGGACTTCCGAGAACTGACAAAAGCAATTCAATGTTGCCAATCGATGGCGAAGTTATACGACCAGTTTTTTCATATGAGGCGTGCTCATCTAGGTAGACGAGCGCTGCTGAATAGTCCACTGCTCTACGAAGCGGCGCGACGCTGACGCGGTGCCCGTGCGGTGGCCTTTGAGACCATCTCTGGCATGGTGTGATTCGTTACACACTCAGCGTTGACAATTACTTGAGCGACATCGGTGCGACCAGGCACTTCGTACATCACATCAAGCAGGGTTTCTTCGAGGATGGCACGCAAACCACGTGCACCAGTTCCGCGAGTAAGAGCTAAATCTGAAATTGCATCGAGGGCTTCAGGCGTAATCACCAATTCAACGTCGTCAAATTCAAAGATCTTGGTGTACTGCTTCACAAGAGCATTCTTCGGCTCGGTGAGAATCTGCATAAGAGCAGACTTGTCAAGAGCGTGTACTGCACCCACCATTGGCAAGCGTCCGATGAATTCCGGAATCATCCCGAATTTCAAAAGATCTTCCGGGAGAACTTGAGAGAAAAGTTCGCCAGCATCTTTGTCTGCTTTAGAAGCAACAGTTGCGTGGAATCCCATGCCCTTGTGCCCAATGCGTTGCTCAATGATTTGTTCAAGACCAGAAAAAGCACCGCCACAAATGAAGAGAACATTCGTGGTGTCGATTTGAATGAACTCTTGATGCGGGTGTTTGCGGCCACCTTGTGGTGGAACCGATGCAACTGTGCCCTCAAGAATCTTCAGGAGCGCTTGCTGCACCCCTTCACCTGAAACATCACGCGTGATGCTTGGGTTTTCTGCTTTACGCGAAACCTTGTCGATTTCATCGATGTACACAATGCCTTGTTCGGCTTTCTTCACATCAAAATCTGCTGCCTGCAAGAGCTTCAACAAAATGTTTTCAACGTCCTCACCGACATAGCCAGCCTCGGTAAGAGCAGTGGCGTCAGCAACAGCAAACGGAACGTTCAACATACGAGCAAGGGTTTGCGCCAAGTGTGTCTTTCCGCAACCGGTAGGACCAAGAAGCAAGATGTTGCTCTTTTGCAGTTCCACTTCGTCGCGACGGATACCAGTGTTCTGCTGCATGTACTGGAGCCGGCGATAGTGATGAAACACAGCTACCGACAGGACTTTTTTGGCACGCTCTTGACCTACGACATACTCATCGAGGAATGCACGAGTCTCTACTGGAGTAGGAAGTGACTCCAAACGAATATCGCTTCGCTCACCCACTTCTTCTTCGATGATCTCATTGCAGAGTTCGATGCACTCGTCGCAGATGTACACGCCAGGGCCGGCGATGAGCTTTTTAACTTGCTTTTGGGACTTGCCACAAAAGGAGCACTTCAGAAGCTCTCCTGTGTCCGTAAATTTGGCCACGAAGGCCCTCCCTCGACGATGTGTTGCTAGCGGATAGGACCGGTGCGGTCCGTCAGCTCGCGTGAAGAAATCACACTGTCGATAATGCCATACTCAACGGCCTCATTCGCTTCAATTACGAAGTCACGGTCAGTATCGGCATGAATTCTTTCCATGCTCTGGCCCGTGTGCTTGGCAAGAATCTCCTCGAGGAGGTCACGCATACGCAGGATTTCCTTGGCTGCAATCTCGAGATCGGTGACTTGGCCGTAGCCCACCTGGCCGTACGGCTGGTGCAAAAGAACTCGCGAGTGAGGCAAGGCGAGGCGCTTGCCTTTGGTGCCGGCGGCCAGAAGAACTGCCGCAGCAGATGCTGCCTGACCAAGACAGATGGTGGCAATGTCGTTCTTGATGAACTGCATGGTGTCGTAGATAGCAAACAACGATGTGATGTCTCCACCAGGACTGTTGATGTAGATGTTGATATCGCGGTCTGGGTTTTCACTCTCGAGGTGAATGAGTTGCGCACAGATCAAGTTCGCAATGGTGTCATCAATGGGGGTTCCCAAGAAGATGATGTTCTCTTTCAGCAAACGTGAGAAGAGGTCATATGTGCGCTCTCCACGACTTGTCTGCTCGGTGACGTTCGGGACGTAGTAATTCTGGAAGTTCATTCTGCGTCCTCCGCATCGTCGTGATCATGGTCGTGATCATGGTCGTGATCACCCAACACCGTGTCGGTATCGAGCTCTGCACCATTCTGGTCTACATATGAGATGTTATGCAGCAACCACTCGAGTGCTTGTGACTTGCGCATCTGAGCAATGAGGTCTGTGACTGCGTCATTCTGCTCGTAGGCCTTACGCACCTTGGCGGTCTTTTCATTAACGCGTACGCCAATTGCTTCGTATTCGGCCTCAAGGTCCTCGTCGGTGACTTCAATGTTTTGCGCAGTAGCTACTGCACGCAAAGCAAGGTCGACCTTCACTGCTTTTTCTGATTGCTCTTTCATACCTGCAATGAACGAATCCGTGTCTTGTCCTGTTGCAGACAACCACTGGTCAAGAGCAATGCCTTGCTGTTGGAACTGCTGAATGGTGTTTTGAACACGTGCCTGCAAGTCTCCGGCAACCATTGCTTCTGGAGCTTCAACTTCTACAAGTTTCGCCAATTCATCGGTGACGCGGTCGACAACGGTGCGGCGCATTTGGTTAACGCGCATTTCGCTGTAGCGATCACGCAACGATTGACGCCACTCTTCAACCGTGTCGGCATCGGCGATGTTTGCAGCAACCCACTCGTCGTTCACTTCAGGAACTTCAAGCGTCTGCACGCGATTTACCGTGACAACGAAATCTGCTTCTTCTTCTGTTCCGTTTGGAACAGCACTGAACTTCAGAACATCACCTTTATTGGCACCTGTTAGTTGGTCGTCG
>JBIKZT010000068.1:0-6329 GCA_044354565.1 Ilumatobacteraceae bacterium
ACTCAGCGTTTGGTTATGCAGCACAGCTCGTGGTGATGGATAAAGAAACCCAAGCAATCGAAAAAGTTGTTGCAGTTCACGATGTGGGCAAAGCAGTCAATCCCACCTTGTGTGAAGGGCAAATTGAAGGCGCCGTTCACATGGGTCTTGGCTATGCACTCACTGAGGACTTCCCTAGCGATGAAAACGGCTTCCCCACCAATATGACATTGCGTTCTCTCGGCATTATTCGCCCGAAAGACATGCCATCAATCGACGTGATCATGGTTGAATGTCCTCAGCCACGAAGCCCGTATGGCATTAAGGGTGTCGGTGAGATTGGTCTCGTTCCCACAGCACCAGCAGTGGCCGCAGCTCTTCATGCCGCAGACGGAATCTGGCGCACACGATTGCCAATGAAACCAAAATCATCCGATACTGCCGATTAATACTTCCTAGGAGAATCCATGACAAGTCCAGCTGCTCTCTATCTTCAAGATGCTCACCCAATCTCTGAAGGCATGCAGTACGCCAAGTATGCAGAAGAAAAAGGTTTCGAAGCCGTATGGCAAGCCGATAGCCGCCTCGTGCGTGATGCAATTGTTCCTATGTCTGCGTTTGCTGCAGTCACGGACAAGATCAAGATTGGTTCTGGTGTAGTTGATTGCTGGACACGTAACCCTGCACGCCTTGCTGCAACGTTTTCCACCCTTGATGATCTTGCTCCAGGCAGAGTGATACTTGGAATTGGCGCGTGGTGGGATCCACTTGCTTCAAAAGTTGGCATTACTCGCAACAAACCACTTCGTGCGATGCGCGAGATCGTGACTGCTGTTCGAGCATTGTTAGCAAACGAGACCGTCACTATGAATGGCGAGTTTGTACAACTTGATGGTGTTGAACTTGATTACGTATATCAAGACCGTCGTCCGAAGGATGTTCCTATTTACCTCGGCGCTACAGGCATGCAAATGATGGAATTAGCCGGAGAGATTTGCGATGGCGTAGTACTCAACTATTTGGTATCACCTGATTACAACAAGAAGGCTCTCGAACACCTTGCCATTGGTGCCGACAAAGCAGGTCGTAATTGGGAAAACATTGACCGCCCACAACTTGTTGTATGCAGTGTTCACGAAGATCGCAAAACCGCACTCGACATGGCTCGTCTGATGGTGACCCAGTATCTCGGCCAGCAGCCACACATCATGAAGGCCTCAGGCGTGCCACAGTCTTTGCTCGACAAGGTCGGCGAAGTACTCACATGGCCAGCCACTCATGAACAAGTTGTTGCTGCATCCAAATTGGTACCTGATGAGATTGTTCAGATGTTGACCGCATCAGGAACACCAGATGATGCACGCGCAAAAGTGCGTGAATACATGAAAGACGGAGCAACCTGCCCCATCTTGTATCCACTGGGTGATGTCACCGCCATGATCGATGCGTTCGCTGGATGGACCGCTTAGCTCAACGCATACGCTAGAGATGTGACCAACTCGCCTCTCGCCCATCGATTGGAAGGCTTTGGAGCCTCCATCTTCGCTGAGATGACTGCGCTCGCAGTGCAAACCGGCGCCATAAACCTGGGGCAAGGATTCCCGGATTACAACGGTCCTCCCGAGGTACTACATACTGCTCAAGAACAAATTGCACTGGGAAATAATCAGTATCCACCTGGCATTGGTGTCGCCGACCTACGACACGCAGTGAGTGAACACCAAAAACGATTCTGGGGACTTGAGTACGACCCCAACACTGAAATTCTTATTACCGTCGGCGCAAGTGAGGCCATTGCCGCATCGTTGTTAGGGCTTCTCAACGACGGAGACGAAGTCGTGGTCTTTGAACCGCTCTTCGATACCTATGCAGGACTCACATCACTTGGTGGCGCAGTGCTTAGACCCGTCACTCTTCGCCCGCAGCATGATGGTCGATACACATTTGATGAAACAGAACTAGCGCAAGCATTTTCAGGAAAGACGCGAGTCATTCTTCTCAACTCACCGCACAACCCAACCGGCACAGTCTTCACCACTGAAGAATTGAACATCATTGCGCGGCACGCAATTGAACGCGACCTCATTGTTATTTCGGACGAAGTGTATGAACATCTTGTGTTTGACAACGCAGTTCATGTCCCCATAGCAACTCTTCCCGGTATGCATGAACGCACCATCACCATCTCTTCAGGTGGCAAATCGTTCAATGTGACGGGATGGAAAATTGGTTGGGCCTGTGCACCAGTACGCCTTGTTAACGCGGTTCGAATGGCGAAGCAGTTGTTTACATTTGCCGGTGGAACACCTTTCCAAGTTGCCATTGCCGTTGGACTGCGCCTCCCCGACGAGTATTTTTCGACACTTGCTGCAGATCTACAAGAGAAGCGAGACATACTCACGAACGCTTTGACTACTGCAGGCCTTGCGCCAATCAAGCCAGAGGGCACATATTTCATCACTGCAGACATCAGCAGCAGGTGGTCACACCTGAATAGCCTCGAGTTTTGTCAACAGCTACCGCATGCTTGTGGAGTGGTGGCTATTCCAGCTTCGGTGCTTTACCATCCAACACATGCTGCAGAAGGAACACATCTTGTGCGTTTCGCGTTTTGCAAACAACTGTCCACAATTCATGAAGCGTCAGAACGACTGGTGAATTGGAAATGAAAATCGCAGTTATTCAGTACGACATCGCCTGGGCAGACAGACAAGCCAACTTCAATGCCCTTCGACCAATCATCACTGAAGCGGTGCACAACGGAGCACGTCTGATTGTTCTTCCCGAAATGTTCTCCACCGGATTCGTTGTCGACCGTGACGACATTGGAGAGCCCGTCGGTGGACCAAGTAGCGCGTTTTTATCAACGATGGCCCAAGAGTTGAACGTGTATATCGGTGGCAGTTGTCCCGAGGTTGCACCAGACGATCTTCGCCCGTTTAACACTTTCGTCGTTGCTTCGCCCGATGGCTCAGAGCATCGTTATTCAAAAATCCACCCCTTCACCTATGGGGGCGAAGACAAACATTTTCGCGCCGGACAAGAACATGTCACTATCGATATCGACGGACTTCGCACATCATTGTTCGTGTGTTACGACCTTCGATTCGCCGATGAATTCTGGGCGTGCGCACACAACACAGACATCTACCTAGTACCTGCAAACTGGCCAACTGCTCGTCGAGAACACTGGATGGCCCTCTTGCGTGCTCGCGCGATCGAGAACCAGGCATATGTGGTGGGCTGCAATCGCGTAGGAGATGGCGGCGGCCTCAACTATTCAGGCGACAGTCTCGTTATTGATCCACTCGGAACAATTCTTGCTCAGGGCCAATCTGAAGCATGCATTCTCTATGCAGAGATAGAACCCGCTTTTGTCTCAGATGTTCGGACAAAGTATCCGTTTCTGCAAGACCGCCGTTAGTTCATCTCGTACTATCTATAGGTGCCTAAAACTATGAAACCATTCTCTATACGAGCATTAGTTTCTTCAATCGGCCTGATCATCGGTCTCGCCGGAATGGCGTTCCTGCTTCGCACCATGTGGACACACAGAGACGAGATGAAAGATTCCTTCTCTCATCTCACATGGTCATCTCTAGTTGGGGCCGTGTTCTTTGCGTTCATGTCAATGAGTTACCTCGGCTGGATGTGGGGCCGCTTACTGCTACGACGTGGATACAAGGTTCCGCGCGCGCAATTGGTGTCTTGGTATTACACGGGCCAATTGGGAAAGTATGTGCCTGGTGGGGTTTGGGCGGTAGTTGGCCGCGCAGAGATGGCCGTTCGCGGAGGTGTCCCCCGTGCAGATGCGTACTCGGTCACTGGCCTCTCGATGTTCACCACCTACAGCGCAGCTGCACTCTGTGCTGCACTTGGGTCTCTGTTGTCGTGGGAACGGCCCATAGTTGGCGCAGCACTTCTACTGGCGCTTCTATTCGGACTATCTTTGTACGCAATCGCGCCACTGCGACAACGTCTCGTGGGTTTATTACGCAAAGTCACCTCAGGCACCAACGAACTCACCGCCCCAAAAGACATGCTTGCCTTGACCATCGTTCAAGTGCCCGCATGGATCATGATTTCACTATCAACAACAATCACTGCACACGCTTTTGGCGCAGAGGTTGGAGTTCTTCATATGTTCTTTGTGAGCTCGTTGTCGTGGCTCATCGGTTTTCTCGTCATCGGAGCACCCGGCGGTCTCGGCGTGCGCGAATCGATCTTCACCGGGCTCTTGTCGGCAACCGTTGGCACATCAACTGCGCTTTCGTTAGCAGTTGCTAGCCGAATGATTTTTGTGAGCGTGGATTTTCTCGGCGCACTGATCTTCAACTTGATTGCTAGGAAGTTGAAGCCAACTGTTAGCGAAGCACCGACGCAATGATGCGGAAATTCTCTTCCGACTGATTAATCACCGCAGGAAGCGCCGCCTTGAACTGCTTCTCAAGAACATCGTGAAGATCTAGCGCACCTTTAACCATGCTGACCACGCGTGATGTGTCAGATAGAGCCATTGCATCTAATCCATATTCAGTTGCACCGAATAAGTCGAGCACCTCGCGATATTTATGACTCCACCCAAGCACAATCGTCGGCGTCGTAGTTGCGAGGCCGGAGATCATCGCATGGAAACGAGATGTGACCAGCACGCGCGAATCGGCAACGAGTCGCCGCAATTCAGCCGAATACAAGTCTTCACTAATGCCAATCACCTCGGCATCGCCTTTTAGACGGGCAATAATTTCGTCACACACAGGGCCATCATTCATTCGGCCTTCAGGTTTGCCAACGCGTAGTGAATGTGGCGCCACCACAACAGTGCGCCCAGTCGAACCGCGAATCTCTTCAATCAGTTTGACCATCGCGTTCACGTAGTCGCCGCCCTGCTTCTGATACAGCCCTTTGACCACAGAACTAGGCATAACCAAAACGTATTGATTTCTACAATGAGCAATTCTTTCTTCAACAGAAGCAGGAAGGGCGCTGGCAGTAGGCAACGTGAATGCCAAATCAGCCACGTCATGCACATTCTTCAATCGCAATTCGTCGAGATGTTCACGGGTTCCTGCACCCCTGGCACAAATTGCTGCAAGATGAGGCAAAATCAATTTCGCCAGTGTTTTATTCGGCTGTGTACGAAATGGTCCCATGGCCTGCGCAGCCTTCACTGTGGGCGTTCCCAGAAGGAGCGGAACTGCAGTCATTAATGCGTTGTACACCGTGATTGGAATACCACGACCATCGACAAATGAAATGCCAGCAACATCAATGACGCAATCAGAATCAAGAATTGCCCTACAACCACGAGAACGAATCCATCCACAAGGGATACGAAGCACACGCGAGATAGCCGCAAGTAAAGCAAGTGGAAATTCCACGCAGGCAAGCCGTAATGGCTCGAGACCAAGCACCTTCACATCAGGCATTTCACGGGTCTTTGTCACATCATCTTTGGGATAAGTGGTCAGAAGCGTGAATTGAGCTGGCCCCACGTACTCGTGTAGATGCTCAACTACAGACTCCGCCATGGCGGCAGCACCCTTGTTGGCCGACAATGCGGCACCCACAATGACAAATTTCTTTGCAGACATGGCTACAAAATCACACGGGTGGAATAGAAACTGGACTCTTTGTTGCGCGTACTACAAGATCTGCCAACAAACCAACAGTAATCACCTGAAGAGAGGCAAAGAACAACAGCAACGTATTGGCGGCAAGTTTGAAATCGCGACCAGCCCAGTCAATACCAAGTTTTACTGTGCCGACACCAAGAAGCAATAAGCCCAAAGGCAAGAACACCTTGAGCGGATTGTATGAAAGGGTCATGCGCACTACTTGCAGTACATAACGGCGAGTATCGCTTAGCCAATGAAACTTGGAACGTCCCGCGCGAGGGAAATACTCGATAGGGAAAAACCCAACTGAATAACCATTACCGAGGAACGACATCGTGAGTGTTGTGACACAGGAGAAACCTTTGGGAAGGTGATGCACATATTGCATGGCCACATCGCGGCGAAAGGCCCGAAGCCCGGAGTTGAGATCTTTGATATCAGTTTCCGACAAGTAGCTAGCCAATTTGCGAATCAGCCACTTGGCAGGGGTACGTAAAATCTTGTGGGTTCCCTCTTCGGTTTGACGCCAACCAACAATGTGATCGAAGCCTTCCATCGAGTCAACCAGCTCTGGAATGAGATCATTTGGATACGTCATATCAACGTCGGTCCACACAACGACTCTGCCACGCGCCGCTGTTGTACCTGTGCGCCGTGCAGCACCACTTCCCTGGTTCACCCGGTGAGTGATCAAACGAATGTTGGGAATCGCAGCAAGCTCTTGCTCAGACC
>JBIKZT010000069.1:0-6315 GCA_044354565.1 Ilumatobacteraceae bacterium
GCGGTGTACCACACCAATTGGAAAGACGGCGGTTTACAAGCAACCGATGTTGTGTGCCCGATGTATTCCACAATTGACGAGATTGTGAA
Source organism: Ilumatobacteraceae bacterium (assembly GCA_044354565.1). Classification (GTDB taxonomy): domain Bacteria; phylum Actinomycetota; class Acidimicrobiia; order Acidimicrobiales; family Ilumatobacteraceae; genus UBA2093. The sequence continues at coordinate 90 of JBIKZT010000069.1, forward strand.
ATACGGCAAAGCAAGCAAAGGCTTGCGACCGCTCATTATGTGCGAGTACAGCCATGCCATGGGTAATTCAAATGGTTCTTTGTCTGATTACTGGCATGCATTCGAAAACACGCCTGGTCTACAGGGCGGATTTGTGTGGGAGTGGAAAGACCACGGACTCACACAGAAACTTGCTAACGGGAAAGAACGGTTTGCCTTTGGTGGACAGTTTGGTGATACGCCAAACGACGGAAACTTTGTAGCCGACGGTCTCATTCATGCAGATATGACACCGCACCCAGCGATGCGTGAACTTGCGTGGGTACACAGACCGATAGCGGTCTCACTTGGTGGTTCGGCGTCTGCGCGTCAGTTAGTCATTAAGAATCGCCAATGGTTCTCCGACCTATCTGCGTACAGTGCCACTTGGTCGCTCGTTGTTGATGGGCGAGTCGCAAAATCTGGTGCGTTGTCGGTACCAGCCGTGCAGGCCGAAGCAACTGCAAAAGTGAAACTGCCCTGTGCGGTGCCAGCATCTGCACGAGAAGCGTTCCTCACCGTGGAATGGTCGTTGAAGAAGTCAACCGAATGGGCTGGCAAAGGTCATCTTGTTTCGTGGGATCAAGTGGTGTTACGTAGCGCAAAGCCGGCCAAGGTTGTGCTGCGCTCGAAAGCTACGGAGCCTCTTGACGTACTGCCGCGAGTCACGTTGTGGCGTGCAGCCATTGACAACGACGGATTCAAAATGATGCCGCACTTATGGGCAGGCTTTGGAAAATCACTTGAGCGTTGGTTGTCGCAAGGCATTGCAACTAGTGATGCCGATGTCGTTACAAATACAACAACGATGAACGAACGTACCGATGGTTCAGTGCGGTATGAGCATTCACTAGTAATTCCAAAAGACTTGGCCGATGTGCCACGTATTGGTGCCACATTTGATGTGCCGGCACGATTCACAAAATTACGTTGGTACGGAAACGGACCACACGAGTGTTATCCAGACCGTCAGGCCTCGGCGATGGTGGGCATCTATGAACAAGCACCCGATGAGTTGCCGTACTTGGTGCCTCAAGAGTTTGGATTGCGCACAAATTGCCGTTGGATGGAACTCATAGATGAGCGGTCAGGCGATGTGATGCGTATAGAGGCAGACGGTTGCTTGTTGCATATGTCTGCAGTGCATTACTCTGCGACTGATCTGTATCAAGCCAACGACCAAACTGAACTACATCGCAATAAGTTCCTGACGGTTCATCTTGATATTGCACATCGTGGTGTGGGGACGGCTAGTTGCGGCCCCGACACGTTGGAGAAGTATCGCATTGGCGCGGGCACTTACACCTTCGCATACGTCATTTCACAGCGTTAATTCACGTGGTGCACAGCACCAACGGGCTGCACACGCCAACCCGGTACTTCGGTACCAGGCGCGCACAACAACACGATGCAGCCACCAAACCCACCACCTGTCATGCGTGCACCAAACACGCCAGGCGTTGCACAGGCCACAGCAACCGCATCGTTCATTTGCTTCGTAGAAGTAGCAAAGTCTTCAGCGAGGCTGTGGTGGCTGGCTTTCATGATGAGCCCAGCTGCGGCGTAATCATTCTGACTTAGCGCATCTATGAATTGCGTAACGCGAGCATTTTCCGAAACAACGTGGTGTGCTCTTTGTTGAATAGTGAAATCTTTGATAGTTGCAACATCGTTCAGTGTCGCCATACGTAGTGGCCCGATGAGTGATTCGGCGGTTGCGCATTGGGCCACTCGGTCTGCGTATTCCGAACCTTCAAGTGTTCGATGGGCAATGAATTGCACCACAATCTCAATGTCTTCGGGAATGGGGATGTGCTGCACATTCAACGTGTGGCAGTCAATGAGGGTTCCGTGTTGTTCCTGTGCAGAAGCAATACAGAGTTGGTCCATAATGCCGGTGGGTACTCCGGTTGCTAATTGTTCCGCGCGTTGGCCAAGTAGCGCGAGCTCTTGTGAGAAATGGTTGCTTCCCAGTGCGAGCGCAACTGCCATCTCTAGTGCTGCACTAGAGGACAAGCCAGCCCCAACTGGAATAGTGGTGGTGATGTGGCCATTGATACTGCGTGCAAGTTTCATTTGCGTCGCTACCGCAAGTACGTATCGTCCCCAGCGTGGTGAGAACGCTGCATCGAATTGTGCATCTTTAGGAAAGGTAACGGTTCCTGTTTCATCAGCGGACGTAAGCGTGGTGACAGCATCGACAATCTCGTATGAAATCTCAGTCCATCGGTCGATAGCCATGGGAAATACAAGGCCACCCGTGTAATCGGTGTGGTCACCAATGAGGTTGACGCGGCCTGGTGCACGAACAAGCACAGTTACACCAATGTGCGAAGTCGGGCTGCAACATTTGCCGGATCGACAGGGTTGAAATATTCACCACTGGCAATTTCAACACCGGCGATGTAACGCGGCACATGCGGTGCGCGCCATGGAGAAACAATCTCAATATTGAACCAAGCCTTTGGCCAATCCTTGGTGGTGCGAGGCGCTTGGTTGATCCACATCATGTAGGGCAGTGGCGCGTCAAACAATGCATCGAGTGCGCCAAACATGCGCACAAGAATTGTGGCAAGAGTGGTTCGGTCACCTGAAGTCATGCTCGGCAAGTCTGTAATGCGTTGGCGTGGTGCGATGCGAAGTGAGATGGGATGCACCGATGCGTATTCTGCGTACACACACCACCCGTCTACATCGATGATCAGTCGGTCATCAGCAAGTTCGTCTGGGCTCCACTTCGTAGTAAGTGCTTGTGCTGGGCGAACAGGAACATGATCAAATGCATAAATCTGGCCGTGTGGATGCGAGATAGTCGCGCCAATTTCTGCGCCACGATTTTCAAAGACGATGACGTATTCACCATTGGGTAACTGCTGCAGGGCCGTTGTTCGTTCAGCCCACAAGTTGATGACATCTACTGCGCCGTCTATACCGATGGACGCAAACGTGGCGTCGTGGTGTGGTGAATACAGAACCACTTCGCAATATCCAGGCTCGAGTGCGGGCCAACGGTTGGGGAACGCTCGCACTGAATACGGTTCGGGTGCTTCAAGGCCACCGACACAAAAGGGGCAACCCTGACTAGGAAGGTTCGGTCTGTTCTGACGGTCGGCAACAATATGAACCGTGGCCCCAGTGTGGGGGTCGTTACGAATGTCGCCAGCCATGTGGCATTCATTCTGTCATCTAGAACGCGAGTTCTTTAGACCGCGCACTCCGAGTCGCCAACTTCGCCAGAGAATGGCCCAGTCTCGTCGTAGTCAACGAAGAACTCGGGAGCTGTGTCTGGAAGCGGAATGTCGTCGAGATCACGTAGACCGTCTGCAACGGCGGTAGCGCCGCCAGAACGGGCAAGCCAACCTTGGAAGGTTTCTGCGGCTTCACGTTCTGCAGCAAAGCGGCGAACAACACGAGCAACCGCTTCGGGCGCAGCTTTTGCAGGAAGACGCAATGCCTTCTCGCCGAAGTGAATCTGCTCTTCGCCGACATAGCCACCGAGAAGCATCTGATACCCAGGTAAAGACTTGCCATGTGCGCGACGCTCGGCACCAAAAAAGCCGATGTCGCTTGCATGGTGCTGGCCACAACTATTGGTGCAACCAGAAATGTTGATGCGAACGCCACCTACTTCGGCGAGTCCTTCTTCTTCAAGCTTTTCACCGATTGCCTTGGCAAGTCCGCGAGATTGCGTGACTGCAATGTTGCATGTGTCGGCACCTGGGCACGCCACAACATCTCGTGAAAGTTCTGCACCTGGTTGTGCCATACCGATTGCATCGAGCATGTCGTACAACTCGCGCATCTGGCTTGGCTGCAAACTACGAAACACTACGTTCTGTCTGTTGGACAAACGAACATCAGACTTAAAGTGACGCTGAATATTGGCAAGCGCACGGAATTGCGATGCGGTGATGTCGCCAAGCGGGGCGTATGCAATTGCTGAGACAGTGCCATTGGCTGCGCCGCGAATAACACTTGCATTTTCCCAACGGCGAAATGGATCCGACGAGGTGAAATTGATGAGAGTGCTCTGCCCGACTTGGGACACTTCACCTTCTGTAATGCGACCTGCTGGTGTATCACCGGCATTACGAACTTCAGCTGGGATTCCCCCTGGCCACGAAGATGATGCAGGGAGTGTGTGGCGAATCTTGATGACACGCCGGCGTACCTCGTCGATTCCCAACTGATCAACAACCCACTTCATACGTGCACGAAGCTTGTTGTCGCGATTACCGGTTTGATCGAAAACACGCAATGCGGCTTCTACGGTTGGTAACAAGTCTTCACGCGACGTGAAATCTTCCAACGCAAGAGCAGGGTGTGGCGTTGCGCCTAATCCACCGGCTATGTAGACACGAAAGCCGGATTCAATTGTTCCGTCATCAAGGGTGCGAGTAGCAGCAACAACACCGACGTCGTTAAACATGGCCTGACCACAATCTGTGGAGCATCCTGAGAAGTTCACTTTGAACTTACGAGGCAAACGCTGACCCAAGGGGTTACGCACGAAATGGCGATACACCGCTTCAGCCCATGGAGTGACATCTAATTTCTCGTAGGGGCAAGCGCCAGCCAAGTGGCATGCCATTACGTTTCGCACAGTGTCGCCACATGCTTCGCGCGAAGTGAGTTGCACATCAGCAAGTCTGCGCAACAGGTCGGGAATGCGACGCAATTCAACAAAGTGAAATTGAATGTTCTGACGAGTAGTGATGTGACCCCAACCGCGTGAGAACTCTGATGACAAATCTGCCATTACGTCAAACTGTTCTGGAGTGATGGAGCCTGCAGGAAGTTTGATGCGCACCATTTGACTAGTGCCGCCTTGGCGTTGACCATAGATGCCGTTGTTCAGGCGCATCACGCGAAAGACATCATCAGAGATCTCGCCTTTGAGGAACTGATCAATGGCAATCTCGAATCGTTCGATGTCGCGCAATTGTTCTGCGTCGAGGTCGCGGGGGATGGGGGCTTCTGCAATGGTCATATCTATTCCTTTTCGCCGACCTCTCGGAGGGCATCTGCTAGTGCTTTTCGTAATCTGCGGGCATTATCGGGGGCAAGGTGGGCAACTAAACCTTCACCTTGTCCACCTAGTGGTTCAACGGTTAACACCACACGCGGTGTTGCGTCGTCGTAGTCATCGCTGACAGCTACAGTCCACATCACTGGTGTGACGTCATCTAATCCATCAGGTAGGTCTGTGGCGTCTATCTGCACTACATCTATGGAGCGACGCATTACTGACCTGCCACCGTGTTCTCAACGTGTACGCCGTCGATGAATTCGTATGCAGCCACGGCACCAATCACGATGGTGCTTGGCGCTTTCAGTTCGGCTGTTCCTAGTTCAGCCAGTGTTGTACGAGTGGTGTGTTGTTCTGCGCGGGTTCCCCAACGCACTGCAGCCACAGGGGTATCGGCAGATAATCCACCGTCCATTAGGCGTTGTGCAATGAGTGCGCGTTCTGCAACACCCATGAGAACAACAATGGTGCCGCCAACTTTGGCAAGTGATTCCCATTCAATTGCAGAAGAACCACCACTTTCTCTGTGGCCAGTTACCACTGTGAAAGCAGGGGAGACATTGCGATGCGTAACGGGAATTCCTGCAGCCGCGGGCACACCAATGGCAGACGTAATGCCGGGAACAACAGTGAACGGAATGCGTGCTTCCTGAAGCGCTTGTGCTTCTTCGCCACCGCGACCAAACACGAATGGGTCACCACCTTTGAGGCGCACCACATTGAGTCCTTGTGCACCAAGGTGAATGAGCAAGGCATTAATGAGATCTTGTGGAGTGGGGTTGCCAGGCTTCTTGCCAACATCAATGAATTCAGTTCCTGGTTTTGCCATTTTAAGGATGGAATCGTTTGACAAATAATCATGAACGATCACGTCGGCTTCAGAGATAAGACGTGCTGCTTTAACAGTGAGAAGTTCTGGGTCACCAGGACCTGCTCCAACTAGATGAACGGTCATTGCGCTACCTGCACTTCGCGTGGCACGGGGCAGGTCATGCCAATGTCTGCCATGACATTCATAATGATTGGCTGCCATTGAACATTTTCAGTGGATTCACCATTTGCATGAACACGTGCGCGTTCTACTGCAAGACGCGACACCACTTCTTCGTACTCAGGCCCAATTGCGAGTTCCAGATGTGAACGCATCCACGAAGCAAGTGCTGGGCTCGCACCGCCTGT